>NZ_JBKFTN010000015.1:0-177579 GCF_050432945.1 Pseudomonas sp. 18173
TTGGGCGAGGCTCAGTTGGCCGGGGATCAGGTTTAGCGCAGTCATTTTGTGCTCCTTTTGAGAGTGGTCATTAACTCACCAGACGCTCCGGAGATGTCCGTTGTCCGTCGCGTCTGCCTTTTGAGGAGCCGCGCCTTGGCACGTTGGTGTTGTGTGGAAATCAGTGCAAATTCGGCAAGGCTTTGTGCAGCAAGGCCGGGTCTTTCAAAACGCCCGCCGCAGCGGCGATGTCCGGTGCCAGCCAGCGGTCCTGGTCGTAAGCCGGAACGCGCTCGCGCAGCAGGCGCCACGCCGCATCGGTGCCGGCGCCAAAACGTTGCGCTTTGAGGAACTCGAACGCCTGGGCCGCCAGCAGGTACTCGATGGCGAGGATCTGCGTGCAGTTTTCCAGTGCGCGGTGCAGCTTCAGCGCGGCGTTGGTGCCCAGGCTCAGGTGATCTTCCTGCAGGCCCGAAGTCACGTAGTTATCCAGCACCGCCGGTTGCGCCAATTGACGGTTCTCCGCGCACAGCGACGCAGCCACGTATTGCACGATCATCATCCCCGAGTTTACTCCCGGGTTGGCCACCAGGAAGGCCGGCAGACCACTGACGTGCGGGTTGATCAAGCGGTCCAGGCGACGCTCGGCGATGGAGCCGATTTCCGCCATGGCAATCGCCAGCAGGTCCGCCGCCATTGCCACGGACTGGCCATGGGGGTTGGCCTGGGACACCACGCGGTAATTGTCCGCGGTGCCCAGCACCAGCGGGTTGTCGGTGGCACCGTTGAGTTCGGTTTCGATCTGCTTGATCGCGTGTACCAGTTGGTCGCGGGCGGCGCCGTGCACCTGCGGGATCGAACGGATGCTCAGGGCATCCTGCGTGCGAATGCCTTTGCTCTGGGCGATCACTTCGCTGCCGTCGAGCAAGGCCCGCAGATTGATCCCGACCTGCTGCATGCCCGGGTGCGGCTTGAGCGCGATGATCTCGGCGTCGAAGGCGTCAATCTGACCGCGTTGAGCTTCGAAGCTCATGGCGCCAATCACGTCGGCCCATTCCAGCAGGCGCGAGGCATCGGCAATGGCCAGGCAGCTCAGGCCAGTCATGCAGGGCGTACCGTTGACCAGGCACAAGCCGTCCTTGGCGCCGAGGCGAACCGGTTGCAGGCCTTCTTCAGCGAGGGCCTGCTGCGCGGAAACGACCTGGCCGCGATAGCTGACATTGCCAACACCCAGCAGCGCGATGCCGATGTGCGCCATGTGGGTCAGGTAGCCCACGGAACCCTGGGACGGCACTTGCGGGGTGATACCACGGTTGAGCAGTGCCAGCAGCGCTTCGACGACCTGACGGTGCAGGCCGGATTTACCGTGGCTGTAGTTGACGATGGCCGCGCACATGATCGAACGGGTCTGCTCGTCGCTCAATGGCGCGCCAACGCCACAGGCGTGGCTGAGCAAGGTATTGCGCGACAACTGGCTGAGTTGTTCGTCCTGCAGCGAGACGTTGCACAGCGCGCCCAGGCCGGTGTTGATGCCATAGGCACGTTCGCCGCTGGTGACGATGCGCTGGACGATGGCCTGGGCGTTTTCGATGCGCGCCCAGATCGGCGCCGACAGCTCAAGCTGTGCGCCATGACGCGCCACGGCGACCACATCCCGCCAAGTGACCTGCGCCTCGGTGATAACGATTTTTTCGGCCTGGGACATCTTCAACCTCATCGTACAAACCTGAATATAGATGCAGCTTCACTGACGCCTTCGCGGGCAAGCCCGCTCCCACAGTGGTTGCTGGTGTACTCAAAACTGGTGTTCGACACAGATCCTTGTGGGAGCGGGCTTGCCCGCGAAAGGGCCGGCCCAGCTACCACAACTTTCTCAGACCACCGCCGCCCGACGCTGCACAAAGCGGTCGACGTATTCATCTGCCGGCGAGTGCAGGATCTCTCTCGGCGTGCCGACCTGGATCAGGCGGCCGTCCTTGAGGATCGCGATGCGGTTGCCGATGCGCACGGCCTCGTCGAGGTCGTGGGTGATGAAGACGATGGTCTTGTGCAGGGTCTTTTGCAGCTCCAGCAACTGGTCCTGCATCTCTGCGCGGATCAGCGGGTCGAGGGCGCTGAACGCTTCGTCCATGAGGATGATGTCGGTGTCCGCCGCCAGAGCGCGGGCCAGACCCACACGCTGACGCATACCGCCGGAGAGCTGATGCGGGTATTTGTTTTCGTAGCCCTTGAGGCCCACGGTGTTGATCCAGTGCAGCGCGCGCTCGGCGCACATGGCTTTGCTTTCGCCACGGATTTTCAGGCCGTAGGCGACGTTCTCCACCACAGTCTTGTGCGGCAACAGGCCGAAGCTCTGGAACACCATGCTGATCTTGCGCCGACGAAATTCGCGCAGGGCTTCCATGTCGTATTGCAGGATGTCCACGCCGTCCACCAGGATCGCGCCGCTCGTCGGGTCGATCAGGCGGTTGAAGTGGCGTACCAGGGTCGACTTGCCGGAGCCGGACAGGCCCATGATCACGAAGATCTCGCCGCTGCCAATGCTCAGCGACAGGTCGTTCACGCCGACCACGCAGCCGGTTTCGGCCAGCACCTGGTCCTTGGTCTTGCCCTGGCCGACCATGGCCAGCGCGTCCTTGGCGCGGTTGCCGAAAATCTTGAAGACGTTCTTGACTTCGATCTTGCTCACGGTTGCGTTGTTCATTTGCTCACCTCATGCCGTGCGCGACCGTACGCCTGTGTAATGCGGTCGATCACTACAGCCAGAATCACGATCGCCAGACCGGCTTCAAGACCACGTCCGACGTTGAGGGTCTGAATCCCCACCAGCACGTCTTCACCCAAGCCACGGGCACCGATCATCGAGGCGATCACCACCATCGACAGGGCCATCATCGTGGTCTGGTTGATCCCGGCCATGATGCTCGGCAGGGCCAGCGGCAGTTGCACGCCAAACAGTTGCTGCCAGCGGTTGGCACCGAAGGCGTTGATCGCTTCCATCACTTCACCGTCGACCTGGCGAATGCCCAGGTCGGTCAGGCGGATCAGCGGTGGTGCGGCGTAGATCACCGTGGCGAAAATCGCCGGAACCTTGCCCAGGCCAAACAGCATCAGCACCGGGATCAGGTACACGAAGCTCGGCATGGTCTGCATGATGTCCAGCAACGGCATCAGCACCGAACGCAGGCGATTGCTGCGTGCCGAGAGAATGCCCAGCGGAATGCCGATCAACACCGAGATGATCGTCGCCACCATCATCAGCGCCAGGGTCTGCATCAGCTTGTCCCAGAGGCCGACCGCACCCACCAGGAACAGCAGGCCGACGATCACCGCCGTGGTCACGACTTTGCGGGTTGCGTGCCAGGCCACGCCCGCCACGATGGCCAGCATCAGCCACCAGGGCGCTGCGCGCAGTAGCCCTTCAAGATTGACGATGGCCCACAACAGGGTGTCGGAGATGTGCCGGAACACGTCGCCGTAGTTGGTGACCAGCGAATCGACCCAACTGTTGACCCAGTCGGCGATGGAAAAGGTAAAGCTTTCGGGAAACATAAGAGACTCTCAATCAAGGGGTTGTGATCAAGCATCCGACTGCCGCTACCGGCAGCCGGAGAGGCCCAACCTACAAGGCCGCGTCGATTTTCTTGGCTGCGTCGTCGCTCACCCATGCGTGCCAGACTTCAGGATGTTCCTTCAAGAAGATCTTGGCCAGTTTTGGCGACTCGATCCGCTCTTTGGTCATGCGTCCCAGGTTCTGGTTCAGCAGGTCGATTGGCAGGTTGACCTTTTCCAGCACGGCCACCAGTTCCGGGGCTTCGTCGTGGAAGGTCTTGGACAGGCCGACCTTGATGGTCACGGTCTTGTCCACGCCTGGTTTCTCTTCGAGTTTCACCACGTCGACCTGGCCCATCAGCGGGGTTGGCGACCAGTAGTAGAACAGGATCGGCTCGCCACGCTTGTAGCTCGACAGCACGGCGGCATCCAGCGCCGGGCCGGTGCCTGGACGGAAGTTGGTGTAGGTGCTTTCCAGACCGTAGCTTTTCAGCATTTCGCTGTTGTCCAGCTCACAGGTCCAGCCAGCCGGGCAGTTGTAGAAACGGCCCTTGGAGGGTTCTTCGGCGTCCTTGAAAATCGCCGAGTACTTGCCCAGGTCAGCAATGTTCTTGAGGTCCGGCGCCTTGGCTTCCAGCTTGCGCTTGGCGTCGCCTTCGATCACGTAGCGCGGTACGTACCAGCCTTCGACGGCACCCACCACTGGCGCGCCGACACCGACGACCTTGCCGGCCTTCTCGGCCTTGTTCCAGACTTCGCTGCGGCCGACCCACTCTTCGGCAAACACCTGGATGTCGTTGCTGCTCAGGGCGTTTTCCATGGTGATGGAGTTGCCTGGCAGGCTGTCGGTCTTGCAGTCGTAGCCTTTCTCCAGCACGACTTGCAGAACGTCGGTCAGGAGCATGGCGCTTTCCCAGTTCAGGCCGGCGAATTTCACCGGTTTGCCCGATTCGCACCAACCCGCCGCCTGAGTGGCGCCAGCGCTGGCCAGCAGGCCCATGGAAAGCAATGTGGTCAGCAGGGTCTTGTTCGATTTCATTGTTGTGACGCTCCTAATCATGAATTGGCTTACGGCAGTCAAGAGGCATCCAGCCCTGTCCACGTCCAATCAGGCCTGCGCCGCAGCGCGACCAGCCTTGCTTGTTTTAGGTTGTACAACACTGTCCTGCTCGACCGGCAGAATCAGTTGATCGGGCACTGTGCCGTGCCATTTTTTTGCACACAGGTAATACAGGGCTGCGGGAATCACCAGGCCGATGATCCAGGAAATATCCACATCACCCAGAGCGGCTACCAGCGGACCGGTATAGAACTTGGTAGAGATGAACGGCAGCTGCACCAGCACACCGAACACATAGACGCTGATACCGAGAAGGTTCCAGCGACCGTAGCGACCGTTCGGATCGGCCAGCGCCGGTACGTCATAGCGCTCGCGAGTGATGCAGTAGTAGTCCACCAGGTTGATCGCGCTCCATGGCGTGAAGAACGCCAGCAGGAACAGGATGAAGGACTTGAACGCGCCGAGGAACGAGTGCTGACCGAGCAACGCCATCAGGGTCGCAGCACCGACGATGACCAGCACGAAGACCAGGCGCTGCAAGCGCGATACCTTCAGGTCACCACGGAAACCGCTGATGATGGTGGCGATGCACATGAAGCTGCCGTAGGAGTTCAGCGTGGAGATGGTGACCTTGCCGAATGCGATGCTGAAGTACAGCAGCGCAGCAGTGGCACCAGTACCGCCCAGACCCACGATGTAGGCCACTTCGTGGCCGGCGAATTGCCCGTTGGCCGAAGCGGCTGCGAACACGCCGAGGACCATCGCCACCTGTGCACCAATGACCGAACCTGCGCCTGCGGCAAAAAAAGTTTTCACCGAGGAAATCTTGCTCGGCAGGTAGCGGGAATAGTCAGCCACATAAGGGCCGAAGGCGATCTGCCAGGATGCCGCGAGCGACACCGCAAGCAAGAAACTGCTCCAGCTGAAGTGGCGGATTTGCAACAGTGCGCCAACGTCCACCTGGCTCATCAGACGGCTGAACAGGTAAACAAAGGCAATCACGCCAATGATGCTGGCAACACGGCCGATCCAATGGATCACCCGATAACCGAGCACCGTGACCAGCACGATGACACTGGCAAAAAGGAGGATGCCGACGGTGTCACTGACACCAAACAACTGGCCCAGCGCCTGACCGGAAAGCACGGTGCCCGTCGCGGTGAAACCGAGGTACATCAGACAGACCAGCACGATCGGGATGGCTGCGCCATAGACGCCGAACTGCACACGACTGGAGATCATCTGCGGCAGGCCAAGCTTGGGACCTTGCGCGGCATGCAGCGCCATGACGCCACCGCCGAGCAATTGCCCGATCAGCAGACCGATCAACGACCAGAACACATCACCGCCCAGCACCACGGCCAGGGCCCCGGTGACAATCGCGGTGATTTGCAGGTTGGCACCCATCCACAGGGTGAATTGGCTAAACAGACGACCGTGTCTTTCCGCTTCCGGGATGTAGTCGATCGAGCGTTTCTCGATCAACGGTTTGCTGCCTGCACGCTCGCTGTTAACAGCCATGGTTCAACCTCTGTGGATTGTTATTGGAATTCGCTGTGAAACCGCTTTGTGTGGAACTGCTTTTTTGTGGGAGCGGGCTTGCTCGCGAAAGCGATGTGTCAGCCAGCACAGATGTTGAATGTGCCGGCCTCTTCGCGAGCAAGCCCGCTCCCACAGGTAAAGCGGTGCCACAGGCTTGGCGTTACTTGCCGGTAATCATCGGCAGGTTCAGCCCTTGTTCCTTGGCGCAGTCGATGGCGATCTGGTAACCGGCATCGGCGTGACGCATGACACCGGTGGCCGGGTCGTTGTGCAGGACGCGAGCGATACGCTCGGCCGCTTCGTCAGTACCGTCGCAGACAATCACCATGCCCGAGTGCTGGGAGAAGCCCATGCCGACGCCGCCGCCGTGGTGCAGGGACACCCAGGTCGCACCGCTCGCGGTGTTGAGCAGGGCGTTGAGCAGTGGCCAGTCGGACACGGCATCGGAACCGTCCTGCATCGATTCGGTTTCGCGGTTCGGGCTCGATACCGAACCGGAGTCCAGGTGGTCGCGGCCGATCACGATTGGTGCGGACAACTCACCGCTGCGCACCATTTCGTTGAACGCCAGGCCCAGCTTGGCACGCAGGCCCAGGCCAACCCAGCAGATACGAGCCGGCAGACCCTGGAAGCTGATGCGCTCGCGAGCCATGTCCAGCCAGTTGTGCAGGTGGGCGTCGTCCGGGATCAGCTCTTTTACTTTCGCGTCGGTCTTGTAGATGTCTTCAGCGTTGCCCGACAGTGCCGCCCAACGGAACGGGCCGATACCGCGGCAGAACAGAGGACGGATGTAGGCCGGTACGAAGCCAGGGAAGTCGAATGCGTTTTCCACGCCTTCTTCTTGCGCCATCTGGCGGATGTTGTTGCCGTAATCGAAGGTCGGGATGCCTTGCTTCTGGAATTCCAGCATCGCCTTGACGTGCACGGCCATCGATTGCTTGGCGGCCTTGATCACAGCTGCCGGCTCGGTCTTGGCACGAGCGCGGTACTCTTCCCAGGTCCAGCCAGCCGGCAGGTAGCCGTTGAGCGGGTCGTGGGCGCTGGTCTGGTCGGTGACCATGTCCGGACGCACACCGCGACGGACCAGTTCCGGCAGGATTTCTGCCGCGTTGCCCAGCAGGGCGATGGAAATCGCTTTGCCTTCTTTGGTGTATTTGGCGATGCGGGCCAGCGCGTCGTCGAGGTCTTTGGCTTGCTCGTCGACATAGCGGCTTTTCAGACGGAAATCGATGCTGACCTGCTGGCATTCGATGTTCAGCGAGCAAGCGCCGGCCAGGGTTGCAGCCAGTGGCTGGGCACCACCCATGCCACCCAGGCCAGCGGTCAGTACCCACTTGCCGGTCAGGTTGTCGTTGTAGTGCTGGCGACCCGCTTCGACGAAGGTTTCGTAGGTGCCCTGGACGATGCCCTGGCTGCCGATGTAGATCCAGCTGCCGGCGGTCATCTGGCCGTACATGGCCAGGCCTTTGGCGTCCAGTTCGTTGAAGTGTTCCCAGCTCGCCCAGTGCGGTACCAGGTTGGAGTTGGCGATCAGCACGCGCGGGGCGTTGCTGTGGGTCTTGAACACGCCGACCGGCTTGCCGGATTGCACCAGCAGGGTCTCGTCGTCGTTCAGGTTGGTCAGGCTTTCAACGATCTTGTCGTAGCATTCCCAGTTACGTGCCGCACGACCGATACCACCGTAAACCACCAGTTCCTTAGGGTTCTCGGCAACTTCCGGATCGAGGTTGTTCATCAGCATGCGCAGCGGCGCTTCAGTCAGCCAGCTCTTGGCGGTCAGCTTGTTACCGCGGGCAGCACGGATTTCAACGTCACGAAACTTAGTAGGTTTATTGTCAGTCACGAAAAGAACTCCTCAGCAATCAATCCAAACCAACCCAGGCAGTGGGCGAGCAAGCCAATGGGCATCAGTGCACACCGGCGAATCAGTGGACGATGGTTGAGTCCTCGTGACTCATACACATACGTCTTTACTTGTACATACAAGCATATGCAATCAAGCGGCCAACTTGTTGGATGCGCATTCAAGAAAAATCCGGAAAGGGCTGCAGAGCGCCTGGAACAAGGGTTTTGGCGTAGATGAATTTTTTCGGGGGGATTTTTTGGAGGATGGGCTGGTTGTTACTTGAGCGTGGTTTTGCGCCACGCTGGGGCGTTCGGTAACAAAGTGGTGCGCGGAGGGAAACGGAATTGAGTACTGCTTTTGTGGCGAGGGGGTTTACCCCCGTCGGGTCGCGAAACGGCCCCAAAAAATAGGGCTGCTACGCAGCCCAACGGGGGTAAACCCCCTCGCCACAAGATGTCCGATTAGCAGGAAAATCAGCGTGCAGTCAGTTCGATCACGCAGCAGGCGGCATTGCTGGTGACGTCCAGCAGGCCCGTGTTACCGACAAGTTGCAGGCAATCATGGCGACCCAGCTGCGAAGCATTGTTACCGACCTTCACCTCAAGCGCATCGCTGACGCTGAACACCAGCACAGTCCCGGCCTCGCTGAAAAACCGCTGCTCACCGCTCAGCCATTGCAGCCGTGCGCTGTAACGCTGTGGTGCGTAGATCAGGTTGAAGTCGCGGATCGGCCCACCCAGCAAGGTGCAGGACACCTGGCTTTCACCGCTGAAGGCAAACGGGTCCAGCGGTAACAACGACCGCGTGACCTGACCATCCACGGACAAGGTCATGCCATCGCCCTGTAACACGGTGATGATCCGCTCGTAACCGGCGAAGGTGGAAAATCCGCCCGACTCGCCGATGTCGGCAATCGACAGGCGCCAGCCAAACCCGTCCAGACCAGTGCCGGCATCGCGGGTGATTTCTTCAGTGCTGCCGCCGCCGTTTTTCCAGGGCATGCGCGGGTAATCGACTGCTCTTAAAACCTTCAGGCTACTCATTTGTGAAACCGACCTTCCAGACGATGACGGGAACCGGGGTGGATCAAGCGGGCGGCGGTCACCGGCTGGCGACCGGACCAGGTGCGGCGACGGATCAGCAGGCACGGCTCGCCCTTTTCAATCTGCAGCAACTTGCACTCGGACGGCTCAGCCAGGATCGCCTCGACCACGTGCTCGCCTTCGGTCAGCGGCGCGACCTGGTTGAGATAGGCGTATGGCGTTTGCAGGGTAAAGTCCTGCTTGAGATAGTCCGGCGCCACCAGCGCATTGACGAAACGGTCTTCGATTTGCACCGGAATATCGTTTTCGAAATGCACGATCAGCGAGTGGAACACCTTCTGCCCTTCGCGCATGTCCAGGGCCAGGGCGCGCTCGGAGCCGGCAGCCTCTTCTTCAAGGGTGATGACCTTGCAGGTGTGGCGATGACCGCGAGAGGCGATTTCATCGGCGATGTTGTGCACTTCGAACAGCGCGGACTGGCTTTTCGGCTCGGCGACGAACGTGCCGACGCCTTGCATGCGCACCAGCAGACCGTCGGCAGTCATCTCGCGCAGCGCGCGGTTGATGGTCATGCGACTGAAGCCAAGCTGGCTGACCAGCTCGCTTTCCGACGGCACGCGGTAGTGCGGCGGCCAGTTTCCACTGTCGATTTGCTGGGTGATCATTTGTTTGACGCGGGCGTACAAGGGCGCCGGACTGTCGCCCATGTTCGCGGCCAACGGAGAAACTGGAGGCGGAGTCGGCACGGTTAATCCTTGTTCGTTGAAAAGAGATTGCTAGCTTGCCGGAGTTTACCGGGCAGGCAAACGTCTGTATATGTATATACAAATAACACACGATGGGGTGCTGAACCATGTCCGCCTTCTTTGCCGAACGCGCGCTGCTGCCTAGTGGATGGGCCAACAATGTACGTCTTGAGGTCAGCGCCGATGGCGTATTGACCCATATCCAGGCCGATTCCCATGCAGATGGCGCCGAGCGGTTGAGCGGCCCGCTGCTGCCGGGCATGCCGAATCTGCACTCCCACGCCTTCCAGCGGGCCATGGCCGGGCTGGCGGAAGTGGCGGGAAATCCGAACGACAGTTTCTGGACCTGGCGCGACCTGATGTATCGCCTCGTCGGAAAAATCAGCCCGGAGCAACTCGGCGTCATCGCCCGCCAGCTGTACATCGAAATGCTCAAGGCCGGTTACACCTCGGTGGCAGAATTTCACTATGTGCATCACGACAGCAACGGTCAGCCTTATGCCGATCCGGCCGAACTGGCCCTGCGTATCAGCCAGGCTGCCAGTTCGGCCGGTATCGGCTTGACCCTGCTGCCGGTGCTCTACAGCCACTCCGGTTTCGGCGGCCAGGCGCCGAACGACGGCCAGCGCCGTTTTATCAACAGCACTGAAAACTACCTGAAGCTGCAATCGCGCCTGCAACCGGTCCTGGCGCAGCAACCGGCGCAAAGCCTGGGTCTGTGCTTCCACTCGCTGCGCGCGGTCACGCCGCAGCAGATCAGCGAAGTGCTGGCGGCCAGCGACAAGCAATGCCCGGTGCACATCCATATCGCCGAGCAGCAGAAAGAAGTCGACGACTGCCTGACCTGGAGCGGTCGTCGCCCGCTGCAATGGCTGTACGAAAACATCGATGTCGATCAGCGCTGGTGCCTGGTCCACGCGACCCACGCCAACCCGGAAGAAGTCACGTCGATGGCCAAGAGTCGCGCCATTGCCGGCCTGTGCCTGACCACCGAAGCCAACCTGGGGGACGGGATTTTCCCGGCAGTGGATTTCCTCGCCCAGGGCGGTCGCATGGGCATCGGTTCCGACAGCCATGTGTCGCTGAGCGTGGTGGAAGAGTTGCGCTGGCTGGAATACGGCCAGCGCCTGCGCGACCAGCGGCGTAATCGTTTGTATGGCGCGGATCAGCCAATGGTCGGCCGCACATTGTTCGATGCGGCGCTGGATGGCGGCGCTCAGGCGCTGGGCCAGCCGATTGGCGCACTGCAAGTCGGCAAACGCGCCGACTGGCTGGTGCTCGACGGCAACGATCCGTATCTGGCGACAGCCAACGGCGACGGGATTCTCAATCGCTGGCTGTTTGCAGGTGGCGATCGTCAGGTGCGCGATGTGCTGGTGAACGGCCAGTGGGTGGTGCGGGATGGGCGGCATGCCGATGAGGAAGAAAGCAGCCGCGCCTTCACCCAGGTACTGCGTGACCTTCTAGGCTGACACCGAAACAATACTGTAGGAGCGAGCTTGCTCGCGATGGAGTGTCAGTCGGCACCAATGCGCCTGATACACCATCGCGAGCAAGCTCGCTCCTACAGGGAATGATGCTGCTAGTCCGAGGTCTTGGCCATCTGCTGTTCCGACGCCCGCCAGATCAGCCGCGTGGTGTCGTAACCCTGCTGACGCGCCTTGCTCAGCAGTTCCTCACGCACCACACCGTTCACGGTCGGCGTGCGCGACAACAGCCACAAGTACTTGCGGCTTGGATCGCCGACAATGGCGGTCTTGTAGTCATCGCTGACGTACAGCACCCAGTATTCGCCCTTCGCCGTACCCGGGATCAGCCTGGAGAACCAGGTATCGAATTCGACCCACAGCTTGTCGTTCTTGCCGGGTTCCTGCGGAAAAGCCGTGCCCTTGACCTCTTCCCATTGCCACTGCGCCGTCAGGCAGCGGTTCAACACGGCAACGTTGCCGTCAGGCTTGAGCGTGTAATGGGCTTCGGATTGCGCGCAGTCGCGCTGGAAGTACATCGGCATGCGGGCCAGCTCGTACCAGGTGCCCTGGTAGCGCTTGAGATTGACGCTTTTGACCGTCTTGGGGGCCAATGAGTCCTGGCCAGGCGTGGCACAGCCGGCCAACATCAGGCCGGCAAAAAGGATGATCAATAACTGCTTCATTATTTTTCTCCCGTGGGCAAACGCCCCGGTTTACTTCAGGCCTTGGCCGGAAAACATCAGCACTTTGTCACCGGCGAACTGCACGCTGATAAAGCTGTTCTTGTCGCCCCAGGTGCAGCTGGACATGCCGAGCGCGCCTGAACAATCGGCGGGTTTGCCCAACAGGGTTTCCACTTCGGCCTTGGCCATGCCGGCCGAGAGCTTCGAGTAGTTTTCCTGATTGACCTTGCTGCAGGCAGCGAGCAACACGCAGAACGAAAGCAGGGCGATGGAACGCAACGACATGGTGAAACTCCGGGGGGCGTAGGGGGTTGGCATGGCTGCCAAGCTGAAGCTTAGAAGAGAAAACCCCTGTGAGGTTCCGTGCCCGGCAGGCTATTTATCGGGCCACTCGTCTACCTTTTGCCGAAAATCAGCCACTTTGCCTGTCAATCGGGTATTTCGTCGTTTTTCAGTAAATCCGCCTAATCTTTGGCGCCGCTCAGTCGACATACAGGCAACGCAAAGCCACGTCGCTGGCATTTGCTCCCCCCTTTTTGTAGACCAGATCCTCTGCGGTAGCTCATCCATGACCAGAAACATGAAGTTCAGCCACAAGATATTGCTGGCTGCCGCCCTCGTGGTGGCCGTCGCATTCGCTTGTTTCATCCTGTTCAACGACTATCGCCAGCGCGAAACCTTGCGCAACAGCACCGAAGCCTCGATGCAGGAACTCGGCAGCCTGACCACCAGCAACATCCAGACCTGGCTGGATAGCCGCATGCAATTGCTGCAGTCCATGGCCCAGCAGATCACCGCCGATGGCAACGCCCCCGCAGGCCTGAAACGGATCATCGACCTGCCCGCCTACACCGGCAATTTCCAGCTGAGCTACTTCGGTGGCGCCGACGGCGTGATGTTCTCGGTCCCGGCGGGCAACCGCGCGGCGGACTACGATCCACGCGCCCGTGGCTGGTACAAGGCGGCCAATAGCGCCCAGCAGACCATCGTCACCGAACCGTACATTGCCGCGTCTTCCGGCAAGCTGGTCATCACCGTGGCCACCCCGGTGCAGCACCAGGGCCAAATGATCGGCGTCGCCGGCGCCGACATCGACCTGTCCAGCGTCAGCGCGATCATCAATTCGCTGAACTTCGGCGGCCACGGTCATGCGTTCATCGTCAGTGCCGACGGCAAGATCCTGATTCACCCCGACAGCAAGCTGGTGCTCAAGAGCCTGGCCGAGGCCTATCCGGGCGACACCCCCAAAGTCAGCCCGGGCATGAAAGAAGTCGAGATCGACGGCAAGCGTCAGTTCATCTCTTTCACCCACGTCAACGGCGTGCCATCGGCGGACTGGTATGTGGCGCTGGTGCTCGACCAGGACACCGCGTTCTCGATGCTCAGCGAGTTCCGCACCTCGGCGATCATCGCCATGGTGATTGCCGTGGTGATCATCATCGCCCTGCTGGGCATGCTGATCAGCCTGCTGATGCAGCCGCTGCTGACCATGGGCCGCGCCATGCACGACATCGCCGAAGGTGAAGGTGACCTGACCAAACGCCTGGTCATTCACGGCCACGACGAATTCGGCGCGCTGGGACTGTCGTTCAACCGCTTCGTCGAGCGCATTCATGCCTCGATCATCGAAGTGTCCTCGGCCACCGGCCAGGTCAACGAGGTGGCGTTGCGCGTAGTGGCCGCGTCGAACTCGTCGATGTTCAACTCCGACCAGCAAGCCTCACGCACCAGCAGCGTCGCCGCCGCGATCAACCAGCTCGGCGCCGCCGCCCAGGAAATCGCCCAGAACGCCGCCCTGGCCTCGCAACATTCCAGCGATGCCCGCAGCCTGGCCGAAGACGGCCAACAGGTGGTGGACAAGACCATCGCAGCGATGCAGCAACTGTCGGCCAAGATCAGCGATTCGTGCGGCAACATCGAAACCCTCAACAGCAACACGGTCAACATCGGGCAGATCCTGGAAGTGATTACCAGTATCTCCCAGCAAACCAACCTGTTGGCACTGAATGCTGCCATCGAAGCGGCGCGAGCCGGTGAAGCCGGTCGTGGTTTTGCCGTGGTGGCCGATGAGGTGCGCAACCTCGCTCACCGCACCCAGGACTCGGCGCAGCAAGTGCAGACGATGATCGAAGAGCTGCAAGTCGGCGCCCGGGCAGCGGTGGGCATCATGACCGACAGCCAGCGTCAGAGCGAAAGCAGCGTCGGTATCGCCAACCAGGCCGGCGAACGCCTGGGCAGCGTGACCCAGCGCATCGGTGAGATCGATGGCATGAACCAGTCGGTTGCTACCGCGACGGAAGAGCAGACGGCGGTGGTGGAGTCGATCAACGTCGACATCACCGAGATCAACACGCTGAACCAGGAAGGTGTGGAGAACCTGCAGTCGACCTTGCGCGCGTGTGCCGATCTTGAGCAGCAGGCGGCACGGTTGAAGCAGTTGGTAGGTAGTTTCAGGATCTAGGGCGCTCTTGCGGGCCCCTTCGCGAGCAAGCCCGCTCCCACAGTGGATCTGTGTCGTTCACGAATCCCTTGTGGGAGCGGGCTTGCTCGCGAAGACGGCATCAGCCGCAAAGAAGAGCTAGAACCTTGAACCGGGTTTCGACAGAAACGCCAATTCCTCAGCCGTAGACTCCCGCCCCAACACCGCATTGCGATGCGGAAAGCGTCCAAAATGCGCAATCACCTTCTGATGCCGCTCGGCATAGTCCAGATAGTCGCTGAACAGCGCCCGATCAGTCTCCGGTTGCTGCGCCACCAATTCGATATAGCGCGAGACGCCTTCGTTCTGCACCGCGAGGTCTTCGCTGTGCTCGAACACCAGGAAGATGAATACCCGCTGAATCGGCTGCAATTGCCGGTCGAAATCCGCGGCAATGCCTTGGGCTACCAGCTTCTGCGCCCGGAGGTCGCCTGCAAAGGCTTTGGGAGTATCGCGAAAGATCATTCGCGGGATTTGATCGAGCAACAGCACCAGGGCCAGCCAACCTTCGGGACGTTGCATCCACTCGGTCAATCCGCCGGCCAGTGCCTGCTCGGTCCAGTCCCCGAAACGCTCGCGCGCTTCGAGGTCCTGGCTGTCGCGCTTGCCGAACCATAACCTGCCCTTCTGCGCCGCCACTTCGCTCGCCGATCCGGAGTTTCCGAACCACCAATCAAGCAACGGCTGCCAGGGCGCGGTCATGGTTTATTCCTTGTGGTAAGCCGTGACGCGGGCAACTTCTTCTTTCGAACCGAGGAACACCGCAACACGCTGGTGCAGGCCGTCCGGCTGGATGTCGAGGATGCGCTGGTGACCGTCGGTGGACGCGCCGCCCGCCTGTTCCACCAGGAACGACATCGGGTTGGCTTCGTACATCAGGCGCAGTTTGCCCGGTTTGGATGGCTCGCGGCTGTCGCGTGGGTACATGAACAGACCGCCGCGGGTCAGGATGCGGTGCACGTCGGCGACCATCGCAGCGACCCAGCGCATGTTGTAGTTCTTTTTCAGCGGGCCTTCATCGCCTGCCAGCAATTCGCTGACGTAGCGTTGCACCGGTGCTTCCCAGTGACGCTGGTTGGACGCGTTGATGGCAAATTCCTGGGTGGATTCAGGAATGGTGATGTTTTCGTGGGTCAACACGAAGCTGCCCATTTCACGGTCCAGGGTGAAACCTTTCACGCCGTCGCCCAGGGTCAGGATCAGCATGGTCTGCGGACCGTAGATCGCGTAACCGGCAGCCACTTGCTGGGTACCTGGCTGCAGGAAAGCCTTTTCATTCAAGGGCTCGTTCTGGCTCAGGTATTCGTTCGGGCAACGCAGTACCGAGAAGATGGTGCCGACCGGGGCGTTGATGTCGATGTTCGACGAACCGTCCAGCGGGTCGAATACCAGCAGGTAGGCGCCTTTCGGGTATTTGCCCGGGATCTGATAGGCGTTGTCCATTTCTTCGGACGCCATGCCGGCCAGGTGACCGCCCCATTCGTTGGCTTCGAGCAGGATCTCGTTGGAGATCACGTCGAGCTTCTTCTGCACTTCGCCCTGGACGTTTTCAGTGCCCATGCTGCCCAGAACGCCACCCAAGGCGCCTTTGGACACGGCGTGGTTGATCTCCTTGCAGGCACGCGCCACCACTTCGATCAGGAAGCGCAGATCGGCAGGAGTGTTGTTGCTGCGGGTCTGCTCAATCAAATAGCGACTCAAGGTAACGCGGGACATGGACGGCTCCGGTGGAATGGGGGGCTAAAAACCCGCGCAGTTTAACGCGAGTCGAGGCGCATTTCCTCCTATCAGACGTGATCGGCTGAAGAGAGTTCATGCGCGGGGATGAGCGTAGTTGGAAAAGGCTCGTGCGTTGAGCTCGGATGGGTAGCAAATTTCGATATCTTCGGTGACCGGCAGACCGTATTCGCGAGCAAGCCCGCTCCCACATTTGACCAGCTGTGCACACACCATTTGTGCCACGAAGCAGATCCAGTGTGGGAGCGGGCTTGCTCGCGAATGGCGTGCAGCGCCAGCCTTTTTCAGGATTTGGCAGGAGGCTTGCGTAGCAAGCTGAACGCCATCGCCACCAGGAACACCACGCAGAGCAACAACACCGCCCACAAGCCGAATTTCTTCCAGCTGGTGTCAATCGGTGCAGTCGTGGTGCCTGTCGACGGCTTTGATGCCACCGCCCCGACATCCACCATGGCCCGGCCCAGGGTCGCGAGCTTCGCCGGGCTGTAATCCGGGATCAGCGTCGACAGCGGCAGGTTCGCCGCCTTCGCCGTCGAACTCCCCACCGCCAGCGTGTAAGGCCCTGGCCCGCGCGCCAGAAACACCAGTTGCGTGGCGCGCACGGCAAACTTCAGCGTCGGCGCCTGATCACCCAGGCCGCCACCGCGCTCGTCCACGGACAGCTTCAATTGCTGCACGATTTGCCCTGACAACTGCAATTCGTTTTGCACCACGTCCTGACCGTTCTGGGCCAGGCGATAGAGCAGGCCGCTGCTCATCGGCTGCCATGGCAGGCTGCTGTCGCGCCGACCGGACAAGCTCACCGGCGCCAGGCTGTTGGGTTGGCTCAACTCGACCTGCACTCGCTCGACATTCAGCCCCATTGGCAACTGCCAGGTGTATTCACCTGCCTTCACACTGCTGCCGGCCAACGCCTGGGACCAGACCAACGGCAACGGCAGGCTGCGGGTACTGGCGCTTTGCAGTTGCGCCGAGGTCAGCGTCGGCGCCGAATGCGGCGTGATCCACAGCAATCGCAAGTAGCGCGCCGGCTGGCCCGGCAGGCTGACTTCATGCTGTTCGACCCGCTCGTCGGAAAAGGTCAGGCGCGCCACCTGCCCTTCGCCCCAGGACTGCCAATGCTGCAAATCGTCGCTGGCTTCGAGGGTGAAACGCTGGAAACCGTCGCGCTCGCTGGTCCAGTCGATAATCAATTGCTGCAACGGCGCCTTGATCGCGGACGCATCGAGCAGCCAGCCTCGCAACTCTTCTTCACCCGCCTCCAGCTGACTGGAAGGCTGCACTTCGATCAAGGTGCCATTGGTGTTCGATTGCACTCGCACGCTCGGCGCGGTTTCAGTGGCGTCCACCGAGCTGTACAACGGAAACCATTTCACCTCGTTCAAGGTGCGGGTTTCGCTGCTCTGCGCCGCCTCCCGGGCCAAGGCATAAGCCTGGACATCGCCCACGGCATTGAACACGCGCACATCGCTCAGGTCCGCCTGCCGTGCATTCAGTTGTACGCTCAGGGGCAGTTCAAGACGATACCAAGGGCCTTCGCCCGCCACCGCCAAGGGCACCTGGGTGGTGAAGTCCGCGGTTTTTTCCTGAGCAACCGCCAGCACCACCACACCCATTGCAACAATGCCCAGCAATCCCAGCTTCAGCTTCTGACTCAAGACGACACTCCTTCGGATTCCGGGGCCGGTTTCTCGGTATCCGGCACGGCTTCAGCGCGTTTTGGCGGCAGCGGGGCAAAATAACCCACTACCAGCAGCAACACGCCGACACCGATAAACGACACGATTCGCGCCAGCCCGCCGCGATTGCTCAATTCAACAAAGAACAGCTTGGCCACGACCACGCCGATCAAGACAGCACCGATCAGCCAGACTTCACGGCGGCGACGCAAATGGCCACCGATCATCAGGCTCAGGGCCATCAAGGTCCAGACGATGGACAGGCCGGCCTGCACACGCATCGACTCCAGCAACGGACCCAGCTCGAACGGCACCCCGCTCCAGTGGTGCGCCGTACGCATGACCAAGGCGGTAAAGAACAGGAACAGCGAGGCACCTGCGACCCCTTGCGTGATGTTACTGGCGTAATGCTCGGGGACCGCCAGTTGTGTCATTGCACTGCGGGACCAGACATAGACGCCGAACAACGCAAACAACAGGCCCAGCTCCAGCGGGTTGATCAACGGCACGTAGGGCAGTGGCTCGGCGTTGCCGTCACTGGCGACATTCGCCAGCCAGAACCAGCCGAGCATCAGCAAAGCCAGCGGTGCGGCAGCGTATACACGATATTCCCTCGAATACGTCGACACTGGCCACGGCCACGCACGAGGTGCCGCCGCCAACAGCAGATAAAGGCTTGGCAGAATCGCCCAGCCCAGCCAGCGCCAGGCATTGTATTGCTCGGACAACACCAGCAAGCCATAACGCAACTCCAGAGCCAGCACCCCCATCAATAGCCAGCAGCCGAGCACGTGGGCGACGCTTGGCACAAGCGCCGGCAGCATGGCCGCCAGACGTCGCAGGGACATGAAATGCACGACGAACACGGCCGCCCACGCCAGCCAGCCGAAGTTGGCCGCCGGGTGATAACGCGGGTGCCAGGCCGCGAGCAGCACCAGCGCCGCCGCTGGAATCAACACCGTGCAGAGCACTCCCAATGACGGCCAATTCAGGCGCAGCGCCAACACCGTCCACAGCGCAACACTCACGGCAGCGATGCTCAACAACAAGGTCGCCTGCATCGGCAACGACGCAAAATGCAGGACTTCGATGACCCAGGCCAACGCCCACCAGCCTGCGCCCCACACCAGCAACGCCTGGGACAACAGCGACAGGCTCGCCCCCGCCAGCGCTCCACGCCCATGACCCACCTGCAAACGCCAGGCCCCGACCATCGCGGCCAGCCCCAGCACCAGCGGCGCCCAGAACCCGCCATGGGCCAGGGGGCGCAGGTCGTCACTGAACTGCGGTCCTGCCGTCAGGAACAGCGCGCCACCCAACAGTTGCACAGCAAGCGCGGTGTACAAGAACGTGCGCGATGCCAGTCGCAAGCCAGCAAACAGCGTCAGCACCCCGGCCAAGGCCCAACTGATCACCGTACCGTGGCTAAAGAAAAACAACGGTGCCAGCAAATAGAGAAACGCCAGCCCCAGGCATGCCAGCACTGGCAGGCCTTTCGGTTCCCAAGGCCTGATCTGTTCCGGCAAGGCTTTACGCAACTGGTAGAAGCTGAACAGCAACGCGACGCCCAGCAACAACGCGCCTAACGGAACACCGCCGAGCAGGCTGCTCTCGCTGCTGTGCAACTCGCCGAGAAACGCCAGCGCCGCCGCCAATTGCAGCAGCAAGGCAAAGGCCCGGGCCAGGGGCCTTTGCTGGCGCAGACCGAGCCAGTAGATCCCTGCGCCCTCCACCGCCCACGCCGCCGTCGTCCAGCGCGCATCGAGCCCCAGCGGAATCGCCAGACTGGTGAAGATCACGCCCAGGGCCAGGCAGGTTTCCCCCAGCAACAGGGTGCGCCCGGCCATCAGCCAACGGGCGAGCCCCATGTAGATCATGCCCAGCGCCAGGGCACTGAACGCCGCCGCGAATTCCAGATGCTGCACCAGTGCGAACTGCAAGCCGAAACCCACCAGCGGCGGGCCGAACAGCAACGTGCCGTCGACGTAATCCCCCTTGCGCGCCGACCACTGCAACAGCGCTTCGCGACTGCCCTCTGCCGGGGCATCGCTCAGCTCCATCAGCTTGCGCCGGGCGAACAGCAGACCAATGGCCAGGTACATCAGGAAAAACACAATCAGGAACGGCTCGGTGCTCCACAGCAACTCCGGCGAGTAGGAACGCAGGCCCCAGGCGAAACCGATGCCGAAGGTGCCGGTGAACCCGATGACATTCAACGGCCGCCAGGCCTTGAACCAGGCAATGGCGAGGATGCCGGCGTTGAGCAGGACAAAGTAGCTGAACAGCGCGACATGGCTGCCGGCACCGGTGGAGGCCAGGATGGGCGCGGCGAATCCGCCCAGTGCGGCAGCGGCGGCCAGCCCCAGGGAGTCCTGGGTAATGGCGAGAATCGCCGAACAGACGGTCACCGCCACCAGCAGGCCGAACGCCGCCGAAGGGTCGAGCAACGGATGCAGGCGCATTGCGGCAAACACCGTCAGGTACAACACGGCAATCCCCGCGCCTTGCAGGATCAACGCGTAACTGCTGTTGCGGGCCCTCAACCACCAGCCCAGTCCGAGCAAGCCCAAGGCTGCGGCTCCCACGCCGGCGTAGCGCAATTCAAGCGGCACCACCATGCCTTCGGTGGCATAGCGCAGCAGAAAGGCCAGGCCGAGGAACAGCAACACCACGCCGACCCGCAACACGGTATTGCCGCCGAACAGCCAGGCCCGTGCGCGGCTGATGGCGCGATCGATAAGGTTCGGGCCACGTGGTGTGACAGGCGGTTGCACCTGGCGAGCGGTCGGCCCGGATCTCCAGGCATCGACGATCGGGGGACTGATTTCACTGGCCGCTGCGGGGATCGGCTCGAGTTCGGGCGGCAGCTCCCAGACCAATTCCGGGGTTGCTGCAGGGGCATCATCAAGGAGGGTTTCAGGCGATGCAGGCGATTCGTGGGTTTCCGGCGCCTTGACGCCCGTGGCTTCGAGCACCGCCAGTCGTTGCTCGACCGCTTGTAGCGCACGTTGCTGCTCGGCTGCCCGAATGTCCATACGAGCAATTCGAACGGCCTGGCCGATACCCAGTCCGAGTAATGCGCCCAACAGTGCGGCACTGAATGACTCGTCGAGCATCCAGCCGAGCACCAGCCCCGTCAGCATGAAAATCCATTGCATGGTCGATATCCCTAAGCGGCCCTGAATCAGGGCATATCCGGTGATTCAGACTAGTAAACAGTCACCCGGAATCCAATGTGGGCACAAATTCCATTTGCCCCATAAATCCACTGTGGGAGCGGGCTTACTCGCGAAGAGGTCATCACATTCGACAATTGTGTCGAAAGTCAGTCCGCATTCGCGAGCAAGCCCGCTCCCACAGGGATCAGTTGCCACTCAGTATATCGATCAGACCCGCTAGTCGCCGGGCATTCTGGCTGAAAACTACTCCAGTGCCTTCCAGATTTCCGTGGCGTACTCGCGAATGGTCCGGTCCGACGAGAACCAACCCATCCGCGCCGTGTTCAACACTGCTGAACGCCACCATTCCTTGGAATCGTGCCAATGGGCTTCGACGCGCATCTGTGCGTTCCAGTAGGAGTCGAAATCGGCGCAGACCAGGAAGCGGTCGTAATCCACCAGCGAGTCGATCAACCCGGTGTAACGGGACGGATCATCCGGGGAGAACACCCCGCCTCGAATCGCTTGCAGCACATCGTTCAGGCGATGGGACGCAGCGATGTCCGGTACGGCACTGAACTCATGGTTCTGCTTGCGCGCTTCCACCTGCTGCGCGCTGAGGCCGAAGATGAACATGTGCTCGGCACCGATGCGTTCGCACATTTCCACGTTGGCCCCGTCCAGGGTGCCGATGGTCAGCGCGCCGTTCAGGCCGAACTTCATGTTGCTGGTGCCTGACGCTTCGAAACCGGCGGTGGAGATCTGCTCGGACAAGTCCGCCGCCGGAATGATGCTCTCCGCCAGGCTGACGTTGTAGTTGGGCAGGAACACCACTTTGAGCATGCCGCGCACGGTCGGGTCGTTGTTCACTACCCGGGCGATGTCGTTGGTCAGCTTGATGATCAGTTTGGCCTGGTGATAACTCGCGGCAGCCTTACCAGCAAAAATTTTCACCCGTGGCACCCAGTCGATTTCAGGCTCCGCACGGATCGCCTGGTACAGCGCCACGGTGTGCAACAGGTTGAGCAACTGGCGTTTGTATTCGTGGATCCGCTTGACCTGCACGTCGAACATCGCCGCCGGGTTGACCGCGACACCCAGCCGCTCATGGATCAGGTACGCCAGGGCTTTCTTGCTATGCAGGCGTTGCTCGGCAAACGCCTTGCGAAAGGCACTTTTCTCGGCGAACGGTTCGAGGGCGAGCAAACGCTGTTCCGGGTTGTCCAGCACCTCGGGGCCCAGGGTATCGACCAGCATCGAGGTCAGCTCGGGGTTGGCCTGGTACAGCCAGCGGCGGAAGGTGATGCCGTTGGTCTTGTTGTTGATTCGTTCCGGGTACAGCTTGTGCAATTCGGAGAACACCGTCTTGCGCATCAGTTGGGTGTGCAACCCGGACACACCGTTGACGCTGTGGGAGCCGAGAAACGCCAGGTTGCCCATGCGCACCCGACGACCGTTGTCTTCCTCGATCAGCGACACGGCGCGCAATACGTCAAAGTCGTGAATGCCCTTGGCCCGCAAGGAGTCGATGTGGTGGGCGTTGATCAGGTAAATGATCTGCATGTGCCGCGGCAGCATGCGTTCCATCAAGCCGACCGGCCAGGTTTCCAGCGCTTCGGGCAGCAATGTGTGGTTGGTGTAGGACAGCGTATCGACGGTGACCTGCCACGCCGCATCCCAAGCCACGTCATAGACGTCGACCAGTTGCCGCATCAGTTCCGCCACGGCAATCGAGGGGTGAGTGTCGTTGAGCTGGATCGACGCGTGGTCGCCCAGGGTCAGCACCGAGGTGTGCATGTTGCGATGGCGGCGCAGCAGATCCTGCAATGAGGCGGCGACGAAGAAGTACTCCTGGCGCAGGCGCAGCTCCTGGCCGGCCTCGGTGCTGTCCGCCGGGTACAGCACCCGGGAGATACTTTCGGCCCGGGCCACTTCGGCCACGGCGCCCAGGTGGTCACCGGCGTTGAAACGCTCCAGATGCAGGTCTTCCATGGCCCGGGCACGCCACAGGCGCAGCGTGTTGACGCTTGCCCCGCGCCAGCCGACCACCGGCGTGTCATAGGCAATCGCCCGTACGGTTTCCGCCGGGTGCCAGACTTGCCTGGACTTGCCGTTTTCATCGGTCACGGTTTCAACGCTGCCGCCAAAACCGATGGGGTACACCACTTCCGGCCGCTCGAACTCCCACGGGTTGCCGAAATCCAGCCAGTGTTCGGTCTGCTCCTGCTGCCAGCCGTCGACAATCGCCTGGCGGAACAACCCGTGTTCATAACGGATGCCGTAGCCATGACCGGCGATGCCGAGGGTCGACATGCTTTCCAGGAAACACGCCGCCAGGCGCCCGAGGCCGCCGTTGCCCAAGGCCGCATCGGGCTCCAGCAAGCGGATGCGCTCAAGGTCGACACCCAGTTCGGTCAGGGCTTCGCGGGCCACGTCGAGCAAGCCGAGGTTACTCAGGCTGTCGAACAACAGCCGGCCGATGAGAAATTCCAGGGAGAGGTAATAGACGCGCTTCTGACCTTTGCGGTAGATCTGCCGCGTGTGGTCCATCCAGTGCTCGACCATGTGGTCCCGCGCGGCCAGGGCGATGGCTTCGAACCAGTCATGGTCGAAGGCGTGATCCGGGTCTTTACCCACTGCATAAGTGAGTTTGGTCAAGACGGCGTCGCGGAATGCGGCCACCTCTGCTTCGCGAACAAGTGGTTCTTGAGTCATCGATAGGACCTCGAGCGAGCTTGGAGTTGTCTGAGCCTAGACGGTCTGACAGGCGGTAGAGGCTCTGGTTCGGCAGTTTTTCCCTTGAATACGAGCTGGATCGACAATGTCGCGTCATGTGCCTGAATGAATGCAGGGCCCGTGCCGATTTTCCGGTTGTTTGTGCCGTCTGTGAAAAAAACTGGCGAAAGGTTGTTCAAAAATCCACCAGTCCCGGTATGATCGCGCGCCCTGATGCACACGCTGGTAACAAACCATGATGAAGCCGAACCTGATCGCTGCCGCAGAGATCGACCGCCTCGATACCTGGGCCAAGTACTCTGCCCCGATGTGCGGCTCGTGCATGTCCAGCTGCTGCACCCTGCCTGTCGAGGTCAAGATCAAGGATCTGATCCGCATCGGCGTGGTCGACGAGTTCGAGCTGGGCGATCCGCCGAAGAACATCGCCAAACGCCTGCAAAAGGAAGGTTTGGTCGAGCGCTTCAACCAGAAGTCCGGAATCTTTACCCTCCAGCGCATGAGCAACAACGATTGCCTGTACCTGGATCGTAAGAGCCGTCTGTGCACTATTTATGAAAAGCGCCCGGATACTTGCCGCAATCACCCGAAAATCGGCCCGCGGCCGGGGTATTGCGCTTATAAGCCAAAAGAAGTGGAGCGCGAGCGCAGTTCGCGGAGTATCGAGGGGTTCTGATACCTCCCGAAATTTTTGGCGGCTGACCAGCCGTCATCGCTGGCAAGCCAGCGATGAGGCCGACACAAACACCGCACAAATCGCAGACAAACAAAAACGCCCCCGGTCTCTCGACCGGGGGCGTTTTTTTAAGCCTGGCTAAATCTTATGCCTTGGCTTTCTTGGCAGCGCGGGTACGCTCGCTTTCGTCCAGGATCTTCTTGCGAAGACGGATGGACTTAGGAGTCACTTCACACAGCTCGTCGTCCTGAATGAATTCCAGAGCCTGTTCCAGGGTGAAACGAACAGGTGGAACCAGGGCGATGGTTTCGTCTTTACCCGAAGCACGCATGTTGTCGAGCTTCTTGCCCTTGGTAGGGTTGACGCCCAGGTCGTTGTCACGGCTGTTCAGGCCAACGATCTGACCGTTGTAGATTTCCTGACCGTGTTCAACGAACAGCTTGCCACGTGCCTGCAGGGTTTCCAGGGAGTAGGTCAGAGCCTTGCCGGTTTCAACCGAAACCAGAACGCCGTTCTGACGGCCGGACATGTCGCCGGACTTCATCACGTCGTAACGGTCGAAGATCGAGGTCAGGATGCCAGCACCGTTGGTCAGGGTCAGGAACTGGTTACGGAAACCGATCAGACCACGAGCAGGGATGTTGTATTCCAGACGTACACGGCCCTTGCCATCCGGCACCATGTTGGTCAGGTCGCCCTTACGCAGGCCCATCTCTTCCATCACCTTGCCCTGGGATTCTTCCGGCAGGTCGATGGTGACGTTTTCGTACGGTTCGTGCTTCACGCCGTCAACCAGACGGATGATCACTTCCGGACGGCCTACAGCCATTTCGAAGCCTTCGCGACGCATGGTTTCGATCAGTACCGAGAGGTGCAGTTCGCCACGGCCGGAAACCTTGAACTTGTCAGCCGAGTCGCCTTCTTCAACGCGCAGTGCAACGTTGTACAGCAGCTCTTTGTCCAGACGCTCCTTGATGTTACGGGAGGTCACGAACTTGCCTTCTTTACCGCAGAATGGCGAGTCGTTTACCTGGAAGGTCATGGAAACGGTTGGCTCGTCGACGGTCAGAGGCTTCATCGCCTCCGGGGTGTCCAGCTGGCACAGGGTGTCGGAGATGAACAGCTCGTCCATACCGCTGATGCACACGATGTCGCCTGCTGCAGCTTCTTCAACGTCTACACGGTGCAGACCATGGTGACCCATCAGCTTCAGGATACGACCGGTACGCTTCTTGCCGTCGGCGCTGATGGCAACAACCGGAGTGTTCGGCTTGACGCGACCACGAGCGATACGGCCAACGCCGATAACACCCAGGAAGCTGTTGTAGTCCAGTGCGGAGATCTGCATCTGGAACGGACCTTCACGGTCAACAGCCGGCGCCGGTACGTTGTCGACGATCGACTGGTACAGCGGGGTCATGTCGTCAGCCATTTCGTTGTGGTCCAGACCGGCAATACCGTTCAGGGCCGAGGCGTAGACGACTTTGAAGTCCAGTTGTTCTTCGGTGGCACCCAGGTTGTCGAACAGGTCGAAGATCTGGTCCAGAACCCAGTCCGGACGCGCGCCTGGACGGTCAACCTTGTTGATGCACACGATCGGACGCAGGCCGGCTTCGAAAGCCTTCTTGGTCACGAAACGGGTTTGCGGCATAGGGCCGTCTTGAGCGTCAACCAGCAGCAGAACGGAGTCGACCATCGACATTACGCGTTCAACTTCACCGCCGAAGTCGGCGTGGCCCGGGGTGTCCACGATGTTGATGTGGTAGCCGTTCCAGTTGATGGCGGTGTTTTTCGCCAGAATGGTAATACCGCGCTCTTTTTCCTGGTCGTTGGAGTCCATCACGCGCTCGTCGTTGAGCTCGTTGCGCTCCAGGGTGCCGGATTGACGCAGGAGTTTGTCTACCAGGGTGGTTTTACCATGGTCAACGTGGGCAATGATGGCGATGTTGCGTAGATTTTCGATCACTTGTGTATCTCGATCAGAGGATTCGGTGTGCTGACAAGTCTTGGCAGCGATTAACAGTAGCGTCCGTGAAAGCCGTTACAGCTTGACGGCGGCATCGGGGGGCCGGTGACGCAAGCCACAGGCAAACAGCCCCGGGCACTTAGCTCGGTCGATAAACGCGCACATTGGCATGCCCCTCACTGAGCAAATGGTGGGCATGCAGGCGACTCATCACGCCTTTGTCGCAATACAGCAGGTACTGGCGAGTAGGGTCCAGTTCCTTGAAACGAGCGTTCAGTGCATAAAACGGCATCGTTTGTACCTCGATGCCAGCAAGGTCCAGCGGGTCGTCTTCAGCGGCATCCGGGTGACGGATGTCGATGACGATCTGACCGGCCAGCGCTTCGCTGACTTCTTCAATCTGCAAGTCCTGGCCCAATTCGTCGATCACGCGATCGATCGGCACCAGCTTGGCGTTTTCGAGCGCACGCTCGAGCACCGCCATATCGAATTCTTTCTCTTCGTGCTCGACACGGTAGCGTTTGGCGGCCGTCTTCGGATTGACCGAGATGACGCCGCAGTACTCCGGCATGTGTCGGGCGAAATCGGCGGTGCCGATCTCGTTGGCCGTGTCGATGATGTCCTGCTTGTGGCTGGCGATCAGCGGGCGCAAGACCAGTTTGTCGGTCACGCAATCGATCACGGACAGGTTCGGCAGCGTCTGGCTCGACACCTGGGAGATCGCCTCACCGGTCACCAGCGCTTCGATGTGCAGTCGATCGGCAATCCGGGAGGAAGCGCGCAACATCATACGCTTCAATACTACGCCCATATGACTGTTATCGACTTTGCCGAGAATTTCTCCCAGCACTTCTTCGAAAGGCACACTGACAAATAACACGCGTTGGGAGCTGCCGTACTTCTTCCAGATGAAATGCGCGACTTCCATGACGCCCAGTTCGTGGGCACGTCCGCCCAGGTTGAAGAAGCAGAAGTGCGCCATCAGGCCGCGGCGCATGATCTGGTAGGCCGCAACGGTGGAATCGAAGCCGCCGGACATCAGCACCAGCGTCTGCTCCAGGGCACCCAGCGGATAGCCGCCGATGCCGTTGTGCTGGCTGTGGATCACGAACAACCGTTGGTCGCGAACTTCGATGCGGACTTCGATTTCCGGCTTTTTCAGGTCGATCCCGGCGGCACCGCACTGACGGCGCAACTGGCTGCCGACATATTTCTCGATATCGATCGAGCTGAACGGGTGCTTGCCGGCGCGCTTGCAACGCACCGAGAAGATCTTGCCGGCCAGCGCATCACCGTAGTGCTGCTTGCATTTTTCAACGATGTCGTCGAAATCGCCCAGCGGGTACTCGTCGATTTGCAGGAAGTGCGCGATACCCGGCATGCAGCTCAGGCGCTCGCCCATCTCTTTCAGGGCCTTGGGGTCGCTGACGCGGGTTTCCAGCTCGAGGTTGTCCCACACGCCGTTCACCACCACAGCCGGGTCCAGATCGCGGAGCACGGCACGGATGTTCTTGGCCAACTGGCGGATGAAACGCATCCGTACCGGGCGGCTCTTGATGGTGATCTCTGGAAAGACTTTTACGATTAATTTCATGGAAACAGCGCGCGCGAGGCCTGCCGAAAAAGGGGGGCGCGGATTATAGCGGAAATTGCTCAAGGTTTAACCAATTAATGTGCAGAAGGTTTCGAGCGCACCAAAACAGGTCACTTCGCAATTTCGACGCCACATTGTAGGGCGGGATTTTCCGCTTTAAGGTGCTTTTGCGTCTTATAAGCGTGAATTTGGAGCAAAAAACCCATGCTGGGGCACTGGCATGCAATTTGCTCCCTTGTGAGGCAGGTTGCCTTGGCAGAGTATTCGCGCCGGCATCACAAACATTAAGGGCATCCACTACCCGCCCTAATCCACCCCGGAGGACAGTATGTCGAAGTCGGTTCAACTCATCAAAGATCATGACGTCAAGTGGATTGATCTGCGCTTCACGGACACCAAAGGCACTCAGCACCACGTGACCATGCCGGCTCGCGACGGGCTGGATGAAGACTTCTTCGAAGTCGGCAAGATGTTCGACGGCTCCTCCATCGCTGGCTGGAAAGGCATCGAAGCTTCCGACATGATCCTCATGCCGGACGACAGCACTGCCGTACTGGACCCGTTCACCGAAGAGCCGACCCTGATCCTGACCTGCGACATCGTCGATCCTTCGAGCATGCAAGGCTACGATCGCGACCCACGTGCTATCGCCAAGCGCGCTGAAGAGCATCTGAAAGCCTCCGGCATTGGCGACACCGTATTCTGCGGCCCGGAGCCAGAGTTCTTCATCTTCGACCAGGTGAAGTTCAAGTCCGACATCTCCGGTTCGATGTTCAAGATCTACTCCGAACAAGGTTCGTGGATGTCCGACCAGGACGTGGAAGGCGGCAACAAGGGCCACCGTCCAGGCGTCAAAGGCGGCTACTTCCCGGTTCCACCGTTCGACCACGACCACGAAATCCGTACCTCCATGTGCAACGCACTGGAAGAAATGGGCCTGACCGTCGAAGTTCACCACCACGAAGTGGCAACTGCCGGCCAGAACGAAATCGGCGTCAAGTTCAACACCCTGGTGAAGAAAGCCGACGAAACCCAAACCCTGAAGTACGTCGTGCACAACGTTGCCGATGCCTACGGCCGTACCGCTACCTTCATGCCTAAGCCGCTGTACGGTGACAACGGTTCGGGTATGCACGTACACATGTCGATCTGGAAGGATGGCAAGAACACCTTCGCAGGCGAAGGCTATGCCGGCCTGTCCGACACTGCCCTGTACTTCATCGGCGGCATCATCAAGCACGGTAAGGCCCTGAACGGCTTCACCAACCCGGCGACCAACTCCTACAAGCGTCTGGTTCCAGGCTTCGAAGCTCCAGTGATGCTGGCCTACTCGGCTCGCAACCGTTCCGCTTCGATCCGTATTCCTTACGTGTCGAGCCCTAAAGCCCGCCGTATCGAAGCACGCTTCCCGGATCCGGCTGCCAACCCGTACCTGTGCTTCGCCGCACTGATGATGGCTGGCCTGGACGGTATCCAGAACAAGATCCACCCTGGCGACGCCGCTGACAAAAACCTGTACGACCTGCCGCCTGAAGAGGCCAAAGAGATCCCACAAGTTTGCGGCAGCCTGAAAGAAGCCCTGGAAGAGCTGGACAAAGGTCGTGCGTTCCTGACCAAAGGCGGCGTTTTCAGCGACGATTTCATCGACGCTTACATCGCCCTGAAAAGCGAAGAAGAAATCAAGGTACGTACCTTCGTACACCCACTGGAATACGAGCTGTACTACAGCTGCTGATCCGGTAGCGCCTGCGCAAGCGGCGTGACAAAAAGAGGCCTCCTTCGGGAGGCCTTTTTTGTGGGCAACTTCTCACGCAAGGAGTCCATGTTTCCCCGGGCATTCACGGCAACGTCCGGCTTAAAAAAATATGAGCCACCCGTAGCCTGTACCGTCTTGAAATCAAAGGACGGAAACATGAAGCGATCCATGCTCCCCCCGCTGCTTGCCACCCTCATCACTGTTGCGCTACAGGGCTGTAGTAACTCAACGCCCACAGCAGCGATTGAGCGCAAAGTCCTGTTGCAAAGCAGCACATCCTGGGACAGCACGCCTTACACCCATTACCCTTACGCCGAACCAGAACTGTCAGTGCTCAAACTGAAAATTCCGGCCAATACACAACTTCCATGGCATACCCATGCCATGCCAAATGCGGCGTATATCCTCAGCGGCGAGCTGACGATAGAGAGCAAGGACAGTGGCCAGATCCGCCGCGTCAGGCAAGGCGAAGCAGTGGCCGAGATGGTCAATATCACCCACCGCGGAGTCACCGGTGATGAACCGGTAGAACTTGTTGTGTTCTATGCTGGCAGCGAGGGTATTCCATTGGCGGAGTAGTCTTTGCTTCACACAGGGAGTCTGAATGCGGCCACTTTTATTTCTTCTACTGCTGTCCTTCATGTTTCCTGTGATGGCCCAAATCTACAAATACACCGATGCCGCCGGCAATACCGCCTACAGCAATCAACCGCCCAATGGCATTGACGCCCGGGCGGTTGATTTGCCACCGATCAACAGCATCGAGCGTCAACCGCCCATCGATCCGGCGCAACCTCTGTCAGGCGATGACACCGAGCCGGCCCACCGCGCCTACGAAAAACTGGAACTCACCGGCCTGCCCACCACAGAAGCGTTACGCGCCAACAATGGCACCTTCACGATCAACGTAATGATCAAACCGCGCCTGCAAGGCTCCCATCTGTTGCGCCTGCTGCTGGACGGTCAGCCCTACGGCCAGCCAGGCAATGTGCCGATCCTGCAACTGGTGAACATCGATCGCGGCGAACACCGCCTCGCCGTGCAAGTGATCGATGGCGAAAAAATAGTGCAGCAAAGCCCAACCACGACCTTCACCGTGCAACGGGCACACTCGCCTTGAAAACCTGGTTGCTGATCGCCTGCTTCATCGCGCTGCCCGCGTCGGCGGAGGTCTTCACTTACGTTGACCCCCAAGGCAACCGGGTTTTCACTGACCACCCCAAACCCGGTAACACCAGGCCTGTACCGCTGACAAAGAGCAATCGAATAGCGGCCAACCCCGCCCCTGCAACGCCGTTGATTGCCCAGGGCAGCCCTGAAGTACAAGTGCCGTTCCACTATGACGTGCTGCGCATCCTGGTCCCGGAACCCGACGCAACCATCCGCAACAACACCGGCGAACTCATCGTCAGCGTCACCAACGAGCCCGGCCTGCAACCCGGTCATCGCTACCGGTTGCTGCTCGATGGCGAGCCTACCGCCGAACCCGGCTTGAGCCCGGTATTCCCGTTGAGCAATATCGATCGCGGCAGCCATACCCTGTCCGTGGAAATTCTCGATGAGCAGGGACGCATCGTCGAACGCACCGCCAGCCAACCCTTCCACGTGCAGCGCACATCTATCGCCCAGAAGCGCAAGATCAAGCCCTGCACCCTCGATGACTACGGTGAGCGGCCGGAATGCCCCCTCAGCGACAAGCCCGCTGAAGAAAAAAATCCGTTCCTGCGACTTTTCTAACCTCGTTCAGGTTTGCGCACTATATTGGTGCAAACATATGCACCGTACTCACATTCCAACCCATTTTGGTTCGAAACTACCCGCGAAAGCTGGCAAAGCGCCACGCAAACGAGCGTCAAACGCCTGTTTCAGGCGCCGAACGCTTCTTTTCGGAGCCTTGGTTTGGTTTTTGCATTTTGCCCGTATCAGCGCTGTTTTCTTGCGCATGCTCTGCCCTAAAAGAGGTCCCGATGACCATTAGCGACGCACTCCACCGTTTGCTACTCGATAACCTCACCACCGCCACCATCCTGCTCGACGCCGAACTGCGCCTCGAGTACATGAACCCGGCGGCGGAGATGCTGCTGGCTATCAGCGGCCAGCGCAGCCATGGGCAGTTCATTAGTGAGTTGTTTACCGAATCGGCCGAAGCGCTGAATTCGTTGCGCCAGGCTGTCGAACAAGCGCACCCGTTCACCAAGCGCGAAGCCATGCTCACCGCCCTCACCGGCCAGACCCTGACCGTTGACTACGCCGTAACGCCGATCCTGAGCAATGGCGACACGATGCTGCTGCTCGAGGTCCACCCTCGAGACCGCTTGCTGCGGATCACCAAGGAAGAAGCGCAGCTGTCCAAGCAGGAAACCAGCAAGATGCTGGTGCGTGGCCTGGCCCATGAAATCAAGAACCCCTTGGGCGGGATCCGCGGCGCGGCGCAATTGCTGGCCCGCGAACTGCCGGAAGAAAGCCTGCGCGACTACACCAACGTCATCATCGAAGAAGCCGACCGCCTGCGTAATCTGGTGGATCGCATGCTCGGCTCCAACAAGCTGCCGTCACTGGCCCTGTGCAATGTCCACGAAGTGCTGGAGCGTGTCTGCCAACTGGTGGAGGCTGAAAGCCAGGGTTGCATCACTTTGGTGCGCGACTACGACCCAAGCATCCCCGACGTGTTGATCGACCGTGAACAGATGATTCAGGCCGTGCTGAACATCGTGCGCAACGCGATGCAGGCCATCAGCAGCCAGAACGAACTGCGCCTGGGTCGCATCAGCCTGCGCACCCGGACCATGCGTCAGTTCACCATCGGCCACGTGCGCCATCGCCTGGTGACCAAGATCGAGATCATCGACAACGGTCCGGGCATCCCTGCGGAGCTTCAGGAAACCATTTTCTTCCCCATGGTCAGCGGTCGTCCGGACGGTACCGGGCTGGGCCTGGCCATTACCCAGAACATCATCAGCCAGCACCAGGGCCTGATCGAATGTGACAGCCACCCCGGCCACACCACCTTCTCGATCTTTCTGCCACTGGAACAAGGAGCCACATCGACATGAGCCGTAGTGAAACCGTGTGGATCGTCGATGACGACCGTTCTATCCGTTGGGTCCTGGAAAAAGCCTTGCAACAGGAAGGCATGACCACGCAAAGCTTCGACAGCGCCGATGGCGTGATGAGCCGCCTGGCGCGCCAGCAACCGGACGTGATCATTTCCGACATCCGCATGCCCGGCGCCAGCGGCCTGGACCTTCTGGCGCGGATTCGCGAGCAGCATCCACGGTTGCCGGTCATCATCATGACCGCTCACTCCGATCTGGACAGCGCTGTCGCGTCCTATCAGGGCGGCGCCTTCGAGTACCTGCCCAAGCCGTTCGACGTCGATGAAGCGGTTTCCCTGGTCAAGCGCGCCAATCAGCACGCCCAGGAACAACAAGGCCTGGAAGTCGCCCCGACCCTGACCCGCACCCCGGAAATCATCGGTGAAGCACCGGCGATGCAGGAGGTGTTTCGCGCCATCGGCCGCCTGAGCCACTCCAACATCACCGTGCTGATCAACGGCGAATCCGGTACCGGCAAAGAACTGGTGGCCCACGCCCTGCACCGCCACAGCCCGCGGGCAGCGTCGCCGTTCATCGCGCTGAACATGGCGGCGATCCCCAAGGACCTGATGGAATCCGAACTGTTCGGCCATGAAAAAGGCGCGTTTACCGGCGCAGCCAACCTGCGTCGCGGACGCTTCGAACAGGCGGACGGCGGTACGTTGTTCCTCGATGAAATCGGCGACATGCCGGCCGATACCCAGACCCGATTGCTGCGCGTACTGGCCGATGGCGAGTTTTACCGCGTCGGCGGTCATGTGCCGGTGAAGGTCGATGTGCGCATCATCGCTGCGACTCACCAGAACCTGGAAACCCTTGTGCATGCCGGGAAATTCCGTGAGGACCTGTTCCATCGCCTCAACGTGATCCGCATCCACATCCCGCGCCTGTCGGATCGTCGCGAAGACATCCCGACCCTGGCCAGGCACTTCCTCAGCCGCGCCGCCCAGGAGCTGGCCGTCGAGCCGAAGTTGCTGAAAAACGAAACCGAGGAATACCTGAAGAACCTGCCGTGGCCCGGCAACGTGCGGCAACTGGAGAACACCTGCCGCTGGATCACAGTGATGGCTTCGGGTCGCGAAGTGCACATCGGCGACCTGCCGCCGGAGTTGCTGAGCCTGCCGCAGGATTCGGCCCCCGTGACCAACTGGGAACAGGCCCTGCGCCAGTGGGCGGACCAGGCGCTGGCCCGCGGTCAGTCGAGCCTGCTCGACAGTGCCGTGCCGGCCTTCGAGCGGATCATGATCGAGACCGCGCTCAAACACACCGCCGGTCGCCGCCGCGATGCCGCGGTTTTGCTGGGCTGGGGACGTAACACCCTGACCCGCAAGATCAAGGAATTGGGGATGAAGGTAGATGGTGGGGATGATGATGAGGGGGATGAGGGCTGATCCGCCTTTGGTTCTTCGCTGATCATTAGATCCAATCGCGGGCAAGTCGAATCGTCGCACCGCCGCTCCCACAGTGGGCTTCGGTGTTTTCACGATTGCGTGAACACCACTGACCTTGTGGGAGCGGGCTTGCCCGCGATGCTTTTAAGGGTCGGAGTGCACCGCCTGAATGCACCGTGAACCGCAATCGCGCACAGCAACCGATCCAAAACCCCGCCTGCGTTCACAATCGAACCCCTATCGAAAAAACACGAAAGCCCCGGATTACGGGGCTTTCGACGTTTTGAGGCGTTATTTTGTTGCGCATTGTTAAAACCTGGCACGCCCCCTGCAATAACCCTTTCAGGTGAATCAGTTCACCTGACCGGTTTCGGGGACCTTGGTACAGGCAGGCCGGGGATTCCCCTCTTTTACACCAGGCTCACACCGCACTCGCGACGAGCCTCCCGTTTCGGGAACCTTGGTACAGGCAGGCCGGGGATTCCCTCTTTTATTGCTCCCGCAGATGGATCTCCAGCCGCCAGCGGTCGTCGATCTCGCTACCCGCCCACTCGCCCTGCAGGGGCCGGGCCGCGACCAGTGTCAGCAACACCCCGCCATCGCTCAAGCGTACCCGCCAGTTCACGTCCTTGCCATCGAGCTTGAGCTGGCCTTTCTGCGCCTTGCCCTCGGCGCCAAACAGCAGCGCGACACTGCCGTCGACGATTTCGCCGTGGGTCTTGGGCTCGTTGTTGAACCACACCACCAGCCCGTCGTTCGTCACCTCGACCTGCTGCAACTGACTGGGGTCTGGCGTGGTCAGGCGACCGATCATCATCCCGACCATCACCCCGACAATCGCCAGCGAGCCCATCACCGGCAGGAATAGTTTCGAACGCACGCCTTCCGGCGGCGTAGAATGCGCGTCATCTTTACCTTCGGAGCCGTGCATGTTTCACGTCATCCTTTTCCAACCAGAAATTCCGCCGAACACCGGCAACGTTATCAGGCTGTGCGCCAACAGTGGCTGCCACCTGCATTTGATCGAACCGCTGGGCTTCGAGATGGACGACAAGCGCCTGCGCCGCGCCGGTCTTGACTACCACGAGTATGCCACCCTGCAACGCCATGCGGACCTGGCCAGCTGCCTGGAAAGCCTGGGCAACCCGCGGGTGTTTGCCTTCACCACCAAAGGCTCGCGTCCGTTCCACGACGCCAGTTTCGTCCCCGGTGATGCATTCCTGTTCGGCCCGGAAAGCCGTGGCCTGCCTGCCGAGGTGCTGGACGCCTTGCCCGCTGAGCAACGCCTGCGTCTGCCAATGCGCGAGGGCTGCCGCAGCCTGAACCTGTCCAATACCGTGGCTGTGGCTGTTTACGAAGCCTGGCGCCAGAACGACTTCACGTAACAGCGCATAACAAATGTGGGAGCGGGCTTGCTCGCGAAGGGGTCATCAGCTTCAACATGAATGTTGACTGAAAAACCGCTTTCGCGAGCAAGCCCGCTCCCACATTGGACTTGCTTCGACGCTCAGAAGTGCTTACTGAACGGTCGGAGTCTCGCCAGCAGCCTGCATGCGTTGCAGCTCTTGTGCGTACAGCGCATCGAAGTTCACCGGGGCCAGCATCAGTGCCGGGAACGAACCACGGGTGACCAGGCTGTCCAGGGTTTCGCGAGCGTACGGGAACAGGATGTTCGGGCAGAACGCACCCAGGGTGTGGCTCATCGAAGCGTCATCCAGGTTCTTGATCAGGAAGATCCCGGCCTGTTGCACTTCGGCGATGAACGCCACTTCGTCACCGTTTTTCACGGTAACCGACAGGGTCAGCACAACTTCGTGGAAGTCGGCTTCCAGGGTCTTTTGACGGGTGTTCAGATCCAGCGCGACGCTCGGCTCCCACTGCTGGCGGAAGATCGCCGGGCTTTTCGGAGCTTCGAAGGACAGGTCACGCACATAAATGCGCTGCAAGGAGAATTGCGGTGCAGTTTCTTCTTCGTTCGCAGCAGTGTTCTGTTGGTCAGTCATCGCAGATCCTTCTTGATCCAGGGTTCTTGTAGGTTTGCTTGTTTGGGGTATTGCCGTCAGGCCTTGAGCAGCGCGTCGAGCTTGCCGGCGCGCTCCAGGGCGAACAAATCATCACAACCGCCGACGTGGGTGCTGCCGATCCAGATTTGCGGCACGGACGTGCGCCCGGCCTTCTGGGCCATCGCAGCGCGCACCTGCGGCTTGCCATCGACCTTGATCTCTTCGAAGGCCACGCCTTTGTTCTCGAGCAGGTACTTGGCTCGCGAGCAGTAAGGGCAGTAATCGCTGGAATAGACGACGACGCTGCTCATATCACTTCACCAACGGCAGATTGTCGGCTTTCCAGCTGGAAATACCGCCGGACAGCTTGGCGGCGGTGAAGCCGGACTTCATCAGTTCGCGGGCGTGGGTGCCGGCGGTCTGGCCCATGGCGTCGACCAGGATGATGGTCTTGGCCTTGTGCTTTTCCAGTTCGCCAACACGGGCGGCCAGTTTGTCCTGGGGAATGTTCACCGCACCGACAATGTGACCGGCGGCAAAATCCTTGCTCGGACGAATGTCGACCACGACACCCGCGTCCTTGTTGACCAGGCCGGTCAGTTCGCCGGTGCTCAGGCTGCGGCCACCGCCCTGCATTTGATAGGCAATCAGCAACGCCAGCAGTACGACGAAGATACCGACGAGAATGTAGTGGTTAGTGGCGAATTCAATCAGGTGAGCAACCATCGAAGGAGGTTCCAGGGCGTTAAAATGTCGGCCAGTATACACAGCCACTATGGTGGGCCAAACCCCGTCCGGCGGTGACGTGGCCGGAACTTCGCTTTAAACTGCGACTCCCTTTTTTCATTACCCCTTTTACCTCAGCCACGAGTGGATTCCATGACTACCACGCCTAAACCTTTGGTCCTGATGATTCTCGACGGCTTCGGTCACAGCGACAGCCCCGAATCAAACGCCATTTTCGCGGCGAAGAAGCCTGTACTGGACCGCCTGTGGGCTACTGTGCCGAACGGCCTGATCTCGGGCAGCGGCATGGACGTCGGCTTGCCGGACGGCCAGATGGGCAACTCCGAAGTCGGCCACATGAACCTGGGCGCCGGCCGCGTGGTGTATCAGGACTTCACTCGCGTCACCAAATCGATCCGCGACGGCGAGTTCTTCGAGAACCCGACCATCTGCGCTGCCGTGGACAAGGCCGTCGCCGCCGGCAAAGCCGTGCATTTCATGGGCCTGCTGTCCGATGGCGGCGTGCATAGCCACCAGGATCACCTGGTCGCCATGGCCGAACTGGCCTTCAAGCGCGGCGCCCAGAACATCTACCTGCACGCCTTCCTCGATGGCCGCGACACTCCGCCGAAAAGCGCGCAATCGTCGATCGAACTGCTCGACGCGACCTTCCAGGCCTTGGGCAAAGGCCGGATCGCCAGCCTGATCGGCCGTTACTACGCCATGGACCGCGACAACCGTTGGGACCGCGTGTCCCAGGCCTACAACCTGATTGTCGACGGCCAGGGCGAATTCAACGCCGCCACCGCCCAGGAAGGCCTGCAAGCGGCCTACGAGCGTGGCGAGAGCGACGAATTCGTCAAAGCCACCTCCATCGGTGAGCCGGTCAAAGTCGAAGACGGCGATGCCGTGGTGTTCATGAACTTCCGCGCCGACCGCGCCCGCGAACTGACCCGCGTGTTCGTCGAAGACAACTTCAGTGAGTTCGAGCGTGCCCGCCAGCCGAAACTGGCCGGTTTCGTCATGCTGACCCAATACGCCGCCAGTATCCCCGCGCCATCGGCCTTCGCCGCCGGCAGCCTGGAAAACGTGCTGGGCGACTACCTGGCGAAAAACGGCAAGACCCAGCTGCGCATCGCCGAAACCGAAAAATACGCCCACGTGACCTTCTTCTTCTCGGGCGGCCGTGAAGAACCGTTCCCGGGCGAAGAGCGCATCCTGATTCCATCGCCGAAAGTCGCCACCTATGACTTGCAGCCGGAAATGAGCGCACCGGAAGTTACCGATCGCATCGTCGACGCCATCGAAAACCAGCGTTACGACGTGATCGTGGTCAACTACGCCAACGGCGACATGGTTGGCCACAGCGGTGTGTTCGAAGCGGCGGTCAAAGCCGTCGAGTGCCTGGATCAGTGCGTTGGCCGCATCGTCGATGCCCTGGAAAAGGTCGGCGGCGAAGCCCTGATCACCGCTGATCACGGTAACGTCGAGCAAATGTCCGACGCCTCCACCGGCCAGGCGCACACCGCGCACACCACCGAGCCGGTGCCGTTCATTTATGTCGGCAAGCGCGACCTGAAGGTCCGCGAAGGCGGTGTATTGGCAGACGTGGCGCCAACCATGCTGAAGTTGCTGGGCCTGGAACAACCGGCGGAAATGACCGGGACTTCGATTCTGGTGTAACCGGGATATCCCGAACACTGAAAAACCTTGTGGGAGCGAGCCTGCTCGCGAATGCGTAGTGTCAGCCAACAGCAATGTTGCCTGAACCACCGCTTTCGCGAGCAGGCTCGCTCCCACACTGGTTTTCAGTGTTTTGCAGGCCAGTTATCACACAGTCAGAAATGGGCATTTTTTTTGCCGCCCATGGCGGGCATACTAGGCCGTCCCTTTCCCTGGTGCCGCCCGCCCCTATGCTTCGCGTCCTGATAGCCCTAGCTCTGACATGCCTGCTCCAACCGGCCTTTGCTGACGAGCGCGCAGAAACCCAACAACAGTTGGACGCCACGCGTCAGGACATTGCCGAGCTGAAGAAACTGCTGGGCAAGCTGCAGGAAGAGAAGTCCGGTGTGCAGAAGGAGCTCAAGGGCACCGAAACCGAAATGGGCAAGCTCGAGAAGCAGGTCGAAGCCCTGCAAAAAGAGCTGAAGAAAAGCGAAGCCGAGCTACAGCGCCTCGATGCAGAGAAAAAAAAACTCCAGAGCGCGCGCACTGAACAGCAACGACTGATCGCCATGCAGGCCCGCGCGGCCTACCAGAACGGTCGCCAGGAATACCTCAAGCTGCTGCTCAACCAGCAAAACCCGGAAAAATTCGCCCGTACCCTCACCTATTACGATTACCTGAGCCAGGCTCGCCTGGAGCAGTTGAAGAGTTTCAACGAAACCCTGCGCCAACTGTCCAATGTCGAGAAAGACATCGCCATGCAGCAGGCGCAACTGCTGGTGCAGCAAAGCAGCCTCGACACCCAGCGTGACGAGCTCGAGAAAGTCCGCAAGGAGCGCCAGCAAGTCCTGGCCAAGCTCAATGACGACGTAAAGGCTCGCGATCAGAAACTGGCGGCGCGCGAGCAGGATCAGGCAGACCTGTCTAAAGTCCTTAAAACCATTGAAGAAACCCTGGCCCGCCAGGCCCGTGAGGCAGAGGAAGCGCGGCAAAAAGCGCTGATTGCCCAGCAGGAAGCCGAAAAAAAGCGTTTACGTGAGGCCCAGGCGCTGGCAGATGCCAACGACGACGCCCCACGCAAACCGGTCAAGTCGACTCCCGGCGCACTGGTTTCCAGTTCCGGCGAGACCTTTGGTGGCCCGTTTGCATCAACCCGCGGCAAACTTCCCTGGCCTGTCGATGGTCGACTGCTGGCGCGCTTCGGTGAAAACCGTGGCGATGATGCCCGGACCAAGTGGGATGGCGTAATGATCGGCGCGTCCGCCGGCAGTGCGGTGCATGCCGTACACGGTGGTCGCGTGGTGTTCGCCGACTGGTTGCGCGGTGCCGGGCTGCTGGTGATTCTCGACCACGGCAACGGTTATTTGAGTCTGTACGGTCACAACCAGACGCTGCTCAAGTCTGCGGGTGACGTTGTAAAAGCCGGTGAGCCTATTTCCACTGTCGGTAACAGTGGCGGGCAGGACACACCAGCGCTGTATTTCGCAATTCGTCAGCAGGGTCACCCGAGTGACCCGGCGCAATGGTGTCACGCGCAAGGATAAGCGCGTCGCCTAATTCAGGAGTTCGTTCGACATGCTGCATTTGTCCCGCCTTACCTCGCTGGCCCTGACGATCGCCCTGGTGATCGGCGCGCCTCTGGCGTTTGCCGCTCAACCAGCGCCGGCGGTTGCGCCTGCAGGCACTGCTGCGACCACCAAGGCGCCTTTGCCGCTGGATGAGTTGCGCACCTTTGCCGAGGTGATGGACCGGATCAAGGCCGCGTATGTCGAACCGGTAGACGACAAGACCCTGCTGGAAAACGCCATCAAGGGCATGCTCAGCAACCTCGATCCGCACTCCGCCTACCTCGGCCCTGAAGATTTCGCCGAGTTGCAGGAAAGCACCAGCGGGGAATTCGGCGGCCTGGGCATCGAAGTCGGCGCCGAAGACGGCTTCATCAAGGTGGTGTCGCCAATTGACGACACGCCTGCCTCCAAGGCCGGCATTCAGGCCGGGGACTTCATCGTCAAGATCAACGGCCAGCCCACCCGTGGCCAGAGCATGACCGAAGCGGTCGACAAGATGCGCGGCAAGATCGGCCAGAAAATCACCCTGACCCTGGTGCGCGACGGCGGCACGCCGTTCGACGTGACCCTGGCCCGTGCCGTTATCCAGGTCAAGAGCGTGAAGAGCCAGTTGCTGGAATCGGGCTACGGCTACATCCGCATCACCCAGTTCCAGGTCAAGACCGGTGAAGAAGTCTCCAAGGCCCTGGCCAAGCTGCGCAAAGACAACGGCAAGAAGCTCAAGGGCATCATTCTCGACCTGCGCAACAACCCGGGCGGGGTGTTGCAGGCGGCGGTGGAAGTGGTCGACCACTTCATCACCAAGGGCCTGATCGTTTACACCAAGGGCCGCATCGCCAACTCCGAGCTGCGTTTCTCAGCCACCGGCAAGGACGAAAGCGAAGCCGTGCCAATGGTCGTGCTGATCAACGGCGGCAGCGCCTCGGCTTCGGAAATTGTCGCCGGCGCCCTGCAGGACCAGAAACGCGCCGTGCTGATGGGCACCACCAGTTTCGGTAAAGGTTCGGTGCAAACCGTGCTGCCACTGAACAATGACCGCGCATTGAAGATCACTACGGCGCTGTACTACACGCCGAACGGCCGCTCCATCCAGGCCCAGGGCATCGTCCCGGACATCGAAGTGCGCAAGGCCAAGATCACCAGCGAGCAGGACGGCGACTACTTCAAGGAAGCTGACTTGCAGGGTCACCTGGGCAACGGTAACGGCGGCGCCGATAAACCGACCGGCTCCGGCAGCAAAGCCAAGCCGATGCCACAGGACGATGATTACCAGTTGGCCCAGGCCCTGAGCCTGCTCAAAGGGCTGAGCATCACGTCCGGCCGTTAAGGATGCGCCTGCGGTACGTTCTCGGTCTGCTTTGCTGCCTGGCGGGTGTTGTTCATGCAACGCTCGCCTCGACCGCGCCACAAAAAGCCTACCTGACACTGATCATCGATGACCTGGGGCAGAACCTGCCCCGGGATCGCCGCGTGCTGGCCCTGCCCGGCCCAGTGACCACGGCAATCATGCCCGACACGCCCCATGCCACCGAATTCGCCCGCGAAGCCCATCGCGCCGGCAAAATCGTCATTCTGCACATGCCCATGGATCCGGCCACCGGACCGTTCGCCTGGCACCCCGAACTGCCTATCGACGAGCTGGAAAAGCGCCTGAACGCCGCGTTCAAGATGGTCCCGTACACCAGCGGCATCAACAATCACATGGGCAGCCGCATGACCGCACAACCCGCCGCCATGGCCTGGCTGATGGCGGACTTGCAACGACGGCACAAGTTCTTCGTCGACAGTCGCACCAGCGCGCAGACCGTGGCCGCTGCCGAAGCACAGAAGATCGGTCTGGCGAGCGTGTCCCGGGATGTGTTTCTCGACGATGAACGGACTGAAGCCGCGATCTTCACCCAGTTGCAGACAGCGATCAGCCTCGCGCACAAGCAAGGTTCGGCAGTGATGATCGGGCACCCCTATCCACAGACGCTAGCGGTGCTGGAACGCGAACTACCCAAGCTCAAGGCTCAGGGGATCGACTGGATCGACATCAAGCAGATGATCAGCGTGCGCGGCAATCGGGCGACGGCCGCGCATGGGAAGGACGGCGTATACCGCTAATCCGCTACACCGCAGAACAAATGTGGGAGCGGGCTTGCTCGCGAAGAGGGCGTGTCAGTCAACATCATTGTTGCCTGGTACACCGCTTTCGCGAGCAAGCCCGCTCCCACACTAGTATGTGCAGGATCGTTAGAGATACTGCGCCATGATCTCGTCCACCCGCCCTTCCTTGCGCATCTGGTCCAGCGCTGCCTGGAGCTTGGCCACCGTCTCGTCCGGCACGTCCTTGTTCAGTGCCAGGTACAGTTCGGCACTGTTGAAGCGCAGGACGGTTTTCAACCCGTTAACCCCTTCCTGGCGCGCCAGGTAGCGCCCGGCCGGGTCACCAGTGGCCCACAGGTCGATCTGCCCGTTGACCAGCTTCTTCGCATTGTCCTGATCGCGCAGCACGACAATCGGATTGAGTCCCTGCTTGGCCAGCGTCTCGGCGATTGCGTCGCCCTTGTAGGCGCCAATCTTGTATTTGCGTGCGTCATTCAGGGTTTCGAGGGTGATCTTGCTGTCAGCCTTGGCCAGCATGATCCAGTCGTCCGGGCCGATCGGACCGACCCACTTGAAGAGTTTTTCGCGGTCCGGCAGCCGCGCCATGACGAATACGCCATAACCGGGTTTCTCGAGGGTGAGTTTGTAGATCCGCTCCCAAGGGAAACGCAGCGTCAGGCTGTAGGTAATGTCGGCGCGCTTGAAAATCTCGCGGACGATATCGGTGGCGATGCCATTGATGTTCTCGTCCTGAGCGAAGTTCTTGCCGTTCTTCGCCATGTTGTACGGCGGGAAGTTTTCCGTCAGCAACACCATGTCGGTATCGGGACTGTCTTTGGCGTGCGCCCCGGTGACCAACAATAGAGAAGCACTGGCGAGGGCTAGAAGAAGGCGTCTAAGCATGTCTGGCTACCGAAATCCATGGCGTACCCAAGAGTGCCTTGAGCCCGCCATGATGTCCACTGGCCTGTATTGGATTGTCTAACGCATCACAATGCCGCGATGGGCCATGTAGGCCTTGGCTTCCTGCACGGTGTATTCGCCGAAGTGGAAAATACTCGCCGCCAATACCGCACTGGCGTGGCCTTCAAGGATGCCGTCGGCCAGGTGTTGCAGGTTGCCGACACCGCCGGAGGCGATCACCGGAATGCCCAGCGCATCGCTGATGGCGCGGGTAACGCCCAGGTCGAAACCGTTTTTCATGCCGTCCTGGTCCATGCTGGTCAGCAGGATCTCACCGGCGCCCAGGCCTTCCATCTTCTTCGCCCACTCAACGGCGTCGAGGCCGGTAGGCTTGCGCCCGCCGTGGGTGAAGATTTCCCAGCGCGGAGTTTCGCCCGGCCCGGAAACCTTCTTCGCGTCGATGGCAACCACGATGCATTGCGAACCGAAATGCTGCGCGGCTTCGCCGACAAACTCCGGGTTGAACACCGCGGCGGTGTTGATCGAAACCTTGTCCGCGCCGGCATTGAGCAGGTTGCGGATGTCCTGCACGGTGCGTACGCCGCCGCCCACGGTCAGCGGGATGAACACCTGGCTGGCCATGCGCTCTACGGTGTGCAGTGTGGTGTCGCGGCCGTCGACGCTGGCAGTGATGTCGAGAAAGGTAATTTCGTCGGCGCCCTGCTCGTCGTAACGACGGGCGATTTCCACCGGGTCACCGGCGTCGCGGATGTTTTCGAATTTCACACCCTTGACCACCCGGCCGTTATCCACGTCCAGGCAAGGGATGATGCGTTTGGCCAGCGCCATGGTCAGTCCTCAGCCTTTGTACGAGTCGCAGAAAGCTTGCGCTTCAGCGACGTCGAGGGTGCCTTCGTAGATCGCCCGGCCGGTGATCGCGCCAATGATGCCTGGCGCCTTGGCGTCGAGCAGGGTCTTGATGTCACCCAGGTTGTGAATGCCACCGGAAGCGATCACGGGGATCTTCGTGGCAGCAGCCAGCGCGGCGGTGAACGGCACGTTGCAGCCCTGCATCATGCCGTCTTTGGCGATGTCGGTATAAACGATCGCGGACACGCCGTCGGCTTCGAACTGTTTAGCCAGGTCGATCACCTGAATGGTGCTGATTTCAGCCCAGCCGTCGGTGGCGACGAAACCGTCCTTGGCGTCCAGGCCGACAATCACCTTGCCCGGGAACGCGCGGCAGGCTTCGGCGACGAAGGCCGGATCTTTCACGGCCTTGGTGCCGATGATCACGTAGCTCACGCCGGCTTTCACGTAGTGTTCGATGGTTTCCAGGGAACGGATACCGCCGCCGATCTGGATCGGCAGGTTCGGGTAGCGCTTGGCAATGGCGGTGACCACTTCGCCGTTGACCGGCTGGCCTTCGAAGGCGCCGTTCAGGTCGACCAGATGCAGACGGCGGCAACCGCCCTCCACCCACTTGGCAGCCATGCTCACCGGGTCATCGGAGAACACTGTGGAATCTTCCATGCGGCCCTGGCGCAGACGAACACAGGCACCGTCTTTAAGATCGATAGCGGGAATAATCAGCATCTGGCAAACCTTCAAAATTGAATGTTCAGCTTGGCTCGGAAATCAGTTTTTCTCGAGCGCCCACAGGTCGCTTTCGATGCTTTCGAACCTCTCTTTGAGGTGCGCCTGCACATCGAAAATCGCCCTGTTGTAATAGTGCGGAGCAATTTCGCGGGTAAACAGCTCAAGAATCTCGGCCGCTTCGAACGAACCCAGGTCCAGTTCGAAGCGATCCTCCATGAACCGCTTGATCTTGCGATTGGCCTCGCTCTCCTGTTCAGGAGTGAGGGTCAGGATCGGCGGCTTCTTCTTGACGGCCATTTACCAGCGACCGTCCCACGCCGCGAAGTTCTGCAGCAATTGCAGGCCATGGGTATGGCTCTTCTCCGGGTGGAACTGCACGGCAAAACGCGAGCCTTCGGCCAGCGCTGCGGCGAAATCGACACCGTAGTGACCGCCACCCACCACCTGCCGCGCGTTGGCGGCAGCGATGTAGTAGCTGTGCACGAAGTAGAACCGCGCCAGGTCCGGGATGTCGTGCCACAGCGGGTGACTCACCTTCTGCTTCACTTCGTTCCAGCCCATGTGCGGGACTTTCAGGTGTTCGCCGTCCTCGACCAGATCCTTGCCGAAGAACTTCACCTGGCCCGGGAACAGGCCGATGCAGTCGACGCCGTCGTTCTCTTCGCTGGTGTCGAGCAAGGCTTGCATGCCCACGCAGATACCAAGGAACGGACGGTCCTGGCTGACTTCACGTACCAGCGAATCGAAGCCGAGGCGACGGATCTCCGCCATGCAATCGCGAATGGCGCCAACGCCTGGGAAAACCACCCGGTCGGCCTCGCGAATCACGTTCGCATCGCTGGTGATCAGGACCTTGCCGGCACCGACGTGCTCGAGGGCCTTGGCCACCGAGTGCAGGTTGCCCATGCCGTAATCGATAACCGCGACTGTCTGCATTACAGCACGCCCTTGGTCGAAGGCATTTGCCCGGCCATGCGGTCATCGAGCTCGACGGCCATGCGCAGGGCGCGGCCGAAAGCCTTGAACACGGTTTCGATCTGGTGGTGGGTGTTGTGCCCGCGCAAGTTGTCGATGTGCAGGGTGACATTGGCGTGGTTGACGAAGCCCTGGAAGAATTCCTGGAACAGGTCAACGTCGAAGCCGCCGACGGTGGCACGGGTGTACGGAACATGCATCTGCAGGCCTGGGCGGCCGGAGAAGTCGATCACCACGCGCGACAGCGCTTCATCGAGCGGCACGTAGGCGTGACCGTAGCGACGGATGCCTTTCTTGTCGCCGATGGCTTTGGTGAAAGCCTGGCCGAGGGTGATACCGACGTCTTCCACGGTGTGGTGGTCATCGATATGCAGGTCGCCCTTGCTGACAATATCCAGGTCGATCAGCCCGTGACGGGCGATCTGGTCCAGCATGTGCTCAAGAAAAGGAACACCGATATCGAATCGGGCCTTTCCGGTGCCATCGAGGTTGATCGAGGCTTTGATCTGGGTTTCCAGAGTGTCGCGCTCGACAGACGCCTTACGTTCGGCCATCACCAGCTCCGCAAAATCATTGGGCGAAAAAGGCAGCCATTATAGGCGTGCGGGCGCCAAACAGAAACACGGGAGGTGATATCGCTGACGGAATGAATCCGGGGGCGTCGGCGATGTACATGTCCATACAAGCCATTTTAAGGCCACATAAAACCAATGTGGGAGCGGTGGTGCGGCAATCCGACTTGCTCGCGAAGGCGGTGTGTCAGTCAACATAAATGTTGAATGTGACGGCCTCTTCGCGAGCAAGCCCGCTCCCACAGGTTTTGTATTTACCTTGGTGTTAGTGGAACAGGACCGCAGTCTTCTGCAGGGTCACCCAAACACCCCACGCCAGCGGAATGCCCACCACCAGCCACGCCGCAACCGCCAGCGGCTTGGTACCGGCAGCCGCTTTCCACTCCAGCACGGTGCTGCTGTCAGCGCCCTTGTCATGACCCAGCGCCTGTTCGGCGGCCAGTTCGGCGTCGGTCATGAAGTACTTGTCGGCCACCGGACGCACCAGCAGATTGCACAGGAAACCCACCACCAGCAGGCCGGCGAGGATGTACAGGGTGATGTCGTATGCCGCTGCGCGCTCGACGCCGATGCTCAACTGATATTCACGCAGGTAGTTCACCAGCACCGGGCCCAGCACGCCGGCAGCTGCCCAGGCGGTCAGCAGGCGACCGTGGATCGCACCGACCATTTGCGTACCGAACAGGTCCGCCAGATACGCCGGAACGGTTGCAAAGCCACCGCCATACATCGACAGGATGATGCAGAACGCCGCCACGAACAGCGCGATGCTGCCCAGATGACCAAGGTTCGGAATCAGTCCGTACAGGGCAAAGCCCAGGGCGAAGAACACGAAGTAAGTGTTTTTGCGGCCCAGGTAATCCGAGAACGAAGCCCAGAAGAAACGCCCGCCGATGTTGAACAGGCTCAGCAAACCGGTGAAACCGGCAGCGATGGCAGCAATTGAAGCAAGCTGCGAGGCGTCGAGCTGACCGAACGCCAGGTCATTGCCCAGCAACTTGCCGCCGAACACTTCCTGCAGCAGCGGCGACGCCATGCCGAGGATGCCGATACCGGCGGATACGTTCAGGCACAGCACCAGCCACACCAGACGAAATTGCGGCGTCTTCCAGGCCACATTCACGTGGACATGACGATGAGTGATCATCGCGTTCGAGGCTTTTTTCACCGGGGCGGTCCAGCCTTCCGGCTTCCAGCCGGTTGGCGGGACGCGGTAGGACAATGCGCCACCGATCATGAACACGAAGTAGATCGCGGCCATCACCAGGAAGCTCTGCCACACGCCGACGCTGGTTGGCGAAGCGAAATGCCCCATCAGCGCCGCCGCCAGTGGAGCACCGACCATTGCGCCGCCACCAAAGCCCATGATCGCCATGCCGGTCGCCATGCCGCGCTTGTCCGGGAACCATTTGATCAGGGTCGACACTGGCGAGATGTACCCCAGGCCCAGGCCGATACCGCCAATGACCCCGGAGCCGATCCACATCAGCCAGATCTGGTGGGTATACACCCCGAGCGCCGAAATCAGCAGGCCGCCGCACCAGCACAGAGCCGACACAACGCCAGCCTTGCGCGGTCCGGCATGTTCCAGCCAGCCACCCCAGATGGCGGCCGAACAACCCAGGAAGATGAAAAACAGGGTGTAGATCCAGCCGAGCATCGAGATCGGCCAGTCACACTGGGACGAAAAGACTTGTGCGATAAAACCCGTGTCTGGCGCGCAGGCTACCGGAGCGGTAATGCCCAGCGCCTTGGACAGCGGCAGCCAGAACACCGAAAAACCGTAGGCCATGCCGATGCACAAGTGGATGGCCAACGCGGCCGGTGGTACCAGCCAGCGGTTGAATCCGGGCCTGGCGATGATCCGTTCCTTGGACAGGAACGCAGGCGGGCTGGCATTGAAGCCGTCTGCCGTGATGCTCGTAGTCATTGTGTTTCCCCCAATTATCAGTAGGGTTCGCCAGCCACGGTTCACTCCCGGCCTTTTTGCACGCAGGCATGACCGTTTTTTCGGCGGAGCGCCTTGCTGTGCGACAACATGTCGCAGAAGGGCGGACGAACGGGCAAAGGTTACCATCTGCCCGTGACAGAAAAACCAAACTGACATCACCTTTTGTACGTCATCCGATCTCTTTCGCCTCATGACCTCACAGGAATCATCATGCCGATCATCGTCGAGCTGCTGAACCAAGCCACGCCCCAGGATCGGCAGGATCTGCAGAAGATCTACCGCGACGCTCCAGACGGGTTGTTCGCTCCGTTTTCCGGGGAAGCGCAGTTGATCGAAGACTGTTTGCGCGACGGCACACTGATTGCCGCGCGTTTCAATGATCGCCTGCTGGGCGCGGCCCGTTTGCAAAGGCACCAAGACGCCTGGCACTTGTCACAAATTTGTGTGCGGAAAATTACCCGTCGCCGTGGTGTTGCCGAGCGGCTGGTGGCCGAAGCCCTGAAAATGGCCGCTTTATCGGGCATGCCCCTGCGTCTGCTCGCGCCTGCCGGGCACCTGGAGGCACAGGCACTGGCCGCCAAGCTGAAACTGCCGCTGGATGTACTGGCGCAGTGATCGCTGACCGGTCGTCCGTTCCGGGGCGCTATACTCCTCGGCTAAATTTTGAATTCGACTAAATACAAGGACTCGCCCATGAAAGCGTTCGGCAAAATCCTGGGTCTGGTACTTCTCGGGCTGTTGCTGATCATTGTGGCGCTGGGGTTTGCCCTGACCCACCTCTTCGATCCCAACGACTACAAAGACGAGATTCGCCAGATTGCCCGCGACAAGGCTCACATCGAGCTGACGCTCAATGGCGATATCGGCTGGAGCCTGTTCCCGTGGCTGGGCCTGGAACTGCACGACGCCAGTGTCGCGACCATGGTCAAACCGACCGAACCGTACGCCGACTTGCAGATGCTCGGCCTGTCGGTGCGCGTACTGCCGCTGCTGCGCCGTGAAGTGCAGATGAGCGACGTGCGCGTCGAAGGCCTGAACCTGCGCCTGAACCGCGACAAGGATGGTCATGGCAACTGGGAAGACATCGGCAAGCTGCCAGCAACGGCCAACACCGGCGCGGCGACCGGCACCCCGCCAGCCGCTGCCGAGCCTGCGCCCGAAGCCAGCGTCGCGCCAGAAAAACCGCCTCAGCCGATCCGCCTGGACATCGACAGCCTGACCGTGAACAACGCACGGGTTGAATACACCGACGAACGAACCGGCAAGAGCTTCAGCGCCGAAAGCATTCAGTTGAGCACCGGTGCGGTTCACGACTCCGTCAACATTCCGCTCAAGCTCACGGCTTTCCTGTCCGCCAACCAGCCGGCACTGCGGGTTCGCACCGAGCTCAGTGGCGAGGTGCGTATCGCGCGTGCCCTGCAGCGTTATCAGTTCGAAGACATGAAGTTGTCCGGCGAAGTGACCGGCGACCCGCTGCAAGGCAAGACCATGACGTTCTCCGCCCAGGGCCAGCTGGTGCTGGACAAGGCCGCCAACGTTGCCGAGTGGACCGGTATCAAGATCTCCGCCAACCAACTGCGGGCGCTGGGTGAACTGAAGGTCAACGACCTGGACAAGACCCCACAAGTCAGCGGCGGCATCTCGATTGCCCAGTTCGACCTGGCGAAATTCGTCGACAGCATCGGCCAGAAACTCCCGGCCATGGCCGAAGGCAGCCTGAGCAAAGTCGAGCTGGTCAGCCGACTGGCCGCGACACCGACCAGCCTGGCGCTCGACGACCTCAACCTGAAAGTCGACGACAGCACCTTCAGCGGTCGCATTGCCGTCGAAGACTTCACCAAGCAATCGCTGCGCGCTGTGCTCAAGGCCGACACCTTCAACGTCGACCGTTACCTGCCGCCGAAATCCGCCGAGGCCAATAGCGCCACGCAGGTCCGCCAGGCCGAAGTCGCCAGCACCGAAGCCACTGCCATCGCCGGCGCGGGCAGCACACCCCTGCCACCGGCACCGACCAAGGAGGCATGGAGCAGCGAGCGTCTGTTGCCAGTGGAACGCTTGAGCAAGCTCGATGTGGACGCCGACCTGACCTTCGGCCAGTTGACCCTGCAAAAACTGCCGATCCATAACGCTGCGCTCAAGGCCACCGGCCAGGGCGGCCTGCTGACGTTGGCCAATCTGCGCGGCGATCTGTACGAGGGCAACTTCGAAACCAGCGGTACGCTCGATGTGCGCCAGGCAGTGCCGGCGCTGAGTCTGCAGACGAAGGTCAACCGTGTACCGGCTGAAAAAATCCTCGAAAGCCAGGGCAAGAATCCGCCGGTCAAAGGCCTGGTCACACTCAACAGCAACCTGACCGGCAACGGCAACAGCCAGAAAGCGTTGATCGAAACCCTCAATGGCAACGCCAGTATCGTCATCAACAATGGCGTGCTGCTCAATGCCAACCTTGAGCAACAGCTGTGCAAAGGCATCGCCACGCTCAATCGCAAAAGCCTCAGCGGCGAGCCGCGTGGCAAGGACACACCGTTCCAGGAGCTCAAGGGCAACCTGACCTTGCGTAATGGCGTGGCCAGCAACCCGGACCTGAAAGTGCGCATCCCGGGCATGGCCGTCAACGGTGACGGCGACATCGATCTGCGAGTGCTGGGCATGGACTACCGCGTCGGCATCATCGTCGAAGGTGATACGAGCGCCATGCCGGACCCGGCCTGCCAGGTCGGCGACAAGTTTGTCGGTATCGAGTGGCCACTGCGCTGCCGCGGCCCGCTGGAACTGGGCGCCAAGGCTTGCCGCGTGGATAACGAACGCATGAGCCAGGTCGCGACCAAGGTGGCAGGCGACAGGATCAGCGAAAAAATCGAGGAAAAATGGGGCGACAAGGTCGACCCGAAACTGAAAGACGCACTCAAGGAACTGTTCAAGCGATGAGAGCCGAGCAGTTTTCTACGGCGGTGCTGGACTGGTTCGACCGCCACGGCCGTCACGACTTGCCCTGGCAGCAGGACATCAACCCGTATCGGGTATGGGTCTCGGAAATCATGTTGCAGCAGACCCAGGTCAGCACCGTGCTGAACTACTTCGACCGCTTCATGGCCTCGCTGCCAACGGTCGAAGCCCTGGCGGCGGCACCGGAAGACGAAGTGTTGCACCTGTGGACGGGCCTGGGTTACTACACCCGTGCGCGCAATTTGCAGAAGACCGCGAAAATCGTCGTTGAGCAGTACGGCGGCGAATTTCCCCGGGACGTGGAAAAACTCACTGATCTGCCGGGCATCGGCCTGTCCACCGCGGGTGCGATTGCCAGCATCAGCATGGGGCTGCGCGCGCCGATCCTCGACGGCAACGTCAAACGGGTGCTGGCGCGCTTTACCGCGCAAGAGGGCTACCCCGGCGAGCCCAAGGTCGCGAAACAGCTCTGGGCCAACGCTGAGCGCTTCACACCGCACGACCGGGTCAACGCCTACACCCAGGCGATGATGGACCTCGGTGCCACGCTCTGCACCCGCAGCAAACCGAGTTGCCTGTTGTGTCCGCTGGAAAAGGGCTGCGAGGCGCACATGCTTGGCCTGGAAACCCGCTACCCGATCCCCAAGCCGCGCAAGGCCATCCCGCAGAAGCGCACGCTGATGCCGATGCTCGCCAACGCCGAGGGCGCCATCCTGCTTTACCGTCGCCCCTCCACGGGGCTGTGGGGCGGCTTGTGGAGCCTGCCGGAACTCGACGACCTCGACGACCTGCCGCACCTGGCAGCGCAGCATTCGCTGGAACTGGGCACACAACAGGCATTGCCGAGCCTGGTGCACACCTTCAGCCATTTTCAGTTATCCATCGAACCCTGGCTGGTTCAGGTCCAGGAGACCGGCCATCTCGTGGCCGAGGCTGACTGGCTCTGGTATAACCTCGCCACCCCGCCGCGCCTGGGCCTTGCCGCCCCGGTCAAGACCTTGCTCGAACGCGCGGCCGCCGTATTGAACGCAGGAGAGTCGTCATGACCCGCACCATCATGTGCCGCAAGTACAAAGAAGAATTGCCAGGCCTGGAGCGCGCTCCCTTCCCGGGCGCCAAAGGCCAGGACATTTTTGACCACGTCTCGGCCAAGGCCTGGGCCGACTGGCAAAAACACCAGACCCTGCTGATCAACGAAAAACGCCTGAACATGATGAACGCCGAAGATCGCAAATATCTGCAGGGCGAGATGGACAAGTACTTCTCCGGCGAGGATTACGCCAAGGCCGAAGGCTACGTGCCGCCGTCGGAATAACCCCGATTTTTCGGGGGTCGGAACGTAAGCGACGGTAATAATTAAATTTTTTTTGAAAACTTGCTTGACGACCCCCTGAAAAACCCGTTTAATGCGCCCCGTTGCCCAGATAGCTCAGTCGGTAGAGCAGGGGATTGAAAATCCCCGTGTCGGCGGTTCGATTCCGTCTCTGGGCACCACTAATTAATTTCAGGTGGTGCCAACACCACCCGAAAGCCCACAAGAAGCCCGCCTAGTGCGGGCTTTTTGTTGTCTATGGTTGCCCAAACTGACCTAGGCAGCCCAACGTTTTGGGGGCAGAGTTGGAGGCATGGCCGGTTCGGTCATCTCGCATGCCCCCAACATGGTGCTCCATGGCCCTGAAAGTCACGCCCCTGAGCGATTCCCTTCTCGAAGCAGCCAAGCCCAAAGAGAAGCCTTACAAGCTTACCGACGGCGAAGGCCTGTATCTCGAAATCATGCCCACCGGCTCAAAGCTCTGGCGCCTCAAATATCGTCACCCTGGCAAAGAAAACCGATTGGCATTTGGCTCCTACCCGGAAGTGACGTTGGTGCAAGCTCGCAAAAAGCGATCTGAGGCACGACAACTGATCTCAGAGGGCAAAGACCCTTCGCATGAACGCAAATCCACCAGACGAGCACAGAAGGTGGATGGGCTGACATTTGAGACGCTTGCACGGGAGTGGTTTGCTTACAACGCACCCCGCCGGGCGTGAAGGTGCCCTTGGCGGAGGGCTGCCAACGCTACACCGGAAACGAAAAAGCCCGCTGTTTAGCGGGTTTTTCGTTTCCGGTCTTGAGTGGGGGTCACTTCAAATGAACTTTCAGCTCTTCGCAAGCCTGCAGCATTGCAGAGCGTACCGCCGGAACCTGGCTGACCACGTTCAGCAAGCCGTAGTCATGGATCATGCCGTTGTAGCGCACCGCAGTGACCGGCACGCCGGCTTGGTCCAGTTTGCGAGCGTAGGCTTCCCCTTCGTCACGCAGCACATCGGCACTCGCGGTCTGGACCAGCGCTGGCGGCAGGCCTTTCAACTGCTCAGTGGTAGCGCGCAGCGGCGAGGCGTAGATCTCGGCACGTTGCTTGGGGTCGGTGGTGTAGTTGTCCCAGAACCACTTCATCATGTTCCTGGTGAGGAAGTGCCCCTCGGCGTACTGGTTGTACGACGCTGTCTCGAAGTTGGCGTCGGTCACTGGCCACAGCAGCACCTGGTACTTAATGGCCGGGGTACCTTTATCCTTGGCCATCAGGCTGACCACGGCTGCCATGTTGCCACCGACGCTGTTGCCCGCTACCGCCAGGCGCTTACCGTCGACATTGATTTCCTTGCCGTGCTCGGCCACCCATTTGGTTGCCCCGTAGGCCTGGTTGATCGCCGTCGGGTAGTGCGCTTCAGGGGACGGGGTGTAATTGACGAACACCGCCACCGCCCCGGACCCGACGACCAGATCGCGCACCAGGCGCTCATGGGTCGGGAAGTCGCCGAGCACCCAGCCACCGCCGTGGAAGTACATGAACACAGGCAAGGTCCCCTTCACACCCGCCGGACGCACGATGGTCAAGCTGATGTCCTGGCCGTCGACGGTGATGGTCTTCTCGCTGACATCCGCCTTGGGCAGTGTCAGTTTTACCCCGGCCTGAGCGCCGGTCAGTACCGCGCGGGCGTCCTTCGGCGAAAGCTGCTCGATGGGTTTACCACTGCCTGAGTTCAATGCATCGAGGAATGCCTGGGTGTTGTGTTCGACGCCAGAGTCAGCGAATGCGTTACCGATCGACAAGGCAAGGAGCGAGCCGACGAGTGTTTTGGTCAAAACGTTCATTTCATATCTCCTGTTTCTGGTGAGGCGGGAAGTTAGACGGTGACGTGCAGACGGACATCGACGTTGCCACGGGTTGCGTTGGAGTACGGGCACACTTGGTGGGCCGCCTCCACCAACGCTTGTGCATCGGCGTGCTCCAGGCCTGGCAGGTTGATGTTCAGGTCGATATCCAGGCCAAAGCCGCCTGGGATCTGGCCAATGCCGACCCGCGCAGTGATCGAGGCGTCGGCTGGAATGCTGCGTTTGCTCTGGCTGGCGACGAACTTCAGTGCACCGATGAAGCAGGCCGAGTAACCAGCGGCGAACAGTTGCTCAGGGTTGGTGGCATCACCACCGGCACCGCCCAATTCCTTCGGAGTGGCCAGTTTCACGTCGAGGTTCTTGTCGCTGGAGATGGCTCGGCCATCACGACCGCCGGTTGCGGTTGCGACTGCGGTGTAGAGAACTTTCATGGCTTTCCTCACTTTTGAATGTCTTCGAGGGATTCTGTTAGCGATTTAAATGTTTGCGTTATAACAATGCGCAGTAAATTGCCGCCCAATAATTTAGCGCGCAAGTTTTTTAAAAAATCGTCTGTAGCTGCAAGAAATTGATTTTCAAGGGGGTTACACCTCAGTCCGCTTGGGCTCGCCCGCGCGTTGATGCGGGCCTTACCGTCTCAAGCAACGACCGGAATCGGGCAGATTGCTTGTTGCTGCCAAGCCTTCGGTGTCATGCCTTCAGCCTTCACGAATGTACGGCAGAAGTGAGATTGATCGCTGAAGCCGCATTCCTGCGCGATCTCTGTGAGCAACATCGTGGAGGCCTTCATTAACTCTCTGCTCTTCATGACCCGCTGCTCACGCAGCCATCGCTGCGGGGACATCCGGGTGCTTTCCTTGAACCTGCGTGAGAAGTGACTGCGCGACAATGCGCAAGCTTCGGCTAGTTCAGTCACTGAAATGCCGGTATCCAGCCTGTCCAGCATCAGTTGTTTGGCAGTTCTTATCTGCCAGGATTTGAGCTGCCCTGTCGAAGCCAGTGTGAGAGTCGCCAGCACGGTAGATTTGTCCTTGTTCATACACATCCATTAATCCAGGTAACAGGATGCGAGCGCCTGACTCGAACAGCGCTGGGCATTGGAAATCCTCAGAGGTTCCAGGCCTGGCTCGTTGACTCGGTTCAGTCGACTGCGCACCCTTCGCAAGTCTGTGAACAGCCCCCAGGGCAGGGGCTGGCGATGGCTCAGACAGATGCAGCGACAGGCGCCAGGGTGGGGCCATGCTGAACGCGCTCAGGCGCCTTGTGCACCATGGTGTAGGCGTAGTCGACGCCCATGCCATATGCACCGGAATGTTCCTTTACCAGTTCCATTACGGCGTCGTAGGTGTCGCGGTTCTTCCAGTCCCGTTGCCATTCCAGCAGCACCTGCTGCCAGGTCACCGGTACCACGCCGGCCTGGATCATGCGCTGCATGGCGTAATCGTGGGCTTCTTTGGTGGTGCCGCCGGAGGCGTCTGCAACCATATAGATTTCATAGCCGGCATCGTTCATTGCCGACAGGGCGAAGGTGGCATTGCAGACCTCGGTCCACAAGCCGGAGACGATGATCTTGTTGCGACCATTTCTCTTGAGTGCGTCGCGTACCTTCTGATCATCCCAGGAGTTCATGGAGGTGCGCTCCAGCAGCGGGGCGTCCGGGAACACAGCGAGTAGCTCGGGGTAGGTGTGACCTGAGAAGCTTTGTGTCTCAACCGTGGTGAAGGTGGTGGGGACATTAAAAATCTTCGCTGCCTTGGCCAAGGCAACGGTATTGTTTTTCAGCGTTTGCCGGTCAATGCTCTGAACGCCGAAGGCCATCTGTGGCTGCTGATCGATGAAGATCAGTTGGCTATTCAGCGGAGTCAGGACTTCAGTTTTAGGATTGCTCATTTTTGTTTCCTTTCGGCTTGATGATGTTCAATCGCACAAGTCTCGGGGCCCGCACCTTGCAGGCATTACCGTAGCCACGAGTGCACTCCTCAGCGTCAGTGCTTGAGGACGAGCAAAAGATAACGAAACAAGGCGCTTTTCGGTGGCGCATTTTTGCGCCCCTGCCGGCTCATTTATGCGCCATAAAATGCGCGATCGCGCTGCTAGCATTCGCCCATCCATTCGGATCAAGCCGGTCCCTCATGTGCAGGAGAATGCAATGGCAGCTTCACAACCGTTCAACAAGCAGACCGCCTACTGGGGCGTTTCCTGGGAGGAGGCGTATGGCTATCCGCAGGCACGGCGGGTAGGAAACGAGATCTACGTATCAGGTCAATTCAACCATGATGAGGCAGGCAATCTGGTAGCCCCGGCGCCGCTCAACGCCGACGGTAAGCCCAGTGATTTCTCTTCGATGGGAGAGCAGATGCGGGTCTCTTACGACAACATTTCGAAGCTGCTCGCCTTGTATGGCGCAACTATGCAAGATGTTGTCGAGGAAACGCTTTATGTGCTGGACATGGACGCTGCGTTCGCGGTGGTCGGCAAAGTGCGCAAGGCGGCCTATGGCACTGAGCGGCCTCAGTGCGCGAGCAATATCATTGGGGTGTCGAGACTTGCCCAGCGTCCGCAGCTGATTGAGATCGTGTGCAAGGCCGTGATTGGCGCCCGAGACATCTGAGTTGCACTCCCGGTTTCGATCTAGGTGACCGGGAGTATCAATTGCCCCTCGACCAAGGGCTTTTGACTGGCCACGGCAGCAGCGCAGAAGGTCATGAATGCTTTGACTCGCCACGATTTTCGAATGTCCTGGTGAGTCAGCAGCCACAACTCATCCTGAAGCTCTGGCACTACCGGGCCGGCGCGTACCAACCCTGGGGTTATGTCGCCCAACATGCAGGGAAGGAATCCAAATCCCAGACCCGCCGCGATTGCAGCGCTTGCTGCTGCAACAGAATCGGTGCGGTACGCTATGCGCTCAGCAGCGACTCTGCTTTCGACATAGCTTGTCGCCTTCAAACCGCAGAGCGCTGAGGAGTATGACACCCATGCCTGGCCCTCTTCGAAAAGGGGCAAGGCAGTCATCTGCTTGGCACAGCAGTAAGGTGCCCAGGCAATATTCGCCAGTTTACGGCCCACCAGGCTTTCTGCAGGTTTTCTCGTCGCTCGAATCGCGATATCCGATTCATCCCGGGCGAGGCTAAGGGTTTCATTGCCCACCAGCACCTCGATGGAGATCCCCTCGTTCAGGGCCTTGAAGTCCGCGATGATGGGGGTGAAGAAGTACAGCAGCAGCGAGTCGCTGGTGGTAATTCGAAGTTTCCCGAGGGGGCCTTGGCCTGAACGTGAAACACGCCGCGTGACGCTGACGATATCCAGCTCCACTCGCTCGGCGAGTGCTCGCAATTCAGCACCCTCGGCGGTGAGCAGATACCCTGATTTGCGGTGATCGAACAGCGCGATGCCGAGCGTTCGCTCAACTTGAGCAACTCGGCGCGAAACGGTGGATACATTGATGCCAAGTTTCTTGGCTGTAGCCGAACGATTGCCGCAATCACTGAGCGTCTTGATGATGCGCAAGTCGTCCCACGAGAGCTGATTGACAGCCTCGCCTACGTCCCACTTCGTCCCATCAGGGGCAGCCGGAGCTTTTCCAGTTGGCGATTTCACACAGTTCGTTCCAGATGCAAAGGCGCTGATGATACGAGAAGGGGTTGGGTGAAGCAGCCACATTGTTCCGGCGATGGGTTGAAAACTTATGCCGACTGGCTGCTATGGATCGGTAAATGCCTTTGGGCGAAACGCACAGTGCTTCGCTAAATCGCAGCGCTGCTTCCCCACAACACGCCGGGGCCCCTGGCAATTTGGTCGAGAGACGGGTGCGAGGGCTCGCGTAAATTCGTTAGCGGCACCCCGTCAAAGTTAGTTAACTGGTTAACTCGGTTGGTTAACTCGGCTGAAAGCCTTACCGGCCGTGGCTTGTAGCCCGGTTAACTAAGCACTGACCTGGATAATTCGGCTATTCGCCATTCTCTACCGGTGATAGCTCGCTCCTGCGTTTTAAGCTCAGAGGTGATCCGTCATTTCATCTCGGCCAAAGACAACGGGAGTAGAAGGGGTGTCATTCCTCAAAACGCCCCCCACCAACATGGAGACTGCGCCGCATTTTGGTCCGCTGATCTGGCTATTGCTGTTCCCCCAAAAAAACACTGGGGTACAAGTTCCCCCGCTCAAGCCCCCGGAAACATTGGCTGTTCCCACTGTTCCCCCGTTCCCCCGTTTTTTGAAATCAGTCACACATTGGATGACGGACAATCGAACGGTGCGCACCTGTTCGAATTGCTAGCGCGGATAGCGAGAAGACCGACCGCAAGCTAGAGTCATGTTGCTGGCGACTTGCTAGCCAACACAGGCAAAAAACATGGAGCGTTACAAAAACCTTAGCGGTCAATCGAACGTCATTGCGTACTCGTTCGGGCCTGATTCGATCACAGTGCAGTTTGCCTCCGGCGCCTACCGAAACTACGTCTACAACTCTATTCGCCCTGGAGCCGGAATCGTAGCTCAGATGAAGGATTTGGCTGTTAAGGGTATCGGCTTGAACAGCTTCATCGGTCGAGTTGTGAAGGCAAACTACGTAAGTCGATACTGAGTTAGCCTTACCGCCAATCGAGACGTATTTGACCTTCCAAAATTGAGCGTTTAGCGAGCACCATAGATTTTTGGGGGCAGATTTGGGGGCAAGCAAACCACCCAAACCACTAACCCCCTTTATTTACATGGCCTACAACCAAGTGTTCGATTCCGTCTCTGGCACCAAATACCGAAAACCCTGAATCGCAAGATTCAGGGTTTTTTTATGCCTGCGATTTGATCAGGCACCGATCCAGCCACCTTCGAAGCGACAACTCCCCACCTCCAATCACCGTACCCACAGGCATCCGGAACGGTTGCCAGGGCCGATTCCTGAAAAGTTTTCGACATTGAAAATCATCCCTTCCTGGCAGTATCTGGCCTGTAGGAACGTTCCGTATGCTTTAACGGAAACGGATGACATACGCCCATCATCGGCTTGTGCAGAATCGGAGGAGGAGCTGCCAGATAACCGGGAGCAGATTCGCAACAAGGAAGAAAATGACTGAGGCCATTCAACCAGACGTCGAAACCGCTGAGTTTTTTACCGAACAAGAAATCAGAACTTTCAGCTTTGATATTCAGCAGTCAACACTGCTTCACAAGTTCGCCAAAAAACTGGCCGCCACCGGCGGGCCGCAGGCACCAGGAGCCAGGCCCACAGCATCCCTGGCAGCGACCGGATTGAAGCTCTCGTTTTCGAAAAGCCAATGTGAACTACTGGCCGCCTATTCCGATGGCCTTGTCTCCGTGTTGATTTTCGAAGGGCTGCAGAAAATCACCGATGTCGGCCCTCCAAATGAACTGCCAGATCTGGCATCCCTGGAAAATCGTTACGACGTACTTTGTCTGGCCGCCCGCAATCAGATTTTGTTGGAGCTGGTGGACAACACAGCCTTTGCCTATGACATGGACAATGAAGGAAAACTGGTTCGACTGGTGGCCAACTTCAAGGGCGGCGGACTGACCAAAATCCCTGCCGAGCCGGACATCAAAGAACTAAGCTCCCATTCCGGCCTCGCGCTTGGCCCGCATACAGAAGCGCCTTACTGGTGCGCCGTGAATGCGAAAGACGGGCACTCGCCCTCTCCATCGTCGCTCATACTTTCCGCCTTGTGGAACCCGAGCCTGGAGCCTACGCGAGTCATTCCGCTGCCTCCGATACTTGAAAAAATTGGCGTCACCAACTGCCTCGCCCTGACCTCGGATAACTTCCGGTTCACTCGTAGTGACTCCTTTGTCAGTGGCAAAGGGGAAGATGGCCGCAACGTTTCCATTCTGGAGTTCGACGACAAGACAGGGTTCGCCGCCCGCTTTAACTCGTATCGCTTTTCGGTCAATGACAACGTCTCGACTTTTGTGAAAACGGCTTACACCGCCCTTTGCCAGAGCGTGGATGAGGCAACTCCGGTCGAATACACGCTGACCCAGGAATCGGCCATGGTCATCAACAACATCCGGACTCTGCACTGTCGCGATGTCATCAAAGACAACAGACGGGTCCTGGTTCGCATTTTCGGACTTTCAAAGTTTTCTTCCCCCCTCGTTGTTTCAGAGGACCCGCTTGTGCTGCAGGGCTGATTTTCATGTGATCAGGCTGTTGAGCGGCCTGTCATGTGATTACTGGTCAATAACCATAAAGAGAGAATGCAATGTCCTGGGATGTAATTGGCATGTTGGCGCTCGTCGCTTTTTGCGCCGGCTTTTTTGATGCGATTGCCGGTGGTGGCGGCTTGATCACCTTGCCTGCATTGTTCCTGGCAGGCATGGATCCGATCAGTGCAATTGCCACCAACAAATTCCAGGCGGCATCGGCAACTGTTTCGGCAACTGCAACCTTTGCTCGCAAAGGAATGATCGAGTGGCGCGAAGGCCGTTTCCTGGTTATCTGCGGATTTATTGGCGGTGCCAGTGGTGCTTTGCTGGTCAGCTCTATCGATAAGCGCTATCTGGAAGTCTGCGTGCCCATCATGCTGATTCTGGTAGCCATCTATTTTGCACTCTCTCCAAAGTTGGCCAACGAAGATCGACGCAAGAGAATCGGTGTTCTGTTTTTTTCGTTTAGCGTGGCGCCGATCCTGGGCTTTTACGACGGCATATTTGGCCCCGGAGTGGGCTCATTCTTTATTGTCGGATTTGTCCTGCTCTGCGGTTTCGGCATGATGCGGGCCATGAGCTTTACCAAACTTGCCAACGCCTCATGCAATCTAGGCTCTCTGTCGGTCTTCATTACCAAAGGTGTGATTATCTGGCCGATAGCCATAGCCATGGCTTTGGCTGCCTTCGTCGGCGCTCAACTGGGCGCACGGGCCGCTGTCCGGGTCGGACCACGGTTGATCAAACCCATGTTGATCGTGGTCTGCTGCGCCTTGGCCATCAAGCTGCTGAGCGTAGAAACCAACCCTTTACGCGCTGCACTCATCCAAGTGTACGCGGGTGTTAAAAACGAAAAACCCTGAATCGCAAGATTCAGGGTTCACTTGCGCACCATGGCTCAGAGCCTCTCGCTAACTCGCATCCTTCCAGTGGAAAACCAGGCTACGGGCTGCACCACTGCCAACATCGGCAACGTCATGCCGTGTTTCGCCGTTGCGCGTGGCAATGACCGTGTATTTGCCGACAGGCAGTTTCACGTAAACCAGCGGGCCGGCGTCATTGAGCGTCAGCACGGGTTGCCCCGGCGCTTTCTGAATAACGACGCTCACGTCAGGAATGTATTCATTTCCCGTCCCGACAGAGAACGTCATGTGCAGGTTATAGCCCGCGGTCCGCTGAATGGCCTTCGACTCATCCTGACCGATACCACCGGACAGGTAAGCGATGCCGTTTTGCTCCTGGTGCTGCACCTGTACGCCAGCGCTGGCGACTGGATCAAGGCTGGCGGCAGGCGACATCGATGGAAACATCAGCACACCGACGGCAGTCAGAGGCAACAGGAGTGAATGGAGGGGTTTCATGATGACGCCTCCCGGGTTCCGCAGAACCCAATGGTTACATTCATTGGATTTCCGGGTGGAGGGAGGCGTTTTAGATTGATTGGACCTGAGTACGAAACGTACTACACCATTTGTTCCTCCGCCCTCGTCCGGATTTAGACCCGTCCTGCCGAAGAGCCCGGTATTTCCTGCCTGTTATTCAGTAACTCCCGGCATCTTCGAAGGGTGCTCACTTGTCATGCTCTTTCGCTGCTCAATCTGCTGCGGAAGACCTCATGACGACCCTCACATCCAATGACACTCAAGACCCACAACTCGCATCACTACTCGGCAACCTTGGCGAATTGATCCGCCAGGCACGCCAGAAGGTGCTTCGGGCGGTCGATACCGTTCAAGTGCAAACCTGTTGGCAGATCGGTCGGCACATCGTCGAGTTCGAACAGAACGGCGCGCGACGGGCGAGGTATGGCAAAGAGTTACTGTCGACCTTGGCAAAAGTGCTGACTGAAGAATTCGGAAAAGGATTTGACGCCTCCAACCTTCGTTACATGCGTCTGTTCTATCAAGCCTTTCCAATTCGTGACGCACTGCGTCACGAATTGAGCTGGACCCACTACCGCCGCCTGCTTCGGGTCGACAACGACAGCGCCCGTCTCTGGTACATGAACGAATCAGCCACCCAAAACTGGTCAAGCCGCGCCCTGGAACGCCAGATCAACACCCTGTACTACGAACGCCTGCTGGCAAGCCGCGATCGCTGCGGCGTCAAGCAGGAGGCCGCTACCAACATCCAGAACATGAAAGCCAGCCCTCGGGATTTCATCCGTGATCCGGTCGTGCTGGAGTTTCTTGGTCTACCCAATGCCGGAAAGCTTCAGGAAAGCGAGATCGAACAAGCGTTGATCGAACAACTGCAAGGCTTCTTGCTGGAGCTGGGCAAGGGCTTCGCGTTCATTGCCCGTCAGCAACGCATCAGTACGGACAGCAAAGACTTCTACATCGACCTGGTGTTCTACAACTACCTGCTCAAGTGTTTCGTCATCGTCGATATCAAGCGCGGCGAACTGACCCATCAGGGTGCAGGGCAGATGGACATGCATGTGCGCATGTACGACGACCTCAAACGCGGCGCGCAAGACAGCCCCACCGTCGGCATCATTCTCTGCGCGAGAAAGGATGAATCCGTGGTGCGTTACACAATGCAGGAAGGAAACGAGCAACTGCTCGCCAGCAAGTACAAGCTTGTCCTGCCGAGTGAAGAGGAACTCCGTAACGAACTGGATCGGGAACGGGCGGCTCTTGAAGAACGACTGCTCGATCAACCACTGCGTTGAGACCAATGGATTGTTCGTCAACGCCATGAAGACTATCGTTGGCAGCTACCCGCAAAGGACTGACGCCAATGAATTTGCAGGACACGCCTTCACTGGCCCCCACTCCCGTCGAGTTGCAGCGGCCGACTGCCACGCCCGGCAAACCGTTCAAGGAAACCGCCGCGGACGGCTTCATCCTCGGCGGCTTCACCTGGCGGCACCCTTCACAGGACGCTGCTCGCCCGGTCGTTATCATCAATGCCGCCACCTCGGTCCGTTGCCGTCATTACTCGCGCTTTGCCGATTACCTGTTCGCCCACGGCTTCGATGTCATCACCTATGACTACCGCGGCATCGGCGAGTCGCGGCCAGCATCGCTCAAGGGCCTTGAGGCCTCATGGTCTGATTGGGGAGCCCTGGATTTCGAGGCGATGCTCAAGCGCGCACAGCGCGAATTCCCCGAGCAGCCGATCAATGTGGTCGGCCACAGCTTTGGAGGCTGCGCAGCGGGCCTGGGAGCCTCCGGGCACCTGATCCGGCGCCTGGTGACGGTTGGCGCACAATTCGCTTACTGGCGTGACTATGCGCCCGCTCATCGCTGGAGGATGTTCGGCAAGTGGCACGTGGTGATGCCGCTGGTGACGATGCTGTGCGGCTACTTCCCCGGCAAACGGCTCGGCTGGCTGGAAGACACACCTGCCGGCGTAGTCCGTGACTGGAGCACGCCCACCGCTCGCTACGAAAAGCGCCCCAGTGGCCAGGGCATCCATGTCAGAAACTTCGCCTCCGTCACCGCAAAAGCCCTGGCCATCAGCATCAGTGACGATCCCTATGGCACGGTTCCGGCGATCGAACGCCTGCTCGCCTACTTCACCGGCAGCACAAACACCCACCTGCGCATTGCTCCCGAAGACATCGGCGAAAAAGAAGTTGGGCATTTCGCCTTTTTTCGCAGCGCATACCAAGCCACACTATGGCCCATTGCATTGTCCTGGCTGCAAAACGGCGAGCTGGCCCCCGGCACACCCGGGCGAACGGTGCCACGCCGCTGAGCCACCCGCCCCTTTCAACGAATTACGGAACGACGCCCATGGCCTCCGCCAACAAGCAGCAAAAACGCGCCTCCCGCGCCAAGGCCAAGGCCAAGCAGAACCGCACCCAGCGGGCTGCCGCGCCGGTCGAACCGGACCCGAACGATGACCGCATCGACTTCGAATCGGTGGACCTGACCGAACTGTTCAAGAAAATGATCGACGCCGAAAAGACCAGCCAGCAAGCCATGTGCACGGCCTTCCTCGAAGACCCGTTGCTGGAGCTGGTGTACGAGCAGGAAGGCGAAGAAGGCGCGATGGACTTCATCCTTGCCGCGCTGATCGAGTATCGCCAGTGGTCCACTGAAACCGACGAGGCCGGCGCCCTGGCGTGGATCGAATCACCGGCCTTCCAGGCCGACTACGTGGCAGCGTCCGACGCCATTGCCGCGCAAACCCAACAGAAACCGGACTGAGTTCCCATGGCCTCCCTGAACAAGCAACAGAAACGCGCCAAACGCGCAAAAGCCAAAGCCAAGCAAATCCGCATGGTCGGCAGGAAACCTGTCGGGCTGGACGATGATCTCGGCCACCTCGCCGAGCCGATCCCGGAATACACCCTGGCGATGTTCAGCAAAATGCGCGACGCGGAAGCCATCAGCCGCAGCGAAATGCTCTCCGTACTGCTGACGAATCTCGCCTTCATCATCATCGACCATCCAGAACTGCTGGACATGGAAAACGCCGACGACGAAGGCATGGCCGCCACCCACCTGGCCGCCGACATGCTGATCGATTACCGCATGTGGGCCGACGGCATGGACCGCGACGCCGCCCAGGCATGGCTGAGCGAGCCGCAGTTCATCGCCGATTTCGGCGCTGCACTGGATGTCTACCGCGAGTCGCTGGAAGCGTCGGAAGAAAAAGCCGAGTAAGGGTTACGGCTCAAATAAAAACGGCCGCTTGTCATCACTGACAGCGGCCGTTTTATTTATTACGTGCAAGACGACGCGCATCCGCCGAAACGTATACTCCCACCGACTTCCTATCTGGAATCTATCCTTTTTCAGTACTCATAATGATTCAAGAGGCTAAATATGGAGCAGACCACCCTTTTCATGAGCAAAAAGAGTCAGGCTATTCGCTTTCCAAAGGCCGTTGCGATGCCTGGCGACGTCAAACGGGTGGATGTTATGGCCATTGGCAGAGCACGCATCATCACACCCGCCGGAGAAAGCTGGGACAGTTGGTTCGATGGAGACAGCGTCACTTCAGACTTCATGAATGATCGCGAACAACCCGTCGTTCAGGAACGGGAAGCGTTCTGATGATTGAATTCAATCCCGAGTAAGTCCGCCCCAGAAAACCAAAACGGCCGCTTGTCATCACTGACAGCGGCCGTTTTGCGTTACGCGGTATGAATCAGTTCAACACCACCGCGCCACTTTTTTCCAGCTTGCGACGGCGAGCAACCAGCAAGCCGGTGGCAACCACCACGATGCTGAGCAGACCGGTCGCGAGGATTTCCACGCGATGGGCTTCCTGGAACAGCATGATGGTCAGGGCACCGACGATGAACGCGATCACCGCGTAGGTCAGGCCCGGGAACAGCCACATGCTGAAGACGATTTTCTCGCCGCGAGCCATACGCTGTTTGCGCATGCGCAGTTGCGAAATCGCGATCACCAGGTACACCAGCAGCGCGATGGCGCCGGAGCTGGCCAGCAGGAACTCGAACACCGCCGCCGGAGCCACGTAGTTGGCGAAGGTCGCCAGGAACGCTGCACCAGTGGACAGCATCACCGCCCAGTATGGCGTGCCGCTTTTGTTGGTGCGGGTGGACATGGCCGGCGCATCGCCGCGCTTGCCCAGGGAGAACAGCATCCGCGACGAGGTGTAGAGCGCCGAGTTCAGGCAGCTGGTCACGGCAACCAGTACCACGATGTCGACGATCATCTTGGCGTTAGGGATGCCCATGCGCTCAAGCACGGTCTGGTAGGAACCCAGGCTTGCCAGAACAGGGTCGTTCCACGGCACCAGGGCCACGACGATGAAGATCGATACGAGGTAGAACAAGCCGATCCGCCAGATCACCGAGTTGGTGGCCTTGGAGATTTGCTTGCCAGGGTTCTTCGATTCCGCGGCCGCGATGGTCACGATCTCGGTACCCATGAAGGAGAACATGGTGGTCAGGATGGCACCCAACACCGCGCCCATGCCGTTTGGCAGGAAGCCCTGGGTGTCGAACAGATGGGAAACGCCGCTGACCTGGCTGCCCGGCAGGAAGCCGAAGATCGCCATGACGCCCAGAACGATGAAACCGATGATGGCCAACACTTTGATCAGGGCGAACCAGAACTCGAATTCACCGTAGTTCTTCACGCTGAACAGGTTGGTCACGGTCAACAGCATGGTGATGACCAGGGCGAAGGCCCAGATGTCCACGCCAGGGAACCAGGCATGCAGGATGGTCGCGGCGGCGTTGGCTTCCAACGGGATCACCAGGACCCAGAACCACCAGTAGAGCCAGCCGATGGTGAAACCGGCCCAGTGACCGATCGCGCGATCGGCATAAGTCGAGAAGGAGCCGGTGTCTGGCGAGGCAACAGCCATTTCACCGAGCATGCGCATCACCAACACCACCAGCATGCCGGCGGCAGCGTAGGCCAACAGCACAGCCGGGCCTGCGGCCGCGATGGCGTGACCCGAGCCGACGAACAGGCCGGCACCGATAACCCCGGCAATCGACAGCATGGTCACATGACGCGGTTTGAGCCCCTGTTCGAGGCCGTTAGAGCTTTGGGTACTGCTCATTGAAACTACCTTTGTAAGGAAAAGCGAATGCGTGCATCCCGTTTCGATTTCTCTCTTGTAAAAAGAAACCAACGGGCTGTTCCGGAATCTGCACGCAATATTTGCGCCAAAATGTTTCAAAAGCGTCTACCCCGGCGATTTCGACCTGACCGGACAGTCATCGCAAGCCATTGAAATTAATGGCACTTTGCCAGAACGTTACCCTGCGACCCACTTTGGGAACGAAATTGCGCACCGGAAACACATCTAAAAACGACACGACGCACGATAAAAGTGCGGATCTGCCACGTTCGGCCGGATAGCGCTTCCAACCCCCCGCCAAAGCTGGCAACATCGCGCCTTTTTTTGCGACAGCCACCGCGCTTTTATCGACAGGCAAGGTTCAAACGGCTGTTCGGTTGTTGATGGGGCGACAGTCTGCTGTGCCGATGCGACAACCTGCCACACGCCAGCCGTTTACCGTCCGTAGCGCTGTTGGCTGCCATTGAAACGCTATGCTAGGTTGGCCGCCTCGCCAGGAAGGCCGGCAACAGCAGGAGCGCAACATATATGAGGAACGCACATGGCTGAGGCCACGCCCGCGCTTGAAATCCGCAACTTGCACAAACGCTACGGTTCGCTGGAGGTGCTCAAGGGCATCTCGCTGACCGCCCGCGACGGCGACGTGATCTCGATCCTGGGTTCCTCCGGCTCCGGCAAGTCCACGTTCCTGCGTTGCATCAACCTGCTGGAAAACCCGCATCAGGGCCAGATTCTGGTCGCCGGCGAAGAACTCAAGCTCAAGGCCGCGAAGAATGGCGAACTGGTTGCCGCCGACGGCAAGCAGATCAATCGCCTGCGCAGCGAAATCGGTTTTGTGTTTCAAAACTTTAACCTGTGGCCGCACATGAGCGTGCTCGACAACATCATCGAAGCCCCGCGCCGCGTGCTCGGCCAGAGCAAGGCCGAAGCCATCGAAGTTGCCGAAGCCCTGCTGGCCAAGGTCGGCATCGCCGACAAGCGCCACGCCTACCCTGCGCAACTGTCCGGCGGCCAGCAACAACGGGCGGCGATTGCCCGCACCCTGGCCATGCAGCCCAAAGTCATCCTGTTCGATGAGCCGACCTCCGCGCTTGACCCGGAAATGGTCCAGGAAGTACTTAATGTCATCCGCGCACTGGCCGAAGAAGGCCGCACCATGCTGCTCGTGACCCACGAGATGGGCTTTGCCCGCCAGGTTTCCAGCGAAGTGGTGTTCCTCCACCAGGGCCTGGTAGAAGAGCAAGGATCGCCACAGCAGGTGTTTGAAAACCCGCTTTCGGCGCGCTGCAAACAATTCATGTCCAGCAACCGCTAACGGAGCTACCCACATGCAGAAGTACAAGAAGGCCTTCCTGGCCGCCGCCGTCACCCTGGCGTTCAGCGCCGGTGCCATGGCCGAAAACCTGAAGATGGGCATCGAAGCGGCTTACCCGCCGTTCAACAATAAAGATGCCAGTGGCAACGTCGTCGGCTTCGACAAAGAGATCGGCGACGCCCTGTGCGCCAAGATGAAGGTCGAGTGCACCGTGGTCACCTCCGACTGGGACGGCATCATCCCGGCCCTGAACGCCAAGAAGTTCGACTTCCTGATCTCCTCGATGTCGATCACCGACGAGCGCAAGCAAGCGGTGGACTTCACCGACCCGTACTACTCCAACAAGCTGCAGTTCATCGCCAAGAAAGACATCGACTTCAAGACCGACAAGGCTGCGCTGAAGGGCAAAGTGATCGGCGCCCAGCGCGCGACCCTGGCTGGCACCTTCCTGGAAGACCACTTCGGTGATGACATCACCGTCAAGCTCTACGACACCCAGGAAAACGCCTATCTCGACCTGACTTCCGGTCGTCTGGACGGCATCCTGGCTGACAAGTACGTCAACTACGAGTGGCTCAAAAGTGACGCTGGCCGCGACTACGAGTTCAAGGGCGACCCGGTGGAAGAAAGCGACAAGATCGGTATTGCCGTGCGCAAGAAGGACCCGATCCGCGAGAAGCTGAACGCCGCGCTGAAAGAAATCGTCGCTGACGGCACCTACAAGAAGATCAACGACAAGTACTTCCCGTTCAGCATCTATTGATACTGACCTGCCGGACCGGCGTCGCCCTCTGACGGTGCCGGTCCCCGGCCTTGCCTGCCGCGATTTGAAAAGAAATCCATGATTATCGACCTCTACGGATTCGGCCCGGCGCTCGCCGCTGGCGCGCTGATGACTGTGAAACTGGCACTCTCGGCCCTGTGCCTGGGGCTGGTGCTCGGCCTGCTCGGCGCCTTGGCCAAGACTTCCCCGTACAAGCCGTTGCAATGGCTTGGCGGCACCTATTCGACCCTGGTTCGCGGCATCCCGGAATTGCTCTGGGTGCTGTTGATCTACTTTGGCACGGTCAACCTGATGCGTGCCCTGGGCGAGTTCTTCGGCAACCCCGACCTGGAACTCAACGCCTTCGCCGCCGGCGTGATTGCGCTGGGCCTGTGCTTTGGCGCCTACGCCACGGAAGTGTTTCGTGGCGCGATCCTCGCCATTCCCAAAGGGCATCGTGAAGCCGGCGTGGCCCTGGGCCTGTCGAAGTGGCGCATCTTCACCAAGTTGATCATGCCGCAGATGTGGCGTATTGCCCTGCCCGGCCTGGGCAACCTGTTCATGATCCTGATGAAGGACACCGCGCTGGTGTCGGTGATCGGCCTGGAAGAAATCATGCGTCACGCGCAAATCGGCGTGACCGTCTCCAAACAGCCGTTCACCTTCTATATGGTGGCCGCGTTCATGTACCTGGGCCTGACGGTGCTGGCGATGACCGGCATGTACTTCCTGGAAAAACGTGCCGCTCGCGGCTTCGCGAGGAGCGCCCAATGAACTGGGAAGTCATCATCAAGTGGCTGCCGAAGCTGGCCCAGGGCGCGACCCTGACCCTGGAACTGGTGGCCATCGCCGTGATCGCCGGTTTGCTGCTGGCCATTCCGCTGGGCATCGCCCGTTCGTCGCGCCTGTGGTGGGTGCGGGCATTTCCCTACGGCTACATCTTCTTTTTCCGGGGTACGCCGCTGCTGGTTCAACTGTTCCTGGTCTACTACGGCCTGGCGCAGTTCGACGTGATCCGTAACAGTTCGATGTGGCCGTACCTGCGCGATCCGTTCTGGTGCGCCACGGCAACCATGACCCTGCACACCGCCGCCTACATTGCGGAAATCCTGCGCGGTGCCATACAGGCGATTCCACCGGGCGAGATCGAAGCGGCACGGGCGCTGGGCATGTCCAGACCCAAGGCGCTGTTCTACATCATGCTGCCGCGCGCCGCGCGCATCGGCCTGCCGGCCTACAGCAACGAAGTGATCCTGATGCTCAAGGCCAGTGCCCTGGCCAGCACCGTGACCTTGCTGGAACTGACCGGCATGGCCCGCACCATCATTGCCCGGACCTACCTGCCGGTGGAGATCTTCTTCGCCGCGGGCATGTTCTACCTGCTGATGGCCTATGTGCTGGTGCGTGGCTTCAAGTTGCTGGAGCGCTGGTTGCGCGTCGATGCCTGCCAAGGGCGTTGATAGCTGCGTGTTGACGGGCGAGGCGCTACTCGCCCGCTTCACTGCGCTGGATGCTTTTCTCACAGCGCATCAGGCGTTGTGGAAACCTCGCCCGTTCACCTATCTGCAGCTACCTTGGGAAACCTCCTACCCGGAGCTGGCCGCATGGCTACGCGGGCGAACGCTGGAAGACGCCGAAAACGCTCACAACCAGCCGACTCTCCTGCACGCACCCGAACCCTTTGCATCGCTGGCAATGATGTCCGCTGCTTTAAGTGCTGTGGATGAATTGCCCGCTCGCACACTCGAAGCGGCAGGCCATCGATTGAACGTCGATGTGCCGGGACGCAAATGGCAACAGATCGAAGCGTTCGCCAGCCGGTTGCAGTTTTCCGAGGCACCGCTGCATTGGCTGGACTGGTGCTCGGGCAAAGGACACCTGGGGCGTCGCCTGCTGCAACCGGGGCAGCAACTGACATGCCTGGAATACGACCCGGCCCTGGTAACCGGCGGCCAGGCACTCAGCCAACGCCATCACCTGCACGCGCTGCATATTGAACAGGATGTGCTCGCGGCAGATGCAGCCTCTTTACTGAGTGCGCAACACACGCCCGTCGCGCTTCACGCCTGCGGTGACTTGCATGTGCGGCTGATTCAACTCGCCAGCGCCAAAGGCTGCAAGCAACTCGCCATTGCGCCGTGCTGCTACAACCGGATCAGTCTTGCCCAATACTCGCCGATTTCCTCGGCCGCCCAAGGCTCCGGCCTACAGCTTTCCCTCGACGACCTCGCGTTACCCATGAGCGAAACCGTTACCGCCGGCGCCCGCGTGCGACGTCAACGCGACACCTCCATGGCCCGGCGCCTGGGCTTCGACTTGCTGCAACGGCAACTGCGCGGCATTGACGAGTACCTGCCAACCCCTTCCCTGCCCAGTGCCTGGCTGGACAAACCCTTCGCCGACTACTGCCATCACCTGGCCGCACTCAAAGAGTTATCCACAATCGGCCAGCAAGACTGGCCAGCCCTCGAAGCTGCCGGTTGGCAGCGACTGGCCGAGGTGCGCAACCTCGAGCTACTACGCGGACTTTTCCGACGTCCGCTGGAACTTTGGCTGGTTCTTGACCGGGCTCTTTTCCTCGCCGAACAGGGCTACCGCGTCCGCGTCGGAACCTTCTGCGAAACCCCGCTCACGCCGCGTAATTTCCTGCTCCTGGCCGAACGCGCTTAAATACGCCCAGCCTGTGGATAACTCTGTTGATGGAATTATCGTGGATCCAAGATTCATGCCAGTTTCAGGGCAAAAACAAGACTGTTCATTTTTTGTACACACGTATAAAAAATTGAAAAAACAGGCATTTGCAGAAAAATGAGAACAGATCCACAAATTCAGCCTAAACCCAGTGCGCTTCCAATGGCATTGTGCATAAGCATTTAATGAAAACGACATATACGCCGAATTCCGGACCGCGGACAGGGGGATTTGCGCCGTTCCATTACTCTTGTTATACACACACGCAAGGGCGCCAACAGCGCGGCCACGAACAAGAACATTCTTCCGACAGGATGCGCCAGTGACGTTCATTTCCTACGCACAGAACTTCGAAGACATACGCCTGTGGCGCGCCCTGAAAACCGTCGAGAACGGCTTCTACATCGACGTCGGGGCAAACGATCCCACCCATGACTCGGTCACCAAGGCGTTCTATGACCATGGCTGGACCGGCATCAACGTCGAACCGATGCCCAACTACTACCAGGCCCTGTGCCAGCAACGCCCCAAAGACACCAACCTGCAGTGCGTGGCCGGCGAAAGTGCCGACAGCCTGACCTTCTACGGCATCGCCGGCACCGGCCTCTCGACCGCTGACCCTGCCATGGCGCAGATGCACAAAGACGCCGGCATGGACGTGCGCAGCCAGACCGTCCAGTCCCGCACTCTGACTTCCATCTGCGAAGAGCACGCCCGGGGACGCGATATTCACTTCCTGAAGATCGACGTCGAAGGCCACGAAGAGACCGTCCTGCGCGGTATGGACTTCACCCGGTGGCGGCCATGGGTGATCCTCATCGAAACCCCGTGGGAGCGCGACCAGACCTGGGAAACCCTCGTCACCGGCGCCGGCTACCAGTCCATCCTGTTCGACGGCATCAACACCTACTACCTCGCCGAAGAACACCTGAACCTCAAACCCGCCTTCGACATCCCGCCGTGCAACCTGGACGAGTTCCAGTTCTGCAAAGGCCACAACTTCAGCCACCCCGTCGGCGACGCCGAACACCAACTCGCCGCCGCCCTGCAACGCGCCGAACAGGCCGAAGCACAGCTGCGCGCAATGCAAAACAGCCGAGCCTGGAAAGCCATTCAGAAACTCAAGAAAACCCTGCTGCGCGCCTGACCGGAAGCCCGCGCAAAAATAGTCAGAATTCAGGGGTTTACAGAAGCCAGCCAATCGCTATAATCGTCGCCCTGACACGCCGGTATAGCTCAGATGGTAGAGCAACTGACTTGTAATCAGTAGGTCCCGGGTTCGATTCCTGGTGCCGGCACCATACAAAACAAAGCCCCTGCAGAACTGCAGGGGCTTTGTTGTTTCCGGGCTTTGAAAAAGCGCTTTTAGTGTCCCGCGCTCTGACCACCATCCACGTGCAGGATTTCGCCAGTGACGAACTTGGCGCCGTCCAGGTACACGACCGCTTGCGCAATGTCTTCGATCTCGCCCATGTGCCCGACCGGGTGCAGGCTGCCCAGCGCTGCGTGGGTTTCTTCGCCGTGCATCGGGGTCTTGATGATGCCCGGGCTGATCGCGTTCACGCGAATCCCGCGCTTGGCGTATTCGATGGCCAGGGATTTGGTTGCCGCGTTGAGGCCGCCCTTGGTCAGCGAGGCCAATACCGATGGCACGCCGTCGATGGCGTGGTCCACCAGGCTGGTGGTGATGTTGACGACGTGGCCGCTGCCCTGTTTTTCCATCTCGGCGATGGCGAGCTGGGTGATGTAGAAGAAGCCATTGACGTTCACCGACAGCACATTGGCGTAGTCTTCTGCGGTGTACGCGGTGAACGGCTTGGCGATGAAGATCCCGGCGTTGTTGACCAGGGTATCGATGCGGCCGAAACGGGACATCGCTTCACGGATGACACGTTGGGCGGTTTCCGGTTCGCCGATGTCGCCGGCCACGGTCAGAATGTCCGGATCGGTGGACGGCTTGATCGAGCGCGAAGTGGCGACGATGCGGTAGCCGAGTTCACGGAAGGCTTTGACCATGCCGTCGCCGAGACCCTGGGATGCGCCGGTGATTACGATGACTTTTTTCGAAATGCTCATGATGAAGACCTCTGACAATAAAAAGTGGGGTAGAAAATCTGTAATCAGGCTTCGGCCGGGGCGTTCGCCATTTGCCGCAACATCTGTTCGTAGTACTCGATCGATTGCGAACCGGACACCAGGTGGCGACCGTTCAGCACCATGGCCGGGACCGAATTGATGCCGCGCTGCCGGTAGTACGCTTCAAGTTCTCGCACCTCTTCTGCGAACGCGCCGGACGCCAGCACCTCTTGTGCACTTGCTCCATCCAGCCCCGCTTCAGTCGCCAGACGCACCAGCGTCGACTGATCACTCGGGTTCTGGCCTTCGCTGAAGTAGGCCTGCAGCAGCACCTTCTTCAGCTCGACCTGCCGCCCTTCCTGCAACGCCCACGTCAACAATCGGTGTGCATCGAAGGTGTTGTAGAAGTGCGTGCGCTTCTCCAGATCGAATTTGAAGCCGATGGCCTCGCCGCGAGCGATCTGCATGGCTTTGCCGGCGGCGACGTCGGCGGCCGTTCTCCCGTATTTGCGCATCAAGTGCTCGACCGCTTGCTCACCTTCGGCCGGCATATCCGGGTTCAACTCGAACGGCTTGTAGGTCAGCTCAACCGAGATGTCCCCGGCCACGTTCTCGATCGCTTGCTCCAGCGCCGTCGCTCCCAGTGCACACCAGGGGCACACCACATCGGAGATGAAATCGATGGTGACGGAGGACGTCATGATTTCCCCTCCGCCTCGGCCAGTTGCTTGCGGTACTGGGTGGTGGTGATTCCGGCGTAACCCCAGTTATCGGTGTCGACTTCTTCGATCACGATGTGGGTCAGGTCAGGGCGTTTGTTGAGGACGCGTTCCAGTGTTTCAGTGATCTCGGCAATCACCTGAGCTTTCTGCTCAGTGGTAACGCCATCGCGGGTGATGCGTACGGATACGAAAGGCATGAGGGAAACTCCAGTGACCTTCCCGTCGGGATGATGGGAGAGGCGTTGGAGCTCAATTTATGGAGTTTGCTGGAGGGGATAAAGGTGGGGGCGGGAACTTCATTCGTTACGTAGTGTAATTAATTACAAAGAGGGTATACAAACTACTCGCGCCCATCGAACGACTTGGAGACTTCTCAATTTCGGCGAGTGTTGAGCAGAAAGTTTGCCTTCTTGGCTAAATCGCTTGAAGGTCGCGCAGTGCCTCAGGATGCTGACTCGCCACGCGCAACAGCGTCTGCGCCGCTCCCGTCGGTTGCCGTCGCCCCTGCTCCCAATCCTGCAGCGTTCGCAAACTGACTCCAATCAGCTCGGCGAATGCACTTTGAGACACCCCCACTTTGGCCCGTGCTTCAGCAGCCGCAGACAGCGGCACCTCAGTCACCCGAGCAGCTTTGCCTGCTTTCATTTGACGCACAGAGTCCAGCAAGTCCTGCTGGAACTGCTCCAGTTCATTGACCATTGCCGATTTCCTCCTTCAGCTGCTTAAGGAAGGCCGCGGGTAAATTGTCGAATTTCGCCTTGGTGTAAGCGATTAACAACCAGATAGAGCCTTCAGAAAGCGTGTTGTAGTAAATGACACGAGTACCACCTCGTTTGCCCATCCCGCTACGGGACCAACGAACCTTACGCAGACCGCCGCTACCAGGAACCACATCGCCGGCCAACGGATTCGCCGCCAGCCAGGTAATGAATTCATGACGTTCGCCATCGTCCCAGATGGATTCAGCATAACGCTTGAAAATTTCGGTTTCGATAATCGTGAACATAGGCAGAACTATACGGCATTGCCGTATATTCGAGCAATCGATGTGGAGCGCTAAGACGTGTCGCAATTTTCCACTTTTTGCGACGCGTCATCCAAACATGTCGCCGCGGACGACACGTTCTCAAGACGTGTTGCCAAAATCGTGTTTCGGCGACATGAGCAATTCAACCGCAAAAAAAAGCCCCGAACCAGTCGGGGCTTTTCCTTTCTCAGCCTTTGATCAGGCCTCAACACCGCAACCCATCATCAGAAGACGTTGATCGGGTAGTCCACGAACACACGCACTTCGTTGCCGCTGACGTTGTACTCGCTCGACTTCTGCGACACGCGCAGGACCGAGCTGCGCAGTTTCACGCTGAGATCTTTGGCCGGGCCGCTTTGCACGACGTATTTGATCTGGTTGAAGATCTCGCGCTCGGTGCCGCCTTCGCTGGTGGAGGTGGTGATGTTGTCACCGCGCACGTAGGCCACGTTGTAGGTCAGGCCCGGTACACCGAAGGTGCTGAAGTCCAGGCCGTAGCCGACTTGCCAGCTGCGTTCGTCTTCGGCGTTGAAGTCGGACCAGTAGGAGTTCGCCAGGTAGATGGTGTTGCCACCGTCACCGATGCGGCCTTGGTCTTTCTGGTAGCCGCCGTAGGCGTAGCCCAGGTTGCTGTCGCCGGTGCTGCGCTGGTGCGCGAGGGTGAACGAGTGCGGACCGGTGATGAAGGTGGCGGCCAGGCTCCAGATCTTGTTGTCGTCGCCGGTGATACCGTTGTCGCGGACGTAGGAATCTTCCAGCTTGGTGCGGTAGCCGTTGAAGTCCAGGGTCAGGGACTGATCCTTGTCGATCGGGAACACATAGTTGGCGTTCACGTATTGTTTCTTCAGCACGTCTTCGACGTCGGAAGCGTACAGCGCGGCCTTGAATTGCTCGGTGAACTGGTAGCTGCCGCCCAGTACGTTGATCGACTTCAAGCCACCGCTGTCACGACCTTCAGCACTTTTGCGCGATTCGGCGGTGAAGCGCCCGGCGTCCAGTTGCAGGCCTTTGATCTCTTTGGAGGTGATCAAGGTACCGGTATAGCTTTCCGGCAGCAGGCGCGAGTTGTCGTAGTTCAGCACCGGCAGGGCCGGCATCTGGTCGCCGTAGGTCAGGGTGGTGCTGGACAGACGGAACTTGATCGCTGCGCCGCCCTTGGACAGGTCGTCAGCCGGCTGGCCGCTGTCACCCTTTTTGAAAAAGTCGATGCCTTGTGCGCCGCTACGGTCTTCGCTGCGTTCCAGGTTCAGAGCGTACAGCCCGAAAGCGTCCACACCTACACCGACGGTGCCTTGGGTAAAGCCGGACGAGAACGTGCCGATGGCCGCCTGGCCCCACTCGGATTTATCCGGGTTGCCGTCTTTGAAGTCACGGTTCATGTAGGCGTTGCGCAACAGCACTTTGAGACTGCTGTCTTCAACAAACCCCTTGGATTCGGCCTGGTCGTTCGCCATGGCCTGTGTAGCACTCAACATCCCCAGAGCGATCAGGCTGATTCGCTTGTTCAACATTTTGTTTTTTTCCTTGATTCGGTTGATACGCGCTGTGTCGAACGGCCGAAATGGCGCTATCGCGCTCTTGTTTCAGTGCAAAAACAAAAAGGCCCGCCCACGATTTCTCGCGGCGGGCCTTTTATTGTTTTTGAGTCGTGGCGGTCGGCCACAGGCGTTGGGCCGAATCGTAGCCGCGCCCTCAATGATGTGTCAATTTCGTGAATCTTCTACAAATAGGCAAAAATTGTCTAAGAAACTGCTTTACGTGGCAGGAATATTCAATCGGTGCAACCTTCGAGGCCACAGGCTGCTACGGAACTGGATGCTTCTTGATCGGGCAGTGACTGACTCAGCCACTGCGCAAACGCCTGGGGTTTGCCCAGCCATGGCCCGATATCGATCAGGGTGAATTGGTCATTGTCCTCAAGCACCAGGGTCGGAAAACCCTGCCCGCCCACCCTGGCCAGGAAAGCCCGGCTGTTGCGGATATGGCCTTCGGTGTCGGCCGCCCTGAAGGCTGTTTCGAAGGCTTGACCGTCCAGCCCCATGCCGTGGGCCAGTTCAAACAGTACCGATTTGTCGGCGATGCGGCGCCCCTCGACGTAGTGAGCACTTTGCAAACGCCCCAGCAACTCCAGCCCGCGACCTCCCATTTGTTCGGCAGCCAGCACGGCAGCGATAGGTGGAGCCGAGTCGAACACGGCGGTGTGATCACGCAGCAAACCTTCGAAATAGGCCTCACCGAACGGCTGCCCGCTGTATTCGGCAATGCGCCGGTCATGGGGCATGACGTAACTGCGCAGTTGTGGCGAAACCTTTTGCCGATTGGCCCCCGTCATCATGCCGCCGCCGTGGGCAATCACGGGCAGCACGGCCTGGGCGGCCTGCACCAGCGGTTTGGCACCGTAGCACCAGCCGCACAATGGGTCGTAGATGTAATGCAGGATCATGGAAAAGCTCCGACAGCAATTCAGGAAAATTCGATGTCGGCAGATTAGTGCCGCAATGGCCCTGGAAAAACGCCGGATTGGTTTTCAGTCTGTTGCTTGAATCGGTCGAATGGCAGGGTTAAGACAGTTGCTTCCACAATGTTCAGTGGTGAATGCAAAAATCCGTAAGCAAAAAAAAGCGCTGCCATCCCGGCAGCGCTTTTTTTTGATCAATCCGTTGTTGTTCTTCTTATCCTTCCATCACATCCCACAACGCATCCAGTTCCGCCTCGCTGAATAAACCAGCAGGGTAACGCTCGATCATCGTCCGGCGCGGATCAGTTTCGCTGATCTGACGCATTCCATTGGACTTGAACCAGTGCGCCAGAATCTGGAGCGATTCGCTGTTGACTGCCAGGGGATGCAACGCCTTGTCGCTCACTATGTTCACTTCGGCGTTCATTTCAGCGCTCTCTCCCGGTTTGTGAGCGGCTAACTTATCCAAGGTTTATGACAGAACATCGAAGTCCTCCCCCTCCCCGAGTTACAACAGCAGGGATACAAGAGCTGTGCCAAGGTTTCTGAAGTGTGACCAAACGGATACAAAAAAGCCCGCAGCCCTTCAGGGCTGCGGGCTCTGTGCAATTGAGCGGGCTGATCGACAGCCTGAGGAATTTCGCAATCAACTCAAGCTGTTACAACCGCACTCACTCCTTGTGCGGCGCCGGTTGTTGCTGGGTAAGGCAGTGAATATTGCCGCCCCCCAGTAACAGTTCGCGACCAGGCACCATGACCACTTCGTGCTGCGGGAACAGGTTCTGCAAGATTTCCTTTGCCGGGCCATCCTGCGGGTCGTCAAAGCTCGGCGCGATGATGCCGCCGTTGACGATCAGGAAGTTCACGTAGGAACCGGCCAGACGAACAGTCGGGTTACGTTCCTGAGTACCGTCCACCGGATCGACACCGGCACACTCTTCTTCGGTCGCAAACAGCGGCCCCGGAATCGGCATCTTGTGCACCGTGAACGGGCGGCCCTTGGCGTCGGTGCTGCCTTGCAGCACTTTCATCGCGGCCTGGCAGCGCGGGTAGTTCGGGTCCTGTGGATCATCGGTCCAGGCCAGCAACACTTCGCCCGGGCGCACGTAGCAGCAGAAGTTATCCACATGGCCATCGGTTTCGTCGTTGAACAAGCCATCCGGCAGCCAGATGATTTTATCCACAGCCAGGTTCGCACTCAGGACCGCTTCGATTTCCGCGCGATTCATGTGCGGGTTGCGATTGCGGTTGAGCAGGCATTCTTCGGTGGTGATCAGCGTGCCTTCGCCGTCGACGTGAATCGAGCCGCCCTCGAGCACGAAGCCTTCGGTGCGGTAGCGCTGGCTGCGTTCGATCTCGAGGATCTTGCCGCCGACCTGCGAGTCACGGTTCCACGGCGAATACAGGCCGCCATCAAAACCGCCCCAGGCATTGAAGTCCCAGTTCACGCCACGGACTTCGCCACTGTTGTTGATGACAAAGGTCGGACCGGAGTCGCGAACCCAGGCGTCGTCGCTGGACATTTCCACCACACGAATATTCGGCACGTCCAGACGGGCACGGGCGTTTTCGTATTGGCCGGCGGAAACACACACGGTCACCGGTTCGAAACGGGCGATGGCTTTGGCCACTGCCACGTGCGCGGCTTGGGCCGGCTTGCCACCCAGGCGCCAGTTGTCCGGACGCTCGGGCCAGATCATCCAGGTCTGGGTTTGGGGTGCCCATTCGGCTGGCATGTAGAAGCCGTCGGCGCGAGGGGTGCTGTTCAACGTGGTCATGGCTCAGGACTCCGGAGTGGCATTGATACCTGACAGAAATGGAAGCGTATGTGTAAACGCCGTGGGCTGTGGCGACTTTATATCCGATAAATATCGGCTTTTAAAGCACCATCAATCCGTGGTTACAAAAATGATCGACAAAATGCCGATATCAATCGAACTAAAACCACCTTTCATGTGGGAGCGGGCTTGCTCGCGAAAGGGTCGTGTCAGTCAAACGAGATGTCGACTGACAGTCCGCTTTCGCGAGCAAGCCCGCTCCCACATTGGCCCGCATTCATTTGGTGGATCGGTTTACAAACCTTCCGCCAGCACCTTCGACAGCATGTCCACGAAGAAATCCACGCTCTGGCGCGAAGTGACCATCGGCGGCTTGATCTTGAGGATGTTCAGGTAATCGCCGGTCGGCTGCATGAAGATCCCCAGTTCACGCAAGCGATCGCACAGTGCGGTGGTTTCTTCGGTGGCCGGCTCCAGGGTTTCGCGGTTGCGGATCAGTTCGACGCCCAGGTAGAAGCCGGAACCATGCACCGCGCCCACTAACGGATGAATATCGATCAACGCTTCGAGGCGCTTCTTGAAGTGCCCGCCAACGACCTGGGCGTTCTCCCAGAGTTTTTCCTCTTCCATCACATCCAGCACGGCCATGCCGACCTGGCAACTGACCGGGCTGCCGCCGGCGGACGAGAAGAAGTAACCCTCGGCCTCCAGCGCCTCGGCGATTTCCCGGCGAGTGATCACCGCGCCCAATGGCTGGCCGTTGCCCATGCCCTTGGCCATGGTGATGATGTCCGGCACCACGCCCTGCTCTTCGAAGCCCCAGAAGAAATCGCCCATGCGCCCGTAGCCGACCTGCACTTCGTCGGCGATGCACACGCCGCCCTGGGCCCGAACCATTGCATAGACTTGCTGCAAATAGCCCGGTGGCAGCGAAATGCCGCCGGCATTGCCGTACACCGGTTCACAGATGAACCCGGCCAGTTGGCGCTTCTGCCCGGCGATTTTCGCCAGGTTGTGTTCGACGCTTCGCACATAGTCCGGCGCGCTGTCCGGCCCGCGGAACTCACCGCGATAGGTATTTGGCGCGGTCACCGGGTGCACCCAGTCCGGGCGGCTGCTCAAGGCCCTGGGGTTGTCGGCGATCGAGGTCGACACCGAGTCGGCCCCCACCGTCCAGCCGTGGTAGGCCTCCAGCACGCTGAGCATGTCGCGGCCGCCGCTGTAGGCCCACGCCAGGCGAATCGCCAGGTCGTTGGCTTCGCTGCCGCTGTTGACCAGGAACACACGGTCCATGCCGTCCGGGGACAGTTTCAGCAAACGTTCGGAGAACTCGGCCACGGCCGCATAGTTAAAGCGCGAGTTGGTGTTGAGCAACGACCACTGGCGACTGGCAACCGCCGCCATGCGCGGGTGTCCGTGGCCCAATACCGCAACGTTGTTGAGCATGTCGAGGTAGGAACGCCCCTGCATGTCGATCAAATGGTTGCGCCAGCCACGCTCGATGCGCGGCGGGTCGACGTAATAATGCTTTTGCGTGCGGGCGAAACTGGCGTCACGCCGGGCCAGCAAGGTCGCGCCATCAAGTTCTGCTTCGGCGTCACACGCCAGCCCCAGCAGCGCGGCAGGTGATGGGCACAGCGCCTGCCAGGCGGCGGCGCGCGAGGGCGTGCAGAACAATGGCGCATTGATCGAGCCGCCACGGCACAACTGCACGATCAACGGCCCGCTGACCGAACCCAGCACCTGGCCTTTGACCAGTGCCGCACCACTGTGCAGCGACGGCGTGACACCCCACAGCCGAACACTCAATTGCGGGCCGTCCAGTTGCAGCACGCCGGCGGAGGGGTGATGCACCACCCCGGCAAACGGCGCCTCGACCGCCGTGCCCTGAGGTACGCGCAACTCGACGTGCAACGGGCAAGTATCGGGCTCGGTGGCGCTGTCCGGGCGGGTGCGGGACAAACGGTATTGTCCGTAGCGACTGGCCGCCAGGCCATGTGCCGCAGCCGCTTCATCCAGCAGGCGCTGATCGACGCCCTCCTGCTCCCAGTTCCCGGCCTCGAAATGCGGGCTCAGGACACCCAGGTCGATCAAGGCGAACTCACGCCCCACCAGGCTCGGTAACAGCGGTGCAAAGCCTTCGCTGCCAATGGCCGGAAGATTCTGGCCGACGGCCGTGAGGATCGCCGCCTCCATCAACGCCAACGGCACCGACGTGGCCACACGGAAGATTTCCCACTCATGAAGCAGGTTATCGCGACTGTAGGTATTGCCCGGATCGATGCTGACCTGCTGTTCGCCACTGAGCACCAGCACCGCCGCACGAGCAACGATCAGCGGCCACAGCGCCAGTAGTTCTTCGTGTTGTAACGGATTGACCGCGTGATACGCCTGTATCGCTGGCAAGATGCAGAACGGATCGCCCTCGCCATGATGCAGCAGCGCGGCGCAGGTCACCGACAGATCGGTAATGCGCCAGGTGCGCACCAGGTCGCCGAAGTCGATCACGCCTTGCAGCTGCCAGTGGCGTTGCGCATCGCGCTGCCACACCACGTTGTCGTCGGTGATGTCCATGTGAATGGCCTGCACCGGCAATTTGTCTTCCAGTGCCTGCAAATGCCGCTCGGCTTGCCCGGACGCTTCGACGATCAGTTTGCGCTGGTCTTGATCCTTGATCACCGGCAGCAAGTGCGCGATCAGGGCGTGAGCATGGCGGGCGTCCCACTGCAGGGTTCGCACCAGGCCCGGATGGTCGAAATCCGCCAGGGCAAGGTCCATTTCACCGCACAGGCGACCGAAGCCGGACACCACCGTCGGGTTGAAATGGCCGAGGCTCGTCAGCGGCTGTCCTTCGATGTAATCGAGCAGGCGAACGTGCACTGCCTGGCCACCCACGTCCAGAGACAGCAGGTCTGCACCGTTTTTTGCCGCGATGACACGCGGCACATGGACATCGGGATGCCCGGCCAAGTGCTTGAGCCCGGCATGTTGTGCCTCAAGCTCGAGTACCGAGTAGTCGCCACGGCAGATTTTCAGGACGAAACGCCCCCGCTCGCTGTCGACGCGATAGTTCAGGTCTTGCTGGCTGCCAAGCGCCTGCAGCTTGCCGCTGAACCCGTAATGTTCTTCCAGCAGCTCTAGCGCCTGCTGCGCAGATACCTGCGGGCTGGGCAAACTGGCGCGATGAATCAACGTGGCGAGCGGCATACAACGACCCCTGAAATTTTATTAGGCGCCTATATCGCCACTGCTTCGGGCGATACGCAACCCCCCGGGGCCGGTACTCGTCGTATACAGGGGCTGGAGCAGGCCGGCAGATTTTTACCTGGGCACTCGCCCCCGTCGGCGCTTTGCGCAAGAATGGCGGCCATCAAACGCAAATTGCTGGAGAGCCACCATGAATGTAGTGACCACCGACCTGCCCGGTGTTCTGATCCTCGAACCCAAGGTCTTTGGTGACGAACGTGGTTTCTTCTACGAGAGCTTCAACGCCAGGGCTTTCAAGGAAGCCACCGGTCTGGATACTCAATTCGTTCAGGACAACCACTCCCGCTCACAAAAAGGCGTGCTGCGCGGCCTGCATTACCAACTGCAGAACACCCAGGGCAAACTGGTCCGGGTAACCGCAGGTGAAGTACTCGATGTGACCGTGGACATTCGCCGCAGCTCGCCGAACTTCGGCAAATGGGTCGCCGTGCGCCTGTCTGCCGACAACCATCGCCAACTCTGGGTACCGGAAGGTTTTGCCCACGGTTTCGTGGTGCTGAGCGACTACGCCGAGTTTCTTTACAAGACCACTGACTACTACACACCGTCCGCCGAGCGCAGCATTCGCTGGGATGACCCGGACCTGGCCATCGACTGGCAACTGGAAGGCACGCCGCAGCTGTCGGCGAAAGATCAGGCCGGCGCACTTTTCAAGGACGCCGAGGTCTTTGCCTGAAAAGCCTGCGCAGGTGCTCTAACCAGATGCACCTGACCCAAGGTGCGCAAGCCTAGGCATAATGCGCCTGTACCCACAGGCGCATGCTGCTCATGAAACCGACTCTCCCTCCCAGACCCCGTTGGCGCAGCCTGGCCCTGCTGGCACTGTGCCTGGCGCCGTTGCTGTGGCCGCTGGAGCATCTCGCCGAGCGTTATTACCGCAGTGAGCTGGCCAGCCAGAATCGCCAGACCCTGGACCTCTACGTCGCCAACCTGCTGGGTACCCTGCACCGCTATGAAGTGTTGCCGCAGATCCTCGGCGACCTGCCGGCCCTGCGCGCCGTTCTCGGTGCACCGGACGATGGCGTCACCCAGGGCAATGCCAACCGCCTGCTGAAAAACATCGCGACCCAGACAGGCGCCGAAGTCATGTACCTGATGGATGCCACCGGCAAGACCCTGGCCGCCTCCAACTGGGACAAGCACGACAGTTTCGTCGGGCGCAATTTTTCCTTCCGGCCGTATTTCAGCGAAGCCATGGCCGGACGGCTCGGGCGCTTTTTCGGCCTGGGCACCACCTCCGCCAAGCGCGGTTACTTCTTCGCCGCCGGTGTGCGCGATGGCGAAAAAATCGTCGGTGTGCTGGTGGTCAAGGTCGACCTTGACCACACCGAGAGCCTCTGGGGTAAAACCCCGGAACAACTGCTGCTGACCGACCACAACGGCGTGGTCATTCTCACTTCGCGGCCGGAGTGGCGATTCCGCTCGACCCGCCCGTTGAACGAGGAAGAAAGCAAAGCCATCACCGCGATTCAACCCTACCCGACCCGCGAGCCCCAACCGCTGAAGCTCAATCCCAATGCCTGGTTGACCCAGACCCAACAGATCGCCGAAACCGGCTGGGATGTCAGCATCCTCGCCCCGCGTACCCTGATCGACCGCCCGGTGCGCACGGTGGTGGCCATTGGCGGTGCAACGCTGCTGGTATTGATGCTGTTGCTGGGCCTGATGATGCAGCGCCGTCGCCATTACCTCGAACGCATTGCCTTCGAAGCCAAGGCCCGCCGCGAACTCGAGGGTCGGGTCGCCGAGCGCACCAGCGACCTCGAAGGCCTCAACCGGCGCCTGAAACAGGAAGTGCTGGAGCGCGAGCAGGCCCAGCAGGAACTGGTACGCGCCCAGGATGACCTGGTGCAGGCCGGCAAATTGTCGGCACTGGGCACCATGTCGGCGAGCATCAGCCATGAACTCAATCAGCCGCTGGCAGCGATTCGCAGCTACGCGGAAAACGCCGAAGTACTGCTCGATCACCAGCGCACCGACGATGCCCGCGGCAACCTCAAGCTGATCAGCGAATTGACCGGCCGCATGGCCTCGATCATTGCCCACCTGCGCGCTTTCGCCCGGCGCGATCGTCACGCCCCGGAAAGCGTCGCCCTGCAACCGGCGCTGGACGATGCCCTGGCCTTGCTGGCCAAGCGCCGGCGCAGCATGGACGTCGAACTGATCCGCGACTTGCCCGCCGCCACCCTGTGGGTCGAGGCCGGGGAAACCCGCCTGCGCCAGGTACTCGGCAATCTGCTGGCCAACGCCCTGGATGCCCTGACGGAAAAAGGCCCGCCTCGTAAACTCTGGCTGAGTGCCCAATCCACTCCCGAAGGCGTCAACCTGTACATTCGCGACAACGGCCCGGGCTTTTGCATGGAAGCCCTTGGGCGCGCCAGCGAGCCGTTCTACACCACCAAGACCCGCACCCAGGGCCTGGGTCTGGGGCTGGCGATTTGCGAAACCCTGATGCGCGCCTTCGGCGGCGAGCTGTCGTTCGCCAATCACAAGGAAGGCGGCGCCCTGATTACCCTGAAGCTGCGCGCAGGCGCACCGGGCGTGAGCCTGCAACCGTCCGAGGACCGAAGTGCATGACCATCGACAACCGCATTCAGGTCGTGTTGATCGACGACGATCCCCACTTGCGCCAGGCCTTGAGCCAGACACTGGATCTGGCGGGTCTGAAAATCCTGCCGCTGGCCGAAGCCAAGGGCCTGGCCGCGCAGCTGGAGCGCGACTGGCCGGGCGTGGTGGTCAGTGACATCCGCATGCCCGGCATGGACGGCCTGGAATTGCTGACCGAACTGCACGCCCAGGACCCCGAGTTGCCCGTGCTGTTGATCACCGGCCACGGCGACGTGCCGCTGGCCGTGCAGGCCATGCGTGCCGGTGCCTACGACTTCCTGGAAAAGCCGTTTGCCAGTGACGCCCTGCTCGACAGCGTGCGCCGCGCGTTGGCCCTGCGTCGGCTGGTGCTGGACAACCGCAGCCTGCGATTGGCCTTGAGCGACCGCAATGAGCTAAGCGCCCGTCTGGTTGGCCATTCACCGTCGATGCTGCGCCTGCGCGAGCAGATCGGCGCCCTGGCCGCGACCAGGGCCGATGTGCTGATCCTCGGCGAAACCGGTGCAGGCAAAGAAGTCGTGGCCCGGGCGCTGCACGATTTATCGAGCCGCCGCAACGGACCGTTCGTGGCGATCAACGCTGGTGCCCTGGCCGAATCCGTGGTCGAAAGCGAGCTGTTCGGCCACGAGCCCGGTGCCTTCACCGGGGCGCAGAAGCGCCGCATCGGCAAGTTCGAGTTCGCCAATGGCGGCACCTTGTTCCTTGATGAAATCGAAAGCATGAGCCTGGATGTGCAGGTCAAATTGCTGCGCTTGCTGCAAGAGCGGGTGGTCGAACGCCTGGGCGGCAATCAACTGATCCCGCTGGACATCCGCATCATCGCCGCCACCAAGGAAGACCTGCGCCAGGCAGCGGACCAAGGACGTTTCCGTGCCGACTTGTATTACCGCCTGAACGTCGCGCCATTGCGGATTCCACCGCTGCGCGAACGGGGCGAAGACGCGCTGATGCTGTTCCAGCATTTTGCCGATGAGGCCAGTGCCCGCCACGGTTTGCCAGCCCATGAACTGCAACCGGGGCAACGCGCCTTGCTGCTGCGCCACACCTGGCCCGGTAACGTGCGCGAGCTGCAAAATGCGGCCGAGCGTTTTGCCCTCGGGCTGGAACTGGCCCTCGACAACAGCACGCCCGATGGCAGCGCCAGCAACAGGGTCGAAGTGGTCAGCGGAGGTTTGAGCGAGCAGGTGGAGAACTTCGAAAAAACCCTCATTGCCGCCGAACTGGCACGCCCGCACAGCTCGGTGCGCAGCGTCGCCGAAGCCCTCGGCGTTCCGCGCAAGACCCTGCACGACAAACTGCGCAAACACGGCTTGAGCTTCTCAGACAGTGGTGCCCCGGCCCACCCTGACGATCTCGACTGAGCTACCGTCCAATCATCCACTTCAAGCAAGAGGCCCCTGAATGAGCCGCGACAGTCGACAACTGGAATCAGTCCTCCATCACGACATTCCCCTCACCCGGGACATGGGCCTCAAGGTGCTCGACTGGCATGACCAGCAACTGCGCCTGCACTTGCCGCTGGAAGCCAACGTCAATCACAAGAGCACCATGTTCGGCGGCAGCCTGTATTGCGGCGCGGTACTGGCCGGTTGGGGCTGGCTGCATTTGCGCCTTAAAGAGGAAGGCATTACAGACGGGCACATCGTGATTCAGGAAGGGCAGATCAGTTACCCGCTGCCGGTAACGGGCGATGCCAACGCCATTTGCCAGGCGCCGGATCCGGTGATCTGGAAGAAATTCCTCACCACGTTCCAGCGATACAGCCGAGCGCGGTTGACGCTGCATACGCGGGTCGTCAATGAAGGCCGAGATGAAGATGCGGTGAGGTTTGTCGGGCAGTACGTGCTGCACCGCTAAGCGCCACTACCTCTGTAGGAGCGAGCACGCTCGCGATGGTCGTCAACGATAACGCGGGCAACCTGACACCCCGCGGTGCCTGGTCTTCCCTCGCGAGCGTGCTCGCTCCTACAGGGTAGCGAGCGCCAGCAGTTTCTCCCGCCACGCCGCCTTGGCCGGCAACGCCAGAAAGAACGGGTTCAACAGTGATTCCCGCGCCGGATAGCTGAATGGCTCGCCGCTCAACTCCAGCACCTCACCGCCGGCGCCTTCCAGCACGCCTTGCGCTGCTGCCGTGTCCCACTGCGAAGTCGGTGCCAGGCGCGGATAGCAATCCGCGGCCCCTTCGGCCAGCAGGCAAAACTTCAGCGAACTGCCGATATTGGCCAGTTGCAGCTCGCCGAGGCTGGCGCTCAAACCGGCCAGCAAACGCTCCTGCTCCGGGCTCGAATGGCGACGGCTGGCCACCACGGTGAACGGCTCGCCCGGCGCCAACGCATCACGCACCTGAATCGCCACAGGCGTGCCAGCTTTATCGCCACGCCAGGCACCGAGGCCGGCGCCACCGACATAAAAACGGCCGCTGGTCGGCATCGACACGACACCGAACACCACTCGACCGTTTTCGATCAGGGCGATGTTGACGGTGAACTCTTCGCTGCCGCTGATGAACTCCTTGGTGCCATCCAGTGGATCGACCAGCCACCAGCGCTGCCAGCCGGCGCGAACGCCTTGGGGAATGTTGGCATCCTCTTCGGAGAGCACCGGGATGCTCGGGTCAAGCGCCGTCAGCCCGGCCAGAATCACATGGTGCGCAGCCAGGTCAGCAGCGGTCACCGGCGAATCATCAGACTTCGCCGTAACGGCCGTGCCTGTGCGCCAGAACGGCAGGATCGCTTCACCCGCCTGCAAGGCCAGCTCGATGACCGGTGCCATCAGTGGATGTGGGAATTTCATGGCTGGAACGCTCCGCGTTGAGTCAAAAGGTCTCGGGCCAGGTACAGCGCCGCCAAGGCACGGCCTTCGGTAAATTGTGGATTTTGCGCCAGCGCCGAGAGTTCACGCAGATTGACCTTGTCTACCCGCATCGGTTCGGGTTCGTCGCCCTCCAGGCGCTCTTCGTAGAGGTCAGTAGCCAGCACCACTTGTATCTTCTGGCTCATGTAACCGGGGGACAACGACAACTCGGTCAGGTGTTCCAGCTGCCGCGCGCCGAACCCGGCCTCTTCCTTGAGCTCACGCTCGGCTGCCGCCAACACGTCTTCACCCGGCTCGATCAAGCCCTTGGGCAATGACATTTCATATTCATCCGTGCCGCCGCAATACTCCTCGACCAGCACCGCATGCTCGGCATCGAGCATCGCCACGATCATTACCGCGCCGTACCCGGCACCTTTGCCGACCAGGCGCTCATACGTGCGTTCCACGCCATTGGCAAAGCGCAACTTCAGCTCCTCCACGCAGAACAATCGACTGGTGGCGACAATTTCGCGGGCGAGTATGGTGGGTTTCTGGCGCATGCAAAGCTCCTGGGCGTGAACGCGCTACTATAACGCGGCTTTCCCGATTGTTTACGCCAGAAATCTTTCTATTGCCCGAGACGTTGCCATGCCTTCATTACCCTGGTCCGACATCGATACCGTTCTGCTGGACATGGACGGCACGCTGCTGGATCTGCATTTCGACAATCATTTCTGGATGGAGCACCTGCCTCGGCGTTACGCCGAACTGCACGGGGTCAGCCGGGCCATGGCCGAGATGGAATTGCAGCCATTGTTCGAGCGCAATGCCGGTCAGTTGCAGTGGTACTGCCTGGACTTCTGGAGCACCGAACTGAAGCTGTCGGTGCGCGACCTGAAACTGGAAACCGCGCACCTGATCGCCCTGCGCCCGGACGCCGACACTTTTCTGGAAGCGATCAAACGGGCCGGCAAGCGCGTGGTGCTGATCACCAATGCCCATCGGGATGCATTGTCGTTGAAGCTGGAAAAAGTCGAACTGGCGCCTTACTTCGAACGCTTGATCAGCTCCCATGACTACGGCTTCCCCAAGGAAAACCCGCAGTTCTGGGATGCACTGCAAGCTGATATCGCGTTTGATCCGGCGCGCAGCCTGTTCATCGACGACACCTTGCCGATCCTGCGTAGCGCACGGGACTTTGGCGTGGCGCACTTGCTGGCCGTGCGCGAGCCGGACAGCCACAAAGGGCCGAGGGATACGGCGGAGTTTGCAGCGGTTGAGGGCTATCGGGATTTGATTGCAGGACTCTAGACCGCGTTGCCTGCATCGCGGGCAAGCCCGCTCCCACGGATCTGCGTCGTTCGCATTCTTCGTGAACGGCTCAGATCCTGTGGGAGCGTGGCTTGCCCGCGATGCAGGCAACGCGGTTTGAAGTATTACTCAGGAATCCGCAACGTCTGCCCCGGATAGATCTTGTCCGGGTGCGACAGCATCGGTTTGTTGGCTTCGAAAATCTTGTTGTACTGGTTGGCACTGCCATACACGGCCAAAGAGATGGCGCTGAGGGTGTCGCCCTTCTTCACGACCACAAAACGCGCGGCAGCAACTGCAGGCCCGGTCACGGTAATCTGATCATCCACGCTGCCAACCCCGGCAATATTGCCCACCGCCAGCAGGATCTTTTCCTTCTCTTCCTGGCTCGCCACCTCACCGGTCACCGTCACCTTGTCACCATCGACCGTCGCCTGCACATTCGGGTTACCCAGGCCGACTTTGCTGATGTGCTCCTTCAACTGCTCACTGGCATTGGCATTGCCTGGCGTCAGCAGATCCAGCAGTTTTTCGCCTGCTTCCTTCACAAAGCTCAAAAGACTCATGGTGCACTCTCCTTGGGTTTGAGGTTCCAGACGTCAAAGCCTAGACCACGGCCGTCACTTGCGATTCCAACCCGACCAATGACCCCGCTTGCGATAGAATCGCCCCCTTCCCGCGCCCAGGAGCGAAGATGGACATCAAGCAGCTGAAATTCCTCATCGCGCTCGACGAAACCCGCCATTTCGGCCAGGCCGCCGCACGCTGCCACATCACCCAGCCGACCCTGTCCATGCGCCTGCGCAGCCTCGAAGAAGAACTCGACCTGCCGCTGGTCAATCGCGGGCAGCGCTTTGAAGGCTTCACCGCGCCGGGTGAACGGGTGCTGGCCTGGGCACGCACGGTGCTGGCAGCCTATGACGGTTTGTACGCCGAAGCCGCCGCCTGTCGTGGCAACCTGGTCGGCACCTTGCGCCTGGGCATGGTACCGCTGTCGAGCTTCGATCCGCTGCCGCTGCTGCAACGCCTGCACGGGGAACATCCGAACCTGCGCTTTGAACTCTCGGCACTGAGCTCCGAGCAGATCCTCGAACAGCTGGCGAACAATCGCCTGGACCTCGGTGTTTCCTATCTGGAACGCCTCGACGCCGAACATTTCGACTCCCTGGCCTTCAGCGAAACACGCATGGGCCTGCTCTACGACCAACGCTTCTTCACCTTTGGCGAGGCGCCGCTGAGTTGGGAGTCATTGATCGAATTGCCACTGGGCATGCTCACCAGCGGCATGCACTTTCGCCAATCCATCGACCATAACTTCCACAGCCGTGGCCTCACCCCGCAACCGTTGCTGCAGACCGACGCCGTCCATCAATTGTTACAAGCTGTGCACGGCGGCCTGTGTTGCGCCGTAATGCCATTGGACGGTGGCCTTGAAGGGCTGACCGATCACCTGCGCCTGCAACCGATCGAGAACGCCCAGACCCTTGGCCGCCTGGGGCTGATCATGCGTCGCAGCGCGCCACGCTCGGCTCTGGCGGAGGCCTGTTTCGCGATCTATCGGCAATCGCAGACGACCTCTTGATCGACGGTATCTATCGGTAGATCAGTAATAGCGATTAGACGCGACAAGTTGCCGCGCCTAGTCTTAAAGCTGATCAATCCATCGGTGATGCCATGAACGCCAAGCGCCCAGCCTGCGCGGCGCCTGCCCTCCAAACGCCCGCGCCCGCCGCCAGCCAGACGTACAGCTACAGCAACCTTCAATACTCGGAATCGGACAGCACCGCGCTGGCCGAGGAAGTCGCGTTGGCGATTGCCTACAACGGCATCAGCCAGGCGGTCATGCTGGTGACGCCAACGGACCTTGAAGACTTCATCGTCGGTTTCAGCCTGGGCAGCGGCATCATCACGGACGCCACTGATATTTATGACCTGCAGCTCAGCGGCTCAGGGTCAGCGCAATACGCACAAGTGACCATCGCCAACCGCGCCTTCTGGAACCTCAAGCAGCAGCGTCGGCAACTGGCCGGCACCAGTGGTTGCGGGCTGTGCGGCGTGGAAGCGGTCGAGCAGGCATTGCCAGACCTTCAGGTATTGCCCGGCGCCCCGCTGCCGCCGGCCGAATGGCTCGATGGCCTGCGCCAGCGCATCGGCGCCTTCCAGCCTTTGGGCCAGCATTGCGGTGCGGTGCACGCGGCGGTGTTCATGAACGGTCAAGGCGAGTTGCTGCTGGGGCGCGAAGACATCGGCCGGCACAACGCCCTCGACAAACTGATCGGCGGGCTGATCCGGCAAAAAATCCCGACCGCTGGCGGGCTGGTGATTGTCACCAGCCGTTGCAGCCTCGAATTGATCCAGAAAGTCTTGCGCGCCGGCATCCAGACCCTGGTCAGCCTGTCGTCGCCCACCGGCCTTGCCGTGCAGTGGGCCCGCCGCCATAACCTCAACCTCATCCATTTGCCACAGAAGAATGCACCGCGGGTGTACAGCCCAACGTCGGAGAACCAAGCGTGAGTCAACACCGTCAAGCCGACCAGACACCTGTCCCTCGCTACAAACCCTACAAAGGCCCGGCCGGTGGCTGGGGCGCACTGATCAGCGTCGCCCAGGCCTGGTTGACCAGCGACAACGCACTGAAAAACCTGCGCATCATGCTCAAGACCAACCAGAACGGTGGCTTCGACTGCCCGGGTTGCGCCTGGGGCGATTCTCCGGAAAAGGGCATGGTGATGTTCTGCGAGAACGGCGCCAAGGCGGTGAACTGGGAAGCGACCAAGCGCCGGGTTGATGCCAGATTCTTCGCCAAACACAGCGTCACCTCGCTGCTGGAGCAAAGCGACTACTGGCTCGAGTATCAGGGCCGCCTGACCGAGCCGATGAGCTACGACGCCGAAACCGACCGCTACAAGCCGATCAGTTGGGACGACGCCTTCGCGCTGATCGCCAAACACCTGAACGGCTTGTCGAGCCCGGACCTGGCCGAGTTCTACACCTCGGGCCGCGCCAGCAACGAAGCTGCCTATCTCTATCAGCTGTTCGTGCGCGCCTATGGCACCAACAACTTCCCTGACTGCTCGAACATGTGCCACGAGGCCAGCGGTGTCGCGTTGTCGCAAAGCGTCGGCGTCGGCAAAGGCACCGTGACCTTCGATGACTTCGAACACGCCGATGCGATTTTCGTCTGGGGCCAGAACCCCGGCACCAACCACCCGCGGATGCTCGAACCACTGCGCGAAGCGGTGAAGCGCGGCGCTCAGGTGGTGTGCATCAACCCGCTCAAGGAGCGTGGCCTGGAACGTTTCCAGCACCCGCAGCACGCGATCGAAATGCTCACCAACGGCGACAAGCCAACCAACACCGCGTTCTTCCGCCCGGCCCTGGGCGGCGACATGGCGATCATGCGCGGCATGGCGAAATACCTCCTGCTGTGGGAGCGCGATGCACAGCGCAGCGGCGCCCCGGCGGTGTTCGACCACGACTTCCTCAATGAACACAGCGCCAATGTGCTGGAATACCTGGCGATCATCGACGAAACACCGTGGGAGCAGATCGTCGAGCAGTCGGGCCTGACGCTGGTAGAGATCGAACAAGCGGCGCGCATGTACGCCAAGGGCAAGAACGTCATCATGTGCTGGGCCATGGGCATCACCCAGCACCGCCATTCGGTGGCGACCATCCAGGAAATCGCCAACCTGATGATGCTGCGCGGTAACATCGGCCGGCCGGGAGCCGGTCTGTGCCCGGTGCGCGGCCACAGCAACGTGCAGGGCGACCGGACCATGGGCATCAACGAACGGCCGCCGGTGGCGTTCCTCGATGCCCTGGAGCGTCGCTTCCAGTTCAAGGTGCCACGCCACAACGGCCACAACGTGGTCGAGGCAATTCATGCGATGGCTGAAGGCCGGGCGAAAGTCTTCATCGGCCTGGGCGGCAATTTCGCCCAGGCCACGCCCGACAGCCCGCGCACCTTCCAGGCCCTGCAAAACTGCGACCTGACCGTGCAGATCAGCACCAAGCTCAACCGCAGCCATTTGACCCATGGCAAGGATGCGCTGATCCTGCCGTGCCTGGGTCGCACCGACATCGATATCCAGACCGAGGGCCCGCAAGCGGTGACCGTCGAGGACTCGTTCAGCATGGTCCACGCCTCCAATGGTCAGCTGCAGCCACTGTCGAACCAGATGCGCTCGGAACCGGCGATCCTGGCCGGCATCGCTGCCGCAACCCTGGGCAACCAGCCGGTGGACTGGAACTGGCTGGTGGCAGACTACAGCCGCATCCGCGACCTGATCGCCGAGACCATTCCAGGCTTCAAGGATTTCAATGAGAAGGTCAGCAATCCTGGCGGTTTCTACCTCGGCAACAGTGCTGGCGCACGCAAGTGGAACACCGCTTCAGGCCGCGCCAACTTCCGTCCGAACGCACTGCCCGAAGACCTGGTGCACGAACGCACCCGCGCCACCGGTGTGCTGCCGGACCTGATCATGCAATCGATGCGCTCCCACGATCAGTACAACACCACCATCTATGGTCTCAACGATCGTTATCGTGGGGTCAAGGGCCAGCGCGATGTGCTGTTCGTCAACGAAGCCGACATCATCCGCCTGGGCTTCAAGCCGGGGCAGAAGGCGGACATCGTTTCGCTCTGGGACGATGGCGTTGAACGTCGGGTGAAAGGCTTCACGCTGCTGGCGTTTGACATCCCGGCCGGGCAAGCGGCGGCCTACTATCCGGAAGTGAACCCGCTGGTGCCGCTGGAAAGCATCGGCGATGGCAGCCATACGCCAACATCGAAATTCGTGGCGATCCGCCTGGAAGCGGCAAGCGAGACCGGGTTGATCATGGCCAGGTCTGCGTAACACGTCGTTTGATCTGGCCTCTTCGCGAGCAAGCCCGCTCCCACATTGGAATGCGTTCCCCTGTGGGAGCGGGCTTGCTCGCGAATACGGTAGATCAAACAACAAACATTCCAGATTCAGTACTTTCCTTCCACCCACAAAAAAGGCCGTTCTCTCATGAAAACGGCCTTTGCGAAGTAGTAAAAGACCCGCAAAAAAACGTTAAGTTCCGCCCAAAAAACAGTAACTTGCAATATTGTATACAGGTCGTGTTATTCGTCGGATTTCGATTGTCACGCCCATTCCAGAGCCTCAGGATCGCGCCGTCATCCCCTAGAGGTTCCTCCATGAAGTACTCCTCGATTCTCTTGTTGTCCCTTGGCCTGGTCAGCGGTATCGCGTCTGCTGGCGGCACCACCGAAGCCGGTGTAGGCGGCGCATTGGGCGGGGTTCTAGGCTCGGTCGTCGGCCAGTCGCTAGGCGGCAGCACAGGTTCCACCATCGGCGCGGCCCTGGGTGGCGCGGGTGGTAGCGCCGTCGGCGCAAACAAACACAGCCGTGGCGAAGCAGCCCTTGGCGGTGCGTTGGGTGCTGCAGGCGGTAACGTGGTCGGCCGCAGCATGGGCGGCACCACCGGCAGCCTGATCGGCGCCGCAGCAGGCGGCGGTGCCGGTGGCGCGCTGGGTAACTACATGGGCAAAGAGTACGATGATGAGGACGGCGGTCGTCGTTACTATCGCGGCCATGACGATCGTCGCTACTACCGTGGCGGCCACCGTCACCACGGTCATGCCTATGGCCACCGCAAGCATCGCTGGCACGACGACGACTAAGGCATCCATCGCCTCGATCCTCGCTATAGCGGGTCCATCAAAAATCGCAGCCCAAGGGCTGCGATTTTTTTTGCCTTATTCAACCACCAGACGCTCCAGCGCCCCACGCAATCCGGAAGGAATCGACACGGGTTGATTCGACGCACGATCGACAAACACATGCACGAAGCGCCCCGCCGCACAGGCGTCATCTTCCCCTTGCTTGAACACGGCCAGTTCGTATTGCACCGAACTGTTACCCAACTTGCCCACCCGAAGACCGATCTCGATGCGGTCCGGGAAGGCAATGGAAGCAAAGTAATCACAAGCCGAGCTCACCACGAACCCCACCACCTCGCCGCCATGGATATCCAGGCCGCCGACTTCGATCAGGTAGGTGTTCACCGCCGTATCGAAGAAGCTGTAGTAGGTAACGTTGTTGACGTGACCGTAGGCGTCATTGTCGTGCCAGCGGGTGGTGATGGGCTGCAAGTGCGGGTAGTCGGTGCGTTGGGGCATCAGCGTTGATTCCTCAGTGGGTTCGCCAGTCTAAGGCGAAACCGCGTTGTATTCATCGCGAGCAGGCTCGCTCCCACATTGGATTTGTGTCGTACACAAATTCTGTAGGCAACAACGATCATCTGTGGGAGCGAGCCTGCTCGCGAAAGCGCCCTCACGGGCACCGCATCAATCACTTGTCAGAGAACCCCTTGCCGGCAGCCGCCAACTCCCCGATCAACCGCGCCGGCTGCCAGTGATCGCCCTGACGCGTTTCAAGGTCCATCAAGCGCCGATGAATATCCGCCAACCCTTGCTGGTCGGCCCAGGCCATCGGACCGCCCTTGTCCGCCGGGAACCCGTAGCCATTGAGATAAACCAGATCAATGTCATGAGCGCACCCGGCAATGCCTTCCTGCAGGATCTTCGCGCCTTCATTGACCAGTGCCAGCAAGCAACGCTCGAGAATTTCCTCAGGGCCGATCACGCGACGGTGGAACCCCAACCCTTCGCTGACTTCCAGCACCAGCGCATCCACCTGTGGATCATGTTCGGCCTGGCGACTGCCCGGCTCATAGTGGTAATAGCCATTGCCACTCTTCTGACCAAAGCGTTCCATCTCGCACAGTCGGTTATCCACCTGAACCTCTGGCGCGTCCTGCCCGGCACCGGACAGTTGCCGGGCGCGCCACTGCAGGTCGACGCCCACCACATCGAACATGCGGAACGGCCCCATGGCGAATCCGAACCCTTGCAGCGCTGCATCCACCTGATAGGGGTAAGCGCCTTCCAGCAGCATTTTCCGCGCTTCGAGCACATAGGTGTTGAGCATGCGGTTGCCAATGAAACCGTCGCAATTGCCCGCCACCACACTGACCTTGCCCATGCGCTGGCCGAGCGCCAGTGCCGTGTCGAGCACTGCAGGCGCCGTCTGTGCTCCGCGGACGATTTCCAGCAGCTTCATGATGTGCGCCGGGCTGAAGAAATGCAGGCCCAGCACTTGCTGCGGCCGACGTGTAACCGCCGCGATTGCGTCGATGTCCAGCGCCGAAGTATTGCTCGCCAGAATCGCTTCAGGTTTGAGCAGGCCATCGAGCTCGCGGAATATTTTCTGCTTGAGTTCAAGGTTTTCGTACACCGCTTCAATGACCAGGTCGACATCGCGGATGGCCACGTAACCATCTGCCGCCGTTATGCGCGCGACTCGGGCATCGGCCTCGCCCTGATCAATCCGGCCCTGGCGCACGTTGTGGGCGTAGGTGTCCGCCACGGTGGCCAACGCTTGCTCCAGCATTTGCGGATTGTTGTCGACCCACTGCACGGGCACTCCGGCGTTGGCCAGGCACATGACAATGCCACGGCCCATGGTGCCCGCGCCGATGACGGCGGCGCGCTGAATATTCGACGGTGTCTGGCTCATCTTTTGTTCTCTTGTTGGCGATCCGAAGACAGCGATCACCATAGTCAGCCACCGGGCTTTTTTGAAATTTATTCCTGTGATGAGCAACATTCAGCGGATGGATGTGCCCCGTTGAGTACGCCGCAAAATCCTGTGGGAGCGGGCTTGCTCGCGAAGGCGATCCATCAATTGGCCGTGATAGTGACTGACCCACCGCTTTCGCGAGCAAGCCCGCTCCCACAAGGGTTATGGTTCAACTTGCAAGATGCCGTTCGGCCCACTCGCGCACCTCGGCATACGGGTAATCCTCCAGCGCCGCAAACCCGGGAATCGCCCGCACCTTGAGCCTGGTGAACAGCGGCACGCTGATCCCGCACAGAAACCGTGTCACGCGTTCCGCCGAGGGCAAGTTGCCCGTGTGCTGCTCGTGCCTGTGGATAAAACCGCCACACAATGTTTCGAAATTTTTATCCACAAGCGCTGGCAACGCCGGTGGTGCCGGTAACTGCGCCACCTGCCCATGACACACCGAACAATGCCCGCATTGCTGCGGGGCATTGTGATCGCCGAAGTACTCGGCCAGGCGATAACCCAGGCATTGGTCGGTGGCGAACAGATCCAGCATCGCGTGAATCCGCGCGATCTCGGTGTGCTCATGGCGAGTGAAACCGCCGTGCAGTTCCTCGCTCAACGCGACGCTGTCGAGCCCGTTTTGCAGCACGCTGTAGACCTCGGTCATCTGCTTGCTTTCGAGCTCCACCCAGCCCTTCTCCTGGAAGTAATCCAGCGCCTTGACCACCCGAGTGCGCTCGGCCTGATACTGCTCGTACAACGCCTCGAAATTCACCGTTGCCCAGGTACGGGCGCGGCTGGAGGTCTGGATGATCGCCGCGACAAAATCCCTGCGCTCGCCTTCGAAATGCGCCAACAGTGCCTCGGGCTCCTGCACATATTTGAATCGGTACTCGGCGTAGTACGCATAGCGCGGGGCAATCAACCCGCGCAATTCGAGTTGCACCAGCAAGGTCTTGAGCGGCAACAGGCGAATATTGCTCTGATCGGCCAATGGCCCCAGCAGAAACTCCCACTGCCCTTCGGGGGCTGCGGCATGCATCTCGTCCAGCACGCAACGGATGCCATCCAGCTCGGGTGTGTCGCCGTAGACGAAGTTCTCCAGCACATTGAGGCTGTCGCGGTTGGCCAACACCAGGCAGTCCGACGGCTGCCCGTCACGCCCGGCGCGGCCGATTTCCTGGCTGTAGTTTTCGATGGATTTTGGCAGGTCGAAATGCACCACGTTGCGGATGTCGCTTTTGTCGATGCCCATGCCGAAAGCGATGGTCGCGACGATGCAATTGGACTGCCCGCCCATGAATCGACGCTGGATCGCTTCCCGTTGATCATGGGGCAAGCCGGCGTGATAGGCCTCGGCCTGAATGCCGTTGCGGTTCAGGTGTTCGGCGATGTGCTCGGCGGTTTTTTGCAGGGTGACATAGACGATGCTCGGCTGATCCGGACGCTGGCTCATCCACTCGACCAGGCGTCTGCGCTTGTCCGCTGCGCAAACCGGCTCCACCAGCAAATTCAGGTTCGGCCGATAGAAACCGGTGGTCACTACGTCTTCGGCAGCAATAGCGAATTTCGCCTGCATGTCGGCGATGACCTTGGGTGTCGCCGTGGCGGTCAGCAGCAGCACCTGAGGGACATTGAACTGGCGTTGATAGTCGGGAAGCTTGAGGTAGTCCGGACGAAAGTTATGCCCCCATTCGGAGATGCAGTGCGCCTCGTCCACCACCAGCAGCGAGATCGGCACTTGCTGCAGGAAATGGCGAAAACGCTCGTTCTTCAAGCGTTCCACCGAGATCATCAGGATCTTCAACTCGCCGGACCTGGCACGGGCCATCACATCGCTGGCGTCATCGCGGCTCTGGGCCGAATCGATACTGCCCGCCGAAATGCCATGGCGTTGCAGGAACGCCAGTTGATCCTGCATCAACGCCAGCAACGGCGAGACCACCAGCGTCAGGTGCGGCAGCATCACCGCCGGCAATTGGTAGCAAAGGGATTTGCCGGAACCGGTGGGGAAAATTGCCGCCGCCGAACGCCCGGCCAGCACGGCACTGATTGCCGCCTCCTGACCAGGTCGAAACTGTGGATAACCGAAAACCTGTTCCAGGGTGTTGTGCATAAGCTGTCACTCCGTTGACCGCCGCGGTGTAAACAGCCTGGCCGGCGATCGCAGCGAGTCGAGAAAAGGTCGGGGGCAAAAACGATACGCGATGATACAGCGGATGGCTGGAAAGGCTTGAGGAATCGGGGACCTGACAGATCGCTTTCGTCGGAGCGCCGCCCGGAGCAGGCTCGCTCCCACACCGATCTAAGTGTGAGCATCAGAATCCTGTGCACTGAAGATCAAATGTGGGAGCGAGCCTGCTCGCGAAGAGGCCAACAGACCCACCGCAAAACTCGAAACACCCGACATTGTCCGAGGCCCCGTCTACCGAGTTTGAGTGCGAAGCGACTGAAAACGCTGTAAGCATTTTTACCCTTGGCCATTTAACGTTGAAAACCCACCAACAACGTGTAGTCCCCTTCCTCTAATTATGACAAAACCCTTACAAAGTCTGTCGATCTCAGCTGTCTTGTCCCGCAACGCCATACCCTCCTATAGTTTCCAGCGCGGCTGAAAACAGTGTCTCGGCCTGCCGGGAACACTTGCCGATTTCGCACAGGACCCACTCAATGAAAACCCCCGACTCACTGACAGCCCGCTACCACCCACTCAAGACCCGCTACAGCGAAACCCCAGTGCTGGTCATCGATACCGAGGCCGACCCCTTCGAGATCCTCGACGCCGCCCGACAACGCATCCGCGCCGCCAGCGACCTCCTCGAAACCCTTTATTGCACGTGTTTCAACCAGGCCGAAGCGAGCGACATCCCCAGGATCGTCAGCGCCCTGTATCTGCTGACCCAGGATGGCAACGACCTGCTCGACATCGCCCGGCAGCGCCTGCCAAAACTCACCGGCTGAAAAACACCACAATCCCCTGTGGGAGCGAGCCTGCTCGCGAAGAACGATAACGCGGCGCACTGTGGATAACTCCATCAGCAACGACCTATGAAAGCTTCGGCAAGGTCCTACAAAACAAGACACCTTGTCGGCTATCGATGACCAGTGACCCAGACCTATAGTCCGGACTGTCGCTGCCAAATCAGCGACCGGGTTTGGTCACCCGAATAGGGAACTCATTTCGCTTCCAATGTATGCTGCGACACCTCAGTGTCTGCACGCTATATGGTGGCTGTGTTCGGGACGTCTTCGGGCGTACCGGCAATGTGAGTTCTCACCGGTTTGACCAACCCGAACACAGTCCGCCTCCCATCGTTTGGTCACGATAATGGCGGTTTTTTCTAAAGCACTTGAGAATTCTCACAATGAACAAATGGAGCCCGTTCACCAACGAACGCTATTTACCACTCCACACCAACCTCACCGATTCCCCACCCCTGATCATCGATACTGAAGCCAACCCGCAAGACATTCTCGAAGCCGCCCTGCAGCGCATACGGGCCTCCAGCGAACTCCTCAAAACCCTGCACTGCCAATGCTTCAAACACGGCGCCCTCGAAGATATTCCACACATCACCCACGCCCTCTACCTGCTGACCCAGGACGGCTGCGACCTGCTCAAAGTCGCCCAGCAACGCATGCTCAACTGGAAAGCGCCAGTCTAAGGTCGAGTGAACAGATCGTTCCCACCTTCTGCGTGAGAACGATCAAACACCTGCCGCAATTGACCAGATGAAAGTCCATTCAGTCTGATCAGCATTGCCCAAAAGTAAGCCATTGGCGTACATTGACGATGATTTTCATTGAGACCCCAATTTTCACCCGTCGAGCCAAAGAGCTACTGGATGACGATGCCTAAATCGCCTTGCAGAAGCTGCTGGTGTTGAACCCTTCGGCTGGCGACGTTATTGAAGGCACAGGCGGGATTCGCAAAATGCGGGTCGCTGCCAAGGGGCATGGCAAACGAGGCGGTGCCCGAGTGATTTACTACCATTTCGTCTCGGCATCGCAGATCGCTTTGTTGATGATCTACCCTAAAAATGAGCAACAAGACCTGACCGCCGATGAACGCAAAGCGTTGAAAGCCGTCATCGAACTCTGGAGATAGCCATGAGCAAATTTTTTGATGAGCTGATGGAAAGCGTGCAACAGATGGACGAGATCGTACGGGGCGAGCGTCGGCCTTCCCGCGAATTCCGGGTTGATGCGTTGCAAGTCAAAGAAATTCGTAAGGCTACCGGTTTGACTCAAGCCAAGTTTGCAGCATTGATCGACGTCCAACTTGGCACTCTACGCAACTGGGAGCAGGGCCGCCGTGAACCGACAGGCCCGGCCAAAGCCCTGCTGAAGGCCATCCACAATGACCCTGTCCATGTTTTAAATGCTTTAGCTGGCTGAGTACAACACTCGTCATGCTTCACAATGGCTGAATCGGCGCTAAGCATGCCGCGATATAAGGCTTAATCGAACTCTTCGACATGAGCCTACGGACACTCTCAATGAACCTCGCCCCCAACTTCCCCGACGACCACTCAATGCAGCAACTCATGCAACTGCTGCACGAAGAAATCGGCCTGCCCGAACGCAAAACCATCAGCCTTGCCACCTCGATCAATTTCGACCTTGGCTGCAACGGTGCCAATGCACAGCACCTGATCGAATGCCTGGAAGATCTATTCGCCATCGATTTCGTTGATTTCGACAGTTATCGCTACTTCCAGCCCGACGGCTTTGACGTGAATCTAAAGCGAAAAGCCAAGGGTCGCGGCGAGAAGTTGCCGTTGACAATCGGCATGCTCTACCGGGCCATCAAGGCCCAGCGCTGGGACACTCTGACGTTGGAAGGCCTGTAACGACGGGCACAAAAAAGCCGCCCCGAGGGGCGGCTTTTTCGTTAGCTCAAACCAGCACTTACAACTTTGGACCGGCAGCCTTGATCGCGTCGCTCACTTCGAACTTCTTGAAGTTCTCGATGAACAGGCCGGCCAGTGCTTTGGCGGCTTCGTCGTAGGCGGCCTTGTCGGCCCAGGTGTTGCGTGGGTTCAGCAGGCCAGTTTCAACGCCCGGTACGGCCACTGGCACGTCGAGGTTGATAGTGTCCAGGTGCTCGGTCTCGGTACCGATCAGTGCGCCGCTCTGGATCGCTGCGATCACTGCACGGGTGGTCGGGATGTTGAAGCGTTTGCCGACGCCGTAGCCACCGCCGGTCCAGCCGGTGTTGACCAGGTAGACCTTGGAGCCGAAGCCGCGGATGCGCTTGATCAGCAGTTCAGCGTATTCGCCGGCCGGACGCGGGAAGAACGGTGCGCCGAAGCAGGTGGAGAAGGTCGACTTGATGCCGCTGCCCGAACCCATTTCGGTCGAACCGACCAGCGCGGTGTAACCGGACAGGAAGTGGTAGGCCGCCTGTTCTTCGTTGAGGATCGACACTGGCGGCAGAACGCCGGTCAGGTCGCAGGTCAGGAAGATCACAGCGTTCGGCTCGCCACCGAGGTTCTTCTCGGAACGCTTGGCAACGTGCTCCAGCGGGTACGCGGCGCGGCTGTTCTGGGTCAGGCTGACATCGGCGTAGTCGGCGTGCTTGGCGTCGTCGATCACAACGTTTTCCAGGACCGCGCCGTGCTTGATGGCTTTCCAGATAACCGGCTCGTTCTTCTCGGACAGGTCGATGCACTTGGCATAGCAACCGCCTTCGATGTTGAACACTACGCCCTCGCCCCAGCCGTGCTCGTCGTCACCGATCAGGTAACGGCTTTCGTCGGCGGACAGAGTGGTCTTGCCAGTGCCGGACAGACCGAAGAACAGGGTCACGTCGCCCTCTTCGCCGATGTTGGCGGCGCAGTGCATTGGCAGCACGTCAGCGGCCGGCAGCAGGAAGTTCTGCACCGAGAACATGGCTTTCTTCATTTCACCGGCGTAACGCATGCCGGCGATCAGCACTTTCTTCTGTGCGAAGTTGATGATCACGCAACCGTCGGAGTTGGTGCCGTCACGCTCTGGCACGCACTCGAAGTTGGCAACGTTCAGCACTTGCCACTCTTCACGGCCGGCCGGGTTGTACTGGGCCGGGTTGATGAACAGGCAACGGCCGAACAGGTTCTGCCAGGCAGTCTGGGTGGTCATCTTCACGGCCAGGTAGTGGTCGGAAGCGGCACCTACATGCACGTGGGAAACGAAATGCTCTTGCGCGTTATTGAATGCCTCAACGCGAGCCCACAGGGCGTCGAACTTGTCGGCCGGGAACTTGCGGTTGATCGGGCCCCAGGCGATAGCGGCCTGGGTGCTTGGCTCTTCAACGATGAAACGATCGACTGGCGAACGGCCGGTACGGTGACCGGTACGAACAACCAGTGCGCCGGTATCGGCAAGCTCGCCTTCACCGCGGTTGAGGGCTTCTTTAACCAGATCATCAACACTCAGATCGGTGTACACGGCGTTATTGGCTTGCGTCATGAGGTTCCCCGTCGGCCAGTGGCCGAGTGCTCCAAACGTTTTTGTAGTAGAAAGTCGTGCACTACTACCGCGAAAAAAGTGGCCCGGATTATGCCAGAAAAGCCCAAAAAGAGTAGGCCCCTCCTGTCGTAACGGCGTTAATCCGGCGCAAGGCAGTGAATTTACCTGCGCTGAACCGTTTTAGTGACGGGTATCTGACGGCGTCTCGACACCCGCGCCGGCGAACAATTGGGTGACATCGGCGGCATCGAACAGGTAGCGCTGGTTACAGAACTGGCAGTCGATCTCGATGTTGCCACCGTGTTCCACGACCAGTTGCTGCGCGTCTTCCTTACCCAGACTGACCAGGGCATTGGCCGAACGTTCGCGCGAGCAGCTGCAGCGGAAACGCAGTTTTTGCACGTCGAACAAGCGCACCTGCTCTTCGTGATAGAGACGATGGAGCACGGTTTCGTTGTCCAGGCCCAGCAGTTCATCAGCGGTCAAAGTCGTGGCCAGGGCGGTGAGGTGTTGCCAGCTGGCGGCGCGTTCTTCTTCGTCCTTCAGACGGTCGGCGGGCAGTTGCTGCAACAACATGCCACGGGCGCGACGGCCATCGGCACAGAGCTTGATGCGCGTACCGATCTGCTGCGACATGACGAAATAGTTGGTGAAGCAGTCGGACAAGGTTTCACCGTCAAGATCGACCACGCCCTGGTAACGCTGGCCCTGTCTCGGGTCGATGGTCAGCGTCAACGAGCCATCCGGCATCAAATCGGCCAGGGTTGCATCGGCAGCGATGCGGTCCGCTTCGTAACGGGCCAGGCCACGGATGTCGCGCTCGCTGGAGCATTCGATCATCAGCAGCGGGATCGGGCCTTCGGAACGGGCTTGCAGAATCAGCAGGCCATCGAACTTCAACGTGCCGACCAGCAACGATGCGGCCGCCATCAGCTCGCCGAGCAGTTGCGCGACCGGCTCCGGATAGGCGTGCTTGGCCAGGACTTCAGCGTAGCTGAGCTCCAGCGAAACCAGCTCGCCACGGGTGTCGCTGTCATCGAAGATGAAGCGTTGGGTGAAGTCGTTATCCGGTAAGTCGGTCATAAGTCTGGTATCTGAAGTGGTGACAATAGTGGTTACAGAATTCGACGCTAGGCCTTGGCCATAGCGTATTGCTGCCTGGTTATGGCTTACAGGCCGGTGGCTGTGTGCGCTTTTCGACGAATGGCACAGGCACGACAGGCCAATTACCTCATATGGCTACGCGCGGGTGCAATTACAAGTCTTGTGCTGATCGATGTGATCAGCGGCCCCGGCAATCATTCGTTGCTGTTGCCACGAAACTTGAACAGGTCGCGGCGCTGTTTCTTGCTCGGTTTGCCATCGGTACTGACACCCAGGGCACCCGCCTTGCGCTCGGCCGCGGCATTTTCACGCTTGGCGATGCTGGCTTCGGTTTCGGCGTATAGCGTCTGCGCTTCGGGAGCACCACGACGTACGATCGACAGTGCCTGGACCACCACCGTGCGCTCATCGAAACCGGTGCGAATCACAAACTCATCGCCGACCCGTGGCTCTTTACCCGGTTTGCAGCGTTCGCCCCGGCAATGCACCTTGCCGCTTTCAATCGCCGCCTTGGCCAAGGCACGGGTTTTGTAAAAGCGAGCAGCCCACAACCATTTATCGAGGCGGACTTTGTCGTCCTCTTCGTTTTTTTGTGCCATGGAATTTCCTCATTCTGAAATATTGGTGAACTGTACTACCGTTTCTGTCGTACCAAGAATTTCACCGTCTCGGACTACAATGCTGACATTCCATAACCTCCCGGGGCATTGGAAATCCGGGCCGTAGATATCTGTCGCCTTTTAACCATTATTCTGCGTGAATACCGCGAATCTGGCCGCCTGCGGCCACCGCGGTTTCTACCGGTTGAGCAATTTTGAAGACATTTGACCATTTGACCGTTGTCGGTCTGCGCGAGTGGGTGGCTCTCCCGGATTTGGGAGTAGCCGGCCTTCGGGCAAAAATCGACACCGGCGCCAGCACCTCCAGCCTGCACGCCACCGACATCGAGACGTTCGAGCGCGATGGCGAGCCGTGGGTGCGCTTCACGGCGCACCTGGGCACCGTGGTGCAGTTGCGTCATCGCCGCTGCGAGGCGCCGCTAGTGACGAGAAAAACCATTAAAAGCTCCAACGGTCAGGCGCAGGTGCGATACGTGATCAGCACCACCCTGGCCCTTGGTGATCGGGTCTGGCGGGTCGAGTTCACCCTGGCCTGCCGAAAGTCCATGCGTTATCGCCTGCTGCTCGGTTCCAAAGCCCTGATCCATGGCCAGTTGGTGGTCAATCCGGGGATCAAGTATGTACAAGACAAGCCGGTGTTCCCGGTATCTACCTCCTCCACAGGTGTTGCATGAAGATCGCTGTGCTGTCGCGGAACCCGCGTCTGTATTCCACCCGCCGCCTGGTTGAAGCCGGTACCGAACGCGGCCATGAAATGGTGGTGGTCGATACCCTGCGTGCCTACATGAACATCGCCAGCCACAAGCCGCAGATCCACTACCGCGGCAAGCCGTTGGAGGGTTTCGATGCGGTGATTCCACGGATCGGGGCGTCCGTGACCTTTTATGGCTGCGCGGTGTTGCGTCAGTTCGAGATGATGGGGGTGTTTCCGCTCAACGAATCGGTGGCCATTGCCCGTTCACGGGACAAGCTGCGCTCGCTGCAATTGCTGTCCCGTCGCGGGATCGGCTTGCCGGTGACCGGGTTCGCCCACTCCCCCGATGACATTCCCGACCTGATCGAAATGGTCAACGGCGCACCGTTGGTGATCAAGGTGCTGGAAGGCACCCAAGGCATCGGCGTGGTGCTGTGCGAAACCGCCACGGCCGCGGAATCGGTGATCGAGGCGTTCATGGGCCTCAAGCAGAACATCATGGTTCAGGAGTACATCAAGGAAGCCGGCGGTGCGGACATTCGCTGCTTCGTCGTCGGCGACAAGGTGATTGCAGCGATGAAGCGCCAGGCCAAGCCCGGCGAGTTTCGCTCCAACCTGCATCGCGGTGGCAGCGCGAGCCTGATCAAGATCACCCCCGAAGAGCGCATGACAGCACTGCGCGCGGCAAAGGTCATGGGGTTGGCGGTGGCCGGGGTGGATATCCTGCGCTCCAATCACGGGCCGCTGGTGATGGAAGTGAACTCCTCGCCCGGGCTTGAAGGGATTGAAACCACCACCGGGAAGAATGTCGCGGGGATCATCATTGAGCATCTGGAGAAGAATGGCGGGCCGAACATGACCCGGACCAAAGGGAAGGGTTAACCTTCGGGCCTTGTGGCGGCAGTGAGGCCGCCTTCGCGGGCAAGCCCGCTCCCACAGTGGATAAATGTTGACCAATATTTTGCGGTCAACCGATAACCCTGTGGGAGCGGGCTTGCCCGCGAAAGGGCCATCAGCCCCACCGAAGATTTCAGCTCTTAAACCGCATCCCGCGGCAGCATCAACCCCAACGGCAACCGCACCCGCGCTTCAAGCCCCCCGCCCGAACGGTTACGCAGCTCAACGTTACCGCCATGCATCGAAGCAATCCGCTTCACGATCGCCAAGCCCAACCCGGTGCCCTTGCCACCCCGGGCACGATCACCACGGGTGAACGGGTTGAAGATCGCTTCCAGTTCCGACGGATCGATGCCGGCACCACGGTCCATGACACTCAGCACCACATACGGCGCGCTGGTATCCCCGGACACATACGCCGCCACCTCCACACCGCTGCCAGCATGATGCAGCGCGTTGCCGATCAGGTTGTTCAGCAGTCGCTTCATCGAAACGCGACGTAACGGAAACGGCTGAATCGGCTCCAGGCGCAGTCGCACTTTCTCTTCATTCTGGTTGTAGGGCGCCGCGACTTCGCGGACCAGGTCGCTCAAGTCAACTTCTTCCACCGACTCGTCGCGCCCGTCACGAATGAACGCCAGGAACTGATCGAGAATCGCATCCATGTCTTCGATGTCACGCACCATGTCGTCGGTCAGGTCGGTGCGATCACCCATCAACTCCAGGGACAGGCGCAAGCGGGTCAACGGCGTGCGCAAATCATGGGAAACACCGGCCAGCATCAGCTCGCGCTCGCGACCGGCCTGTTCGACGTCTTCGGCCATCTGGTTGAAGGCACGGTAAACCTCGGTCATCTCGCTCGGCGTATCACTGATAGGCAGGCGCACACTGCGCCCCTGGCCGAGTTGCCGCGCGGCATACACCAGACGCTTCAAAGGCTGATTGAGCTGGCTGACAAAGATCCAGGCCGAAGCGGTGGAAAGCAGGCCAATGGCGAGGAACCAGCCCAGCACGTTCCAGATTTTCTGTCCGCGCAACGGATGGGGATACAGCGGTACCTTCAGCCAGCCATCACCCAGGCTTGGCGCCCGAACCCACAGCGCCGGTGGCGAATGCATGCGCAACCGGACTTCCGTGTCGGCACCCAGCTCCGCCTGCATCTGCCGCTGGTAGATTTCGCTGTAAGGCCAGTGTTGTTCACCTTCCGGCACGCCGGCACCCACCACCCGGATCAGGGTCGCGGCCTCGGCGATCTTGCCGCGACTTTCTTCATCGGCAGCCCAATAGGCGCGCAGCGTCAGGGCGACACCGTGACTGTACTGACGGTCGACCAGCACGTCTTCGTTCATCAGCAGATAAACCAGGGTCAGCGCCTTGGAGAAGAGTACGACGATCAGCACCAGCCAAAGGGTGCGGGAGAAGAAGCTCTGGGGGAACCAAACGGGGGTCTTCATGGATAACCGTTACATACTTGCAAGAGCGAACGATGCTCGCATATTGCAGGTCGCGAGTCTGCGGGCGTGATCAATTGATCCCTTGCCCGCCGGACCCGTTCCTGCAAATCGCCAATCACTTGGTGGCGGTACCATCCGGAACAAACACGTAACCCACACCCCAGACAGTCTGGATGTAACGCGGCTTGGAGGGATCGGGTTCGATCATCCGGCGCAGACGGGAAATCTGCACGTCAATGGAGCGCTCCAGGGCGTCCCACTCGCGGCCACGGGCCAGGTTCATCAACTTGTCGCGGGTCAGCGGTTGACGGGCGTTCATCACCAAGGCCTTGAGCACAGCGAATTCACCGGTGGTGAGCATGTGCACTTCTTCGCCGCGCTTGAGCTCGCGGGTCGCCAGGGACAACTCGTAGTCACCGAAGGTCACGCTTTCGTCTTCGCTGCCCGGAGCACCCGGCACCGGCGCCGACTGACGACGCAATACCGCCTTGACGCGAGCCATCAGCTCATCGGGGTTGAACGGCTTGGCCAGGTAATCGTCGGCGCCCAGTTCCAGGCCCTTGATACGGCTCAGCTCGTCGCCCTTGGCGGTGAGCATGATGATCGGAATCTGGTTGTTCGCGTTGCGCAGGCGGCGGCAAGCGGTCAGACCGTCTTCACCGGGCAACATCAGGTCGAGGACGACCAGGTTGAACACTTCGCGTGCCAGCAGGCGATCCATTTGCTCGGTGTTCGGTACGGCGCGGGCGCGATAGCCCTTGCTGACGAAAAAACGTTCCAGCAGGCTGCTCAGCCCAGGATCGTCGTCAACGATAAGAATTTTTTCGCCTTCAGCAGTTTGTGCAGTGCTGCTCATTGGATGCTCCTTTGATCTCGGCGCGCATTATGGCGTAGCTGCCGTTATACGCACCGTGTGCATTGTTAGCAGATTTTTCCTCGAGCGCCAGAAAACCGGCCATTGCACTGGCAATCCGCGATGCCCCCGAATGCCGTAACGCTGGTTATAATGCGCGGCCTTTTGTGTCAGGCAACATCAGACAGGTACTACAGACAGACGTTATTTATTTTCATGGCGTCAGCAGTAATTGTTCGATTTCACGGGTCAACGCAATGCCTGTTGACCCAGGCAGCGGCGCTGGCCAGGCCGCTCAACCAGACTCGCCAAGGCCCTGTTTCAGCGCCTGCGAGCCTGCTTTCACAATTTGTCAGGTGGTTTTATGGACAGCATCAACAGCCGCATCGCCGAGGAACTCGGTGTACGCCCACAACAGGTCGAAGCGGCCGTCGCGCTACTCGATGAAGGCTCTACCGTTCCCTTCATCGCCCGTTACCGGAAAGAAGTGACCGGCAGCCTCGACGATACGCAATTGCGTCATCTGGAAGAGCGCCTGCGCTACCTGCGAGAACTCGACGAACGGCGTATCAGCATCCTTGCCAGCATCCAGGAACAGGGCAAGCTGACGCCGCAGCTGGAACGCGACATCAAGCTCGCCGATACCAAGACCCGTCTCGAAGACTTGTACCTGCCGTACAAGCAGAAACGCCGCACCAAGGGTCAGATCGCCCTGGAAGCCGGCCTCGGCGAACTGGCCGACGGCCTGTTCAACGACCCGTCCCTGAGCCCGGAAACCGAAGCGGCACGCTTCATCGACGCGGAAAAAGGCGTGGCCGATGTGAAGGCGGCCCTCGAAGGCGCCAAGTACATCCTCATGGAGCGCTTCGCCGAAGACGCAGGCCTCCTGGACAAGCTGCGCAACTACCTCAAGCAGGAAGCCACCCTCAGTGCCCGTGTGATTGCCGGCAAGGAAGAGGAAGGCGCCAAGTTCCGCGACTACTTCGAACACGACGAACCGCTCAAGAGCATGCCGTCGCACCGTGCGCTGGCGATTTTCCGTGGCCGCAACGAAGGCATTCTCAGCTCCTCGCTGAAAGTCGGCGACGAACTGCCGGGCACCATGCACCCGTGCGAAGGCATGATCGGCCAGCAATTCGGTATCCAGAACCAGAACCGCGCCGCCGACAAATGGCTGGGCGAGGTGGTGCGCTGGACCTGGAAGGTCAAGCTCTACACCCATCTGGAAACCGACCTGCTGGGCGAACTGCGCGACGGCGCGGAAACCGAAGCGATCAACGTCTTCGCCCACAACCTGCACGACCTGCTGCTGTCGGCCCCGGCCGGCCCGCGCGCCACCCTGGGCCTCGACCCGGGCCTGCGCACCGGTTGCAAGGTCGCGGTGGTCGATTCCACCGGCAAGCTGCTGGATCACGCCACGGTTTACCCGCACGTGCCACACAACAAGTGGGACCAGACCCTCGCCGTGCTCGCGGCGCTATGCGCCAAGCACTCGGTGGACCTGATCGCCATCGGCAACGGCACCGCCAGCCGCGAGACCGACAAGCTGGCTGCTGAACTGATTAAAAAATACCCAGCGATGAAAATGACCAAGGTCATGGTTTCCGAGGCTGGTGCATCGGTTTACTCGGCATCGGAACTGGCCTCCAAGGAATTCCCGGACCTCGACGTGTCGATCCGTGGCGCGGTCTCCATCGCTCGTCGCCTGCAGGATCCACTGGCGGAACTGGTGAAGATCGACCCGAAATCCATCGGTGTCGGCCAGTACCAGCACGACGTGTCGCAGCTGAAACTGGCCCGTGGCCTGGATGCGGTGGTCGAGGACTGCGTGAACGCCGTTGGCGTGGACGTGAACACCGCTTCCGTGGCGCTGCTGGCACGGATCTCCGGCCTCAACGCGACCCTGGCGCAGAACATCGTCAGCCACCGCGACGAGCACGGCGCGTTCAAAACCCGTGCAGCACTGAAGAAAGTCGCGCGCCTGGGTGAAAAAACCTTCGAACAGGCCGCCGGATTCCTGCGTGTCATGAACGGCGAAAACCCGCTGGATTCGTCGGCGGTTCACCCGGAAGCCTATCCGCTGGTGCAGCGCATTGCCGCCGAGACCGACCGTGACATCCGCTCGCTGATCGGTGACGCCGCGTTCCTCAAGCGTCTCGACCCGAAGAAGTACACCGATGAAACCTTCGGCCTGCCGACTGTTACCGACATTCTGCAAGAGCTGGAAAAACCCGGTCGCGACCCGCGTCCAGAGTTCAAGACCGCCGAGTTCCAGGAAGGCGTCGAAGATCTCAAGGACCTTGAACTGGGCATGATCCTCGAAGGCGTGGTGACTAACGTGACCAACTTCGGCGCTTTTGTCGATATCGGCGTGCATCAGGACGGTTTGGTGCATATCTCCGCACTTTCGGAGAAGTTCATCAAGGATCCTCGCGAAGCGGTGAAGGCCGGCGACGTGGTGAAAGTGAAGGTCATGGAAGTCGACATCCCGCGCAAACGCGTGGGCCTGTCGATGCGCATGAGCGACACCCCGGGCGAGAAGATCGACGGCGCTCGCGGCGCACGTCCGGGGTCGGCGCCACGCCAATCCCAGAACACTGCACCGCGCAAGGAAACCACGGCAGCAGCACCGGGCAACAACGCCATGGCTTCGTTGTTCGCCAACGCCAAGCAGTTGAAGAAACGCTGATGGACATTCCCGCCGGACTGACCGAAAGCGCGTTTTTCAAGCTGCTGGGCTGCCGCCTGCACAGCCTGGAAACCGGGGTGGCGCAAGTCGCCCTGGCGCTGGAGCCCGAGTTGCGCAATCGCGGCGGCAAGCTGCACGGCGGGGCCTTGTTCAGCCTGGTGGACATTGCCATGGGGCTGGCCTGTTCCAGCACCCACGGCTTTGACCAGCAGAGCGCGACCATCGAGTGCAAGATCAACTACATCCGCGCCGTCTCGGACGGCGAGGTGATGTGCACGGCGCGGGTGATCCACCCGGGTCGCCGCACGCTGGTAGTCGAAGCCGATGTGATGCAGGGCGACAAACTGGTCGCAAAAGCACAAGGCACGTTCGCTGTCCTGTAGCTAGTCGTCATCGATTTGAGTTAATTTCAGCGCAATGCCTTTCCCTGTAGGAGCGAGCATGCTCGCGATGGGCGTCAACGATGACGCTGGTAGCCTGACACCCAGCGGTGTTCTCGGGTCCATCGCGAGCATGCTCGCTCCTACAGGGGATCTGTGCAGTTTTTGATCAATCAGCGACAAAAACCAGGCGAAAACGCCAGTTTCAACTTCACCCTTGTAGACCGTCTTGCCCACCCCCATATTGGGGCGACTGACGCGTGAAGGAATCCAACTTGAGCGAACTTCTCAACCGCCGCCTGGCCCTGCTCGGCGAGCGCGCTAACCTCTCTCTGCTCGAACAGTGCCTTCACGGCATCGAACGTGAATGCCTGCGCGTGACCGGCGAAGGTCGCCTGGCGCAAACGCCGCACCCGGAAGCATTGGGTTCCGCGCTGACCAACGAACAGATCACCACCGACTATTCCGAGTCGCTGCTGGAGTTCATCACTCCGGCCCTGCCCGACCCGGCGGACACGCTGGCGAGCCTGGACAGCATTCACCGTTTTGCCTACAGCAAGCTCGGCAACGAGTATCTGTGGAGTCCATCGATGCCGTGCCCGTTGCCGGCCGAGGAAGACATCCCGATCGCCTACTACGGCACGTCCAATATCGGGCAGCTCAAGTACGTATACCGCAAGGGTCTGGCCCTGCGTTACGGCAAGACCATGCAATGCATTGCCGGCATCCACTACAACTTTTCCCTGCCGGAAAAACTCTGGCCGCTGCTCAGGCAGGCCGAAGGCTTTGTCGGCACCGACCGCGACTTTCAGTCGTCGTCCTACATCGCCCTGATCCGTAACTTCCGCCGCTACAGCTGGCTGCTGATGTACCTGTTCGGCGCCTCGCCGGCACTGGACGCCGGCTTCCTGCGCGGTCGCTCGCATCAGCTGGAGCAACTGGATCCGAGCACCCTGTACCTGCCGTACGCCACCAGCCTGCGCATGAGCGACCTGGGTTACCAGAGCAACGCCCAGGCCGGCCTGACCCCGTGCTACAACGATCTGAACAGCTACACCGACAGCCTGCGCAAAGCGGTGGCCACGCCATATGCGCCGTACGTCGAAGTCGGCACCCATCAGGATGGCGAATGGGTACAGCTCAACACCAACATCCTGCAGATCGAAAACGAGTACTACTCCAACATCCGCCCGAAACGCGTGACCTACACCGGCGAGCGCCCTATCCAGGCGCTGATGGCCCGGGGCATCCAGTACGTTGAAGTGCGCTGCCTGGACATCAACCCGTTCCTGCCGATGGGCATCGACCTGACCGAATCACGCTTCCTCGATGCGTTCCTGCTGTACTGCGCGCTCAACGACAGCCCGCTACTGACCAACACCAGTTGCGGCAACGCGACTTCGAACTTCCTCAGCGTGGTCAAGGAAGGTCGTCGTCCGGGCCTGCAACTGCAGCGCGATGGCCATCCGGTTGACCTGAAGGAATGGGCCGGCGAGTTGCTGGAGAAAATTGCTCCACTGGCCGCGATACTCGACCAGAGCCATGGCGGCGATGCCCATAGCAAGGCGCTGGACGCCCAGATGGCCAAGGTCCAGGACTCGTCCCTGACGCCGTCGGCACAGGTCTTGGCGGCCATGGCCGAGCACAAGGAGAGCTTTGCCCAGTTCTCCCTGCGCCAGAGCCAGGCCCATGCCGAGTTCTTCCGCAGCGAGCCGTTGGCGGCTGAGGAGCAGGCGAGGTTTGAAGAGCGGGCGCGTTCGTCGCTGGCTGAGCAGGCTGAGCTGGAGCAGAACGAAGTCGGTGATTTCGATGTGTTTGTCGGGGCGTACCAGGCGAGCATTCTGGCGATCAGCAACTGACCGTCAAACACAGCTCCCCCCTGTGGGAGCGGGCTTGCTCGCGAATGCAGAGTGTCAGGCGACTTTACTGCGACTGACACACCGCCTTCGCGAGCAAGCCCGCTCCCACAGAGAGCATGATCCGCTGACCTCCACAGATTGTTCCCCTCATAAGCTAATTCGAAAAAGTTATTTATTTTCGAATTCTTAGATCATTTAGTCTCTTTCTCACGCCGACATTCGGTCGCCTGACAAGGAGCTTTCTGATGAAACTGACTTTCCCTCTACGCTTGCTGGCGGCCGCTTCCCTGGCGACAGCGAGTTTGTTTGCCCAAGCGGCCGACGTCACCGTCGCCTACCAGACCACCGTTGACCCGGCGAAAGTCGCCCAGGCCGATGGCGCCTACGAAAAAGCCACCAAGGCCGATATCAGCTGGCGCAAATTCGACAACGGTGCCGACATCATCGCCGCCATCGCCTCCGGCGACGTGCAGATCGGCTACCTCGGTTCCAGCCCCCTGACGGCGGCCATCACCCGCAAAGTCCCGGTGGAAACCTTCCTCATCGCCACCCAGATCGGTGCCGCCGAAGCCCTGGTGGCTCGCGACGGTTCCGGGATCAAGAGCCCGCAAGACCTGATCGGCAAGAAGATCGCCGTGCCCTTCGTGTCCACCGGCCACTACAGCCTGCTCGCCGCGCTGAAACACTGGAACATCGACCCCTCGAAAGTCACCGTACTCAACCTGGCTCCGCCAGCGATCATTGCCGCCTGGAAACGCGGTGACATCGACGCCACCTACGTCTGGGACCCGGCCCTTGGCGTGGCCAAGGAAAACGGCAAGGTGCTGATCACCTCTGGCGAGCTGGCCAAATTCGGCGCACCGACTTTCGATGCCTGGATCGTGCGCAAGGACTTCGCCGAGAAGCACCCGGAAATCGTCTCCGCGTTCGCCAAAGTGACCCTGGACGCCTACGCCGATTACCGCAAGGACCCGCAAGCCTGGCTCGCCAACCAGGGCAACGTCGACAAGCTGGTAAAGCTGTCCGGAGCCAAGGCCAGCGACATTCCGCTGCTGCTGCAAGGCAACGTCTACCCGCTGGCGGCTGACCAGGTGATCACCCTCGGCGCACCGACCACCAAGGCCATCACCGACACCGCCGCGTTCCTCAAGGAACAGGGCAAGGTTGAGGCCGTGCTGCCGGACTACGCGCCGTACGTCAGCGCCAAGTTCATCACCAACTGATCGGGAGTCAATGCAATGGCCTTGCTACAGCTGGAGCGCATCAGCGCACAGTACCCCGGCAGCCCTACACCGGTGCTGGCGGATATATCCCTGAGCCTTGGGCCCCGGCAACTGCTGGTCGCCCTCGGCCCGTCCGGCAGTGGCAAGACTTCGCTGTTGAACCTGATTGCCGGTTTCGTCGAACCCAGCGCCGGGCGCATCACCCTTGATGGCGTGCCCGTCAAAGGCCCGAGTGCCGAGCGTGGCGTAGTGTTCCAGGACGACGCGCTGCTGCCATGGCAAGACGTGCTGGCCAACACAGGCTTTGGTCTTGAGCTGGCCGGCGTCGCCCGGGACAAGCGCGAGGCCCGCGCCCGGGAAATGCTCGCCCTGGTCGATCTTTCCGGCTTTGAACAGCGCCGCATCTGGCAGCTATCCGGCGGCCAGAAGCAGCGCGTCGGCCTTGCCCGTGCCCTCGCCGCCGACCCGCGCGTGTTGCTCATGGACGAACCATTCGGCGCCCTCGACGCGTTCACCCGTGAACAAATGCAAGAGCTCTTGCTGCAAGTCTGGCAACGCACCGCCAAACCGGTGTTCCTGATTACCCACGACATCGAAGAGGCCGTGTTCCTCGCCACCGACCTGATTCTGTTGGCGCCGAACCCGGGGCAAATCGTCGAGCGCCTGAGTCTCGACTTCGGTCAGCGTTATGCCGCCGGTGAGTCGGCACGGGCGATCAAGTCCGACCCGCGTTTTATCGAAACCCGCGAACACGTACTCGCCAAAGTGTTCTCCCAACGCAGCGCCGCCACGCGGCAGGAGCGCGCATGAGCAGTTACGAAATTCCCGTCGCCGCGATCAAGCCAGGCACTCCCGTGACTGCGGCACGACGCAGCTTGAGCACGCGCTGGATCAGTGTGCTGACACTGGTCGCTCTGATCGTTTTCTGGTGGGCCGTAACGGCAACCGGCTTGATCGAGCCGCTGTTCCTGCCACCACCTTCCGCCGTCCTGCAAAAAGGCTGGCTGCTGGCGACCTCGGGTTACATGGACTCAACCCTGTGGCAGCACCTCGGCGCGAGCCTGGGCCGAATCGGCCTGGGCCTCGGCTTTGCGACTCTCACCGCCGTGCCGGTGGGAATCGCCATCGGCGCCAACCGTATCGCCCGTGGCGTGCTCGATCCGCTGATCGAGTTCTACCGGCCGATTCCGCCGCTGGCCTACCTGCCGCTGATCGTGATCTGGTGTGGCATTGGTGAATTGTCGAAAGTGCTGCTTATTTATCTGGCCATTTTCGCCCCGATCGCCATCGCCACCGCAACCGGTGTGCGCACGGTCGACCCGGCGAAATTGCGCGCCGCGCAGTCCTTGGGGGCGACACGGGCGCAGTTGATTCGCCACGTTATTCTGCCGAGTGCCTTGCCGGACATCCTGACCGGTGTGCGCATTGGCCTCGGCGTAGGCTGGTCGACGCTGGTCGCCGCCGAACTGATCGCCGCCACCAGCGGCTTGGGCTTCATGGTGCAGTCGGCCGCACAGTTCCTGGTCACCGATGTGGTGGTACTGGGGATTCTGGTGATCGCGCTGATCGCCTTCGCCATGGAGATGGGCCTGCGCGCCCTGCAACGCAAACTGGTGCCGTGGCATGGCCAGGCTCACTGATAACTGAACAACCCCCTGTAGGAGCGAGCTTGCTCGCGATAGCAATGTGACAGGCAACACGATTGTGTCTGACTCACCACCATCGCGAGCAAGCTCGCTCCTACAAAAAAGCTCGACCCCGAATTTAAGAGAACCACCATGAGCCAACTGTCCATCGTCCCTTTGAGTTCTGCCCTCGGCGCGCAAATCAGCGGCATCGACATCAGCCAGCCACTGAACGTCGAACAGCGCGATACCATCGAGCAGGCACTGCTCAAGCATCAGGTGCTGTTTTTCCGCGACCAGCCGATCACGCCACAGCAACAGGCACGATTCGCCGCGAATTTCGGCGACCTGCACATTCACCCGATCTATCCCAATGTACCGGAACAACCGGAAGTGCTGATTCTCGACACTGCCGTCACCGACGTGCGCGACAACGCGATCTGGCACACCGACGTGACCTTCCTGCCGACCCCGGCCCTGGGTGCAGTGCTCAGCGCCAAGCTGCTGCCGGAGTTTGGCGGCGACACCTTGTGGGCCAGCGGGATTGCGGCGTATGAAGCCCTGTCCGCACCGATGAAAGCCTTGCTCGAAGGTCTGACTGCCACCCACGATTTCACCCGTTCGTTCCCGCTGGAGCGCTACGGCAATACACCTGAAGCACTTGCTCAGTGGGAAGAAGCACGGCGCAAGAATCCGCCGCTGTCACACCCGGTGATCCGCACGCACCCGGTCAGCGGGCGCCGTTCGCTGTTCGTCAATGAAGGCTTCACCTCGAAGATCAACGAACTGTCGGAAACCGAAAGCGAGGCGATTCTGAAGTTTCTGTTTGCCCACGCCACGCGACCTGAATTCACCATTCGCTGGCGCTGGCAGCAGGACGATATTGCGTTCTGGGATAACCGCGTGACCCAGCATTACGCGGTGGATGATTACCGGCCAGCGCGGCGGGTGATGCAGCGGGCGACGGTGTTGGGAGATGTGCCTTTCTTTCGCTGAACCCTGAAATCTTTGCTGTCAGGACCGGCCTCATCGCGGGCAAGCCCGCTCCCACAGTGATCTGTGTTGAACACAAATTTTGTGCACACCAGAAAAACCTGTGGGAGCGGGCTTGCCCGCGATGGGGCCGGAACAGACGCCGACAATTTACTCGGCTGTAGATGGCTTCTCCCAAAGATTGATCCCGCCCTCTTGGGCAAACCGGTCAATCTCCGCCAGTTCCTGCGCGCTGAAGCTCAGGTTCTTCAACGCCCCGACGTTCTCGATGATCTGCTCCGGCCGGCTCGCGCCGATCAATGCCGAAGTGACCCGCGGATCGCGCAGGGTCCAGGCCAGCGCCAGTTGCGCCAGGCTCTGGCCGCGCCGCTTGGCGATTTCGTTGAGTGCCCGCACCTGGGCGATGTTGGCCTCGGACAAGTGCGAGGCCTGCAACGAACCACCCCCCGGACGATTGACCCGCGCATCCGTCGGCACGCCGTTGAGGTACTTGTCGGTCAGCAATCCCTGCGCCAGCGGCGTGAAGGCGATCACGCCCGTGCCGAGTTCGTCAGTGGTGTCCAGCAGGTCTTTTTCAACCCAGCGATTGAGCAGGTTGTAGGCCGGTTGGTGGATCAGCAACGGCACTTTCCATTCCTTGAGCAACGTGGCCATTTCCCGGGTTTTCACCCCGGAATAGGACGAAATGCCGATGTACAGCGCCTTGCCCTGTTGTACCGCTGTCGCCAGTGCGCTGGCGGTTTCCTCCAGCGGCGTGTCCGGGTCGAAACGGTGTGAATAAAAGATATCGACGTAGTCCACGCCCAGGCGTTGCAGGCTCTGGTCGAGGCTGGCCAGCACGTACTTGCGCGAACCGCCGCCCTGACCGTAAGGCCCTGGCCACATGTCCCAGCCGGCCTTGCTGGAGATGATCAGTTCGTCACGGTACTGCTTGAAGTCTTCGCGCAGTAGACGGCCGAAGTTGATCTCGGCGCTGCCATACGGCGGGCCATAGTTGTTGGCCAGGTCGAAATGGTTGATGCCCAGGTCGAACGCCGTGCGCAGTAACGCGCGCTGGGTATCGATCGGCGTGCTGTCGCCGAAGTTGTGCCACAGGCCCAGGGACAGCGCCGGCAGCACCAGCCCACTACGGCCCACGCGGCGATAAGGGATGGAGTCGTAGCGGTTTTCGGCAGCGGTGTAAGTCATCGAATCCTCTCTTGTCTGTCTTGGATCTGGTATCGACTGCTTCGCCAGTCGCCCAGCATACGCCCACACGGGCGGCAAAAAACCGGGGATTCGGCTAAATGCTGAAACGTTTCACAAAAGAATTGATCAGCCCGCAAAATTCAACAAAACAGCGGCAGGCTTGCGTGATCAGGGTCGACAGGAACAAAGTCGCCAAGGCAACGAAGAAGCGATAGCTATCGCAAGGAGGGAAGCCGCCATGCACACCACGATCATCATCACCTTCGGCTTGGCCTTGCTCGCCCTGATGCTGTTCATCGGCGAGAAGATCGGCTTCAGCCGCCAGACCCTGACCTACGCGTTTGTGGTGCTGTGGCTGGCGCTGACAGTGATCAATGGTGCCATCGGTGTGGTGAACGCCGGCCAGTCGTTGAGTACGGAACTGGGGATTGGCACGGTGGTATTCAGCATTCCGGTGGCGGCGCTGGTGCTGTTCATGGTGCTGAGCGCCGAGGGCTGAAGAGCCCCGGCGCCCTGCCCGCGATCAACGCACCAGGTGCAGGAACTGCATGTGCCGTTCGTACTGGTCGAGGATGTCGTTGATGATCTGTTCCTTGGTGTAACCCACCAGATCGTAGTCCTGGCTGCCTTCGCTCAAATGCACTTCGGCCCGGTAGTAACGGCGATTGTTGAGTTGCTTGGAACCCATGCCGCCACGGGCAAACGATGGCGTGAAATAGCCGCGCATCTGCACTTGATAAACGAACGGATGCTGATCGCCATGGCCGATTTCCAGGCTGACGCTGTCATTGGCCGGGCCCGGATGCGTCTCTACGTGCAATCCCTTTTCGACGAATACGGCAGACACCTCTTCAATGGCCGGGCGCACCGTCGTATCGAGGAAGCGATAGACCTCATCGCGCGAAGGGAAATGCACCGCCTGGCTCAAGCGCTGACGCCAGCCGCCCTTGCCTCGCCGGGATCCCGAGACCGGTGCCAGTGAGTGCATCTGCGCAATCCGCTTCTGCGATTCCAGATAAAACGCCTTGTGCAGCCCCCACATCATCAACAGCAAGATCAACGAGAACGGCAGCGAGGTCAGGACCACCGCCGACTTCAACGCATCGATGCTGCCCGAGAACAGCAATGCACTGGTCACCAGCGCCGTCATTGCGCCCCAGAACACCCGCAGCCATTTCGGCCCGTCTTCATCGTGATTGCCGCCCTTGGCGGACAGCGTCGACAGCACCACGGTGCCGGAGTCGGCGGAGGTGACGAAAAACACGAAGCTGATGAACACCGTCACCGCGATGACGGTTTTGCTCCACGGGTAGGTTTCCAGCAGCAGGTAGAGCGTCATCGACGGGTTGTCGATGGCCGACATGCCGAGCGCGCTCATGCCGTGGTTGAGCACTTGGTCGATGGCACTGTTACCGAAAATCGACATCCACGCCAGGGTGAAGCCGAGCGGAATCAGCAGCACGCCGAAGACGAATTCGCGGATGGTCCGGCCACGGGAAATGCGCGCGATGAACAGGCCCACGAACGGTGACCAGGCAATCCACCAGGCCCAGTAGAACACGGTCCAGCCACCCAGCCAGTCGCTGGGCTTGTCGTAGGCGTACAGGTCGAAACTCTTCATCGGCAAGGCGCCGAGGTAATCGCCGAGGTTCTGGATCAGGGTGTTGAGCAAGTGCTGCGTGGGGCCGGCGAACAACACGAACAGCAACAGCGCGCAGGCCAGCAGCATGTTGATGTCGGACATGACCCGCATGCCCTTGTCGACGCCGGATACGGCAACGATGATCGCCGCCCCCATCATCAGGGTGATCAGGCCGACCTGAATCCATTGGGTATGGGCGATGCCGAACAGGTAGTCCAGCCCCGAGTTGAGGTGCAACACGCCGAAGCCCATGTCGGCACCGAGGCCGAACACCGTGGCAATGATGCCGAAGCCATCCACCGCATACCCGATGGGGCCATTGATGCGCTTGCCGATCAGCGGATACAGCGCCGAGCGCAGGGCCAGTGGCAGGTTATGCCGGTAGGCAAAGTAGGCCAGCGCCATGCCGACAAAGGCGAACACGCCCCAGCCATGCAGGCCCCAGTGCAGAAACAGAATCTGCATCGCCTGGCGCGCCGCATCCGCGGTACCCGCCTCGCCTTGTGGCGGTTGCAGCATGTGGGTCAGGGGCTCGGACACGCAGAAGAAAAACAGGGTGATGCTGATCCCCGCGGCGAACAGCATGCCGGCCCAGGACAGATAACTGAATTCGGGCTCGTCGTGGTCGGCACCGAGCTTGATCTTGCCGTAGCCGGACAAGGCGGTGACCACCACGAAGACCAGATACAGGGTCATCGCCAGCAGGTAATACCAGCCGACCGTGTTGGCCGCCCAGTTTTGCGCCGCCAGCAACCAGGCACCGGCCTGCTCGGGCATGGCGATGACAACGACACCAAACAACAGGATGAAACTCGCCGAGAACCAGAACACCGGCGGATTCATGCGGATCAGACCGCCTGGAGGGATGGACGATGCACTCATGTACGGTGCACCTCGAAGGGTAGAAACGTGGCTGTGGAAATCGGACTCAGCAAAGGCAAGCCTCCTGTTGTGAGCGGGCAGCGAACCGCCGGTTTAACTTGAATGAACGTTCAAGTTAAACATGGATAGGGGGCTAAGGACTAATCGCAGGGCTGGGCGGTACTGGTTGTACGCTAGCTCAAGGCAGGAAATGTGATGGATTTGGAAGCTTCGCGAGCAGGCTCGCTCCCACAGTGGATTTGTGACCGACGCACACACCCTGTGGGAGCGAGCCTGCTCGCGAAGAGGCCGGACCAGTCAAAGGAGATTCAAAGATCTACTTCTGCGCCCCATCATCATGCTGCAGATTCGCCTGGGTCAGGTTGCTGCCCGCCGGCACGCTGCGGGTCAGCCAGACATTGCCGCCGATGGTCGAGCCCTGACCGATGGTGATCCGCCCCAGAATCGTCGCCCCGGCATAGATCACCACGTCATCCTCGACAATCGGATGCCGCGGCTGGCCCTTCTGCAACTGACCGTCTTCGTCGGCCGGGAAGCGCTTGGCCCCCAAAGTCACCGCCTGATAAATCCGCACGCGCTCGCCGATGATCGCCGTCTCGCCGATCACCACGCCGGTACCGTGGTCGATGAAGAAACTGCGGCCGATCTGCGCGCCGGGGTGAATGTCGATGCCGGTGGCCGAGTGGGCGATTTCCGCACTGATCCGCGCCAGCAACGGCAGCCCGGCACGGTACAAATGGTGGGCCAGGCGATGATGAATCACCGCCAGAATCCCCGGGTAGCACAACAGCACTTCATCGACACTGCGTGCCGCCGGGTCGCCGTGATAGGCCGCCAGTACGTCGGTGTCCAACAGGCTGCGCAACCCCGGCAGGGCGAGGGCGAAGTCCTGAATGATCTGGATGGTCCTGGATTCGACTTCGGTATCGGCCTGGGCACTGTGGCGCGCGGCGTAGCGCAATTCGAGTCGCGCCTGGGCCAACAGCGCATTCAACGCCACATCCAGCGTGTGACCGACGTAGAAATCCTCGCTCTCTTCGCGCAGGTCGACCGGCCCCAGGCGCATCGGGAACAGCGCACCGCACAGGGCTTCGAGAATCTCTGCCATGGCCGCCCGGGAGGGCAGTTCACGACCGCCCTGCTCGCCGCTGGCCCGGCCGTTTTGTGCACGCCACTGTTCACGTGCCGTGCGCAGCTGGCTGACGATGGTCTGCAATTGCCAATGGCTGGAACGCTCACTCACGGTAAAAACTCCTCACGGGCGACCGGACTGTCTGGCCGCACTGACGGCAATTACTTTACGGCAAGGGTCGCAAGGCAAATTAAGAACCAATAGTGCTGTGCTCAGTTCGATTGGCTATAAGCGATTGACGGTTGCCCAGGCTTTGGGGCGTGCCTATAGTCCTGAGATCTTCAACGGCCAGTACGGACCCATGATCAAACAACAGCTCGCCTGCTTTAACCGCCTCGACCTGCTCGGTCAGCCCACCGCCCTGGAAAAACTCGAACGCCTGTCGACCTGGCTGGGTCGCGACGTGTACGTCAAGCGCGATGACCTGACGCCGCTGGCGATGGGCGGCAACAAGCTGCGCAAACTCGAATACCTGGCCGCCGATGCGCTGGCCCAAGGCGCCGACACCTTGATCACCGCCGGCGCACTGCAATCGAACCACGTGCGCCAGACCGCCGCCATTGCCGCCAGGCTCGGTCTGGGCTGCGTAGCCCTCCTGGAAAACCCCCTCGGCACCGATGACAGCAACTACACCGGCAACGGCAACCGGCTGCTGCTCGATTTGTTCGACGCCAAGGTCGAACTGGTGGAAAACCTCGACAACGCCGACGAACAACTGCAAGCCCTGGCCGGCCGGCTGCGCAGCAACGGCAAGAAGCCGTACCTGGTGCCGATCGGTGGCTCCAACGCGCTGGGTGCCCTGGGTTACGTACGTGCCGGGCTGGAACTGGCCGGGCAAATCAAGGACACCGGCCTGACCTTCGCCGCCGTGGTCCTGGCCTCGGGCAGCGCCGGTACCCACAGCGGCCTGGCACTGGCCTTGAGTGAAGTGCTGCCGGACCTGCCAGTGATCGGCGTGACGGTCTCGCGCAGCGATGAAGATCAGCGGCCCAAGGTTCAAGGCCTGGCCGAGCGCACCGCCGAGTTGCTGGGCGTGAACCTGCCGGAGGCTTTCAAGGTCGAGCTGTGGGATGAGTATTTCGCCCCGCGTTATGGCGAACCGAATGCCGGAACACTGGCGGCGGTGAAGCTGCTGGCGAGCCAGGAAGGCTTGTTGCTGGACCCGGTCTACACTGGCAAGGCCATGGCGGGCTTGCTGGACGGGATCGGGCGTCAGCGTTTCGATGAGGGCCCGATTATCTTCCTGCACACCGGTGGGGCGCCGGCGCTGTTTGCCTACAAGGATTTCCTGTAGGAGCGAGCTTGCTCGCGATGGTCGTCAACGATAACGCTGGCAACCTGATACCCCGCGGTGCCCTGTCGTCCATCGCGAGCAGGCTCGCTCCTACAGTGAAAAAGCAATCTATTCCAAAATTGAATAACCAGAAGATTAATTATTATTTTCTAATCTAAAGACGCCATCATATAGTCACGCTGCAGGCGAATTTGCAGCGAGACGCATAAGCTGCATTAGGGCAGGATATCGCAGTCGTCCGAATCCCGAATTTGCCAACTTTCCTTAAGCGTCTTCCATAAGAAAACACAGGGGCTTGTCATGAATTTTTCTGCACTACGTCGTAATCTGCTGGTGGGCTCGCTGGGCCTGGCACTGAGCGCCGGCCTGATTGGCCATGCCGTTGCCGGTGAGCAACTGAAACAGATCAAGGATAAAGGCGTGATCAACGTCGGCCTGGAAGGCACTTACCCACCGTTCAGCTTCGTCGATGAAAACGGCAAGCTTTCGGGTTTCGAGGTCGAGCTCTCCGAGGCCCTGGCCCAGAAGCTGGGCGTCAAGGCCAAGATTCAGCCAACCAAGTGGGACGGCATCCTCGCCGCCCTGGAATCCAAGCGCCTGGACGTAGTGGTCAACCAGGTGACCATCTCCGAGGAGCGCAAGAAGAAGTATGACTTCTCCGAGCCGTACACCATTTCCGGGATTCAGGCACTGGTGCTGAAGGACAAGGAAGCCGCGCTGAACATCAAGAGCGCCGCTGACCTGTCCGGCAAGAAAGTCGGCGTGGGCCTTGGCACCAACTACGAACAGTGGGTCCGTGCCAACGTGCCGGGTGCCGACGTGCGCACCTACGACGATGATCCGACCAAGTTCGCCGACCTGAACAACGGCCGTACCGACGCCATCCTGATCGACCGTCTGGCTGCCCTTGAATACGCCAAGAAAGCACCGAAAACCGTCGCTGCCGGCCAGGCGTTCTCTCGCCAGGAATCCGGTATTGCCCTGCGCAAAGGCGAGCCGGAACTGCTGGCTGCCGTGAACAAGGCCCTCGACGAGCTGCGTGCCGACGGCACCCTGGCGAAGATCTCGGAAAAGTACTTCCAAGCTGACGTCACCAAATAATGGAAGCAGCTTTCCAACTCGCACTGGACTCCGCGCCCTTTCTGCTCAAGGGCGCGTATTTCACGGTCATCCTCAGCCTGGGCGGGATGTTCTTCGGCCTGGTGATGGGGTTCGGCCTGGCGCTGATGCGCCTGTCGCGCTTCAAATCGGTCAACTGGCTGGCCCGCATCTACGTGTCGTTCTTTCGCGGCACGCCGTTGCTGGTGCAACTGTTCGTGATCTATTACGGCTTGCCGCAATTGGGTCTGGAACTCGATCCGCTGCCGGCGGCCCTGATCGGCTTCTCGCTGAACATGGCCGCCTATGCCTGTGAAATCCTGCGCGCCGCGATCGGTTCGATCGAACGCGGCCAGTGGGAAGCCGCTGCCAGCATCGGCATGACCCGCGCGCAAACCCTGCGCCGGGCCATCCTGCCGCAGGCCATGCGCACCGCATTGCCGCCGCTGGGCAACAGCTTCATTTCACTGGTCAAGGACACGGCGCTGGCCGCCACCATCCAGGTGCCGGAGCTGTTCCGTCAGGCGCAACTGATTACCGCCCGGACTTTCGAAGTCTTCACCATGTATCTTGCCGCCGCACTGATCTACTGGATCCTGGCCACGGTGCTGTCGCACCTGCAGAACCAGTTGGAAGCGCGGGTCAATCGGCACGACCAGGAGTCCTGACCCGATGATTGTCGTGGAAAAACTGACAAAGCAGTTCAAGGGTCAAGTGGTGCTCAACGGCATCGATCTTGAGGTCAAGGAAGGCGAGGTGGTGGCAATCATCGGCCCAAGCGGTTCGGGCAAGACCACCTTCCTGCGTTGCCTGAATTTTCTGGAAGAACCCACCAGCGGCCGGATCAAGGTCGGCGATATCGAAGTCGATACCAGCCGTCCCCTGAACCAGCAGCAGAGCCTGGTGCGGCGCTTGCGCCAGCACGTAGGTTTCGTGTTCCAGAACTTCAACCTGTTCCCCCATCGCACCGCCCTGGAAAACGTCATCGAAGGCCCGATCGTGGTGAAAAAGACCCCGCGCGCCGACGCCGTTGCCCTGGGTAAAAAGCTCTTGGCCAAGGTCGGTCTGGCAGGCAAGGAGGACGCCTACCCGCGTCGCCTCTCCGGTGGCCAGCAACAGCGCGTGGCGATTGCCAGGGCGCTGGCGATGGAGCCCGAAGTGATCCTGTTCGACGAGCCGACCTCGGCCCTCGACCCGGAGTTGGTGGGCGAGGTGCTGGCGACCATCCGCGGCCTGGCCGAGGAGAAACGCACCATGGTGATCGTCACCCACGAAATGGGCTTTGCCCGGGACGTGGCCAACCGTGTGGTGTTTTTCGACAAGGGCGTGATTGTCGAGCAAGGCGAAGCGAAGGCATTGTTTGCCAACCCGAAAGAAGAGCGAACCAAACAATTCCTGAGCAAGTTCCTGAATAACGGCCACAACTAACAACCCTGCGCAACAACGGTTAACTTCCATGGATGGAAGTGACACCCCTCGAAATACACTTAATTAATACCAAACTAAACCCGCCTATTCGACACGCATGCCCTGTATGCACACGCGGTACATATATATATGCATCGCAACAATTAAACAGTGCCAATCCAATCAGACTCTTCATGACAGGGCTGTGCCAATGACTGGCACAAAACTACCTGTATCCCGCCGCTTTCAGCAGATAAATTCGACGCAAGGACAGGGTTTACTTACTTGCTAGCGTAGGAACTTTCTGAATAACAGCACGCACCACTCACAACTAACAAATCTTATTGACAGCGGATCTTCCTGACTCTTATCTAGTCTCCTGCCAGCAACATTCATCACGCTTGAACCATTATTTCAACTCGAAGTAATGAATGGCTTTTTCGCTTCGATTTTTAGTTTTTTGATATTCCAGAAACGGACTTCGTTGCAAGACTTCAAGGAGACTTCATGAAAAGCACCTCAAACAAATCCGGGCTTGCGGCCCCGACCCTGGCGCAATCCAACAGGACCGGCATCAACGCCACTTGCGCAGCACATCTGCTGATCGATGTGGCGCCCTACCCCGCCATGGACGCAGGCGACCTGATCGAACTGTTCTGGGACAGCTGCTACGTGGCCTCCCGCGTGGTCACAGCCAGCGATGTCGGCCAACCGGTGCAGTTGAGGGTGCCTGAAAGTTTTGTCGCCAACGGTACTTCGCGCATTCACTACCGGGTCATGCAAATTGGCCGAGGCCCGGCGATATCGGCCAGTCGCAACGTGCAGATCAAACTCGACTGCCCGGGCGGCCAACCCTCAGCCCTGGGCGGCGATGAAAACCAGTGCCTGGCACCGGTGAGCATTCCCGAGGCGATTCGCCGCCAGGGTGTCAATCCGAGTCAGGTCAAACGCGGTGTTCCCTTGACCATCGAACCGTACCTGAACATGGCCGTGGACGACGAAATCACCCTGCGCTGGGGCGATGTGCGCATGGACCTGCCACGACTCAAGCCCGCCGATGTGGGCCAGCCGATCCAGGTGTGGATACCGCCGGCGGTCATCCTCGAAGCCGGCGAGGATCTGCGGCTGGAAGTGACCTACTGCATTCTCGACAGGGTGGGCAACAACTCGCGCTGGGCACCGGCCCGCACGCTGAAGATCGGTTGCGCCAATCCCTATCTGAAAGTCCCCCCGAAAAAAGCCCTCAAGGCCGCCGAATCCCGCAAGCAATGAATACAAGTTCTGTGGCGAGGGAGCTTGCTCCCGCTCGGCTGCGAAACAGTCGCAAAACCGGCTAATGGGTTAGAACCGGGAAAAATCATTAACAGGTTTTGGAGGCGCTTCGCACCTCAACGGGAGCAAGCTCCCTCGCCACAGGGTTCGCGCTCATCTTGCAGGTAACACAATCTATCCATATTCCTAAAAGTTAGTTCATAAAAAATTTATACGCGTTTAGGGTATATACACCGGACCACCGGACATTCTTGTTTTCACGCGCTGCCACAAGCGGCGCTTCCATGAGATGTGAGGTAGGTATGGTCCGGAACACAATCACCCCAGTGCAGATCGCCAGGGCATTGCGTGCAGCCAAGGAGCGGCACTGATGTCCAGTCTGGCAGACGCAATCGTCCAGAGTGACCTGGACATCGCCCCCCTTTTGTTGCCCGCAAAAGTCTTGCGCAACGATGCCCAAGCCATCAAGGCGGCCCATGAACTGGCGCAGGTGGCCCGCCTGCAAGCGGCCAAACGCGACCAGCAGCGCAAGCTCCCATGGTCTGAAATCGAACAGTTCACCCGCAGCGGCCTGGGCAGCATTTCCATCCCCCGCGAGTACGGCGGCCCGCAGGTTTCGTTCGTCACCCTGGCCGAGGTCTTCGCGATCATTTCCGCCGCCGACCCGGCGCTGGGGCAGATCCCGCAAAACCAGTTCGGCATTCTTAACCTGATCCTCGGCAGCGCCACCGAAGCGCAAAAAAGCCAACTGTTCAAAAGCGTCCTTGATGGCTGGCGCATCGGCAATGCCGGGCCGGAGCGCGGCACCAAAAACACCCTGGAACTGAAGGCACGCCTCACCGCCGACGGCGTCCTCAACGGCCAGAAGTTCTATTCCACCGGTGCCCTGTTCGCCCATTGGGTGGCGGTCAAGGCATTGAATGACGACGGCAGGCAGGTGCTGGCGTTCATCCGTCGCGGCACACCGGGATTGCGCATCGTCGATGACTGGTCCGGCTTTGGTCAGCGCACCACCGCCAGCGGCACGATTTTACTCAACAACGTGCAGGTCGACTCCGAACTGGTTGTGGATAACTGGAAGATCAACGACACACCGAACATTCAGGGTGCCGTCTCCCAGCTGATTCAAGCGGCCATCGACGCCGGTATCGCCCGAGGCGCCATCGACGACGCCATCGACTTCGTGAAAACCCGCGCCCGGCCGTGGATCGACGCCAAGGTCGAGCGGGCCAGCGATGACCTCTACGTGATCGCCGATATCGGCAAATTGAAAATCGAATTGCACGCCGCCGAAGCGCTGCTGCGCAAGGCCGGGCAAGTGCTTGATCAGGTCAGCGCCGCGCCGCTCACCGCCGAGTCCGCCGCCCGTGCCTCGATTGCCGTGGCCGAAGCCAAGGTGCTGACTACCGAGATTTCGTTGCTGGCCAGTGAAAAGCTGTTCGAGCTGGCCGGCAGCCGCGCGACCCTCGCCGAATTCAACCTCGACCGCCACTGGCGCAACGCCCGGGTGCACACCCTGCACGATCCGGTGCGCTGGAAGTACCACGCCATCGGCGCCTATCGCCTCAACGGCACGCTGCCTAACCGGCATTCCTGGATCTGACGACCAGACATCTGGAGAACAACATGACAAATTCTCAGCACGTCGCGGTCATCACCAGCGATGAACAAGCCCTGATCGTCGCCAGCGACCTGGCCGAAGATTTCAAACGCGACAGCGCCCTGCGCGACCGCGAGCGCCGCTTGCCACACCCGGAACTGGAAGTATTTTCCCGCTCGGGCCTGTGGGGCATCAGCGTGCCGAAAGAGTATGGCGGCGCCGGTGTTTCCAACGTCACCCTGGCCAAGGTCATCGCCTTGATTGCGCAGGCCGACGGCTCGCTTGGGCAAATCCCGCAAAACCATTTTTATGCCCTCGAAGTACTGCGGGTGAACGGCAACCACGCGCAGAAAAAACGTCTTTATGCCGAGGTACTGGCCGGCCAGCGCTTCGGCAATGCATTGGCCGAACTCGGCACCAAGACCGCACACGATCGCGTCACCCGCCTGACTCGCGACGGCAGCGGCTATCGCATCAATGGTCGCAAGTTCTACGCCACCGGCGCGATTTACGCCCAGCGCATTCCCACCTCGGTGGTGGATGAAAACGGCGTGCAGCAACTGGCGTTCGTCCCGCGCAACAGCAAGGGCCTGAGCGTGATCGACGACTGGAGCGGCTTCGGCCAGCGCACCACCGGCAGCGGCTCGGTGGTATTTGAAGATGTGTTTGTTGCCGCTGACGATGTGATCCCCTTTCAAAGCGCCTTCGAGCGCCCGACCCCGGTCGGCCCGCTGGCGCAGATTCTCCATGCCGCCATCGACACCGGCATCGCCCGCGCCGCCTATGAAGATGCGCTGCACTTCGTTCGCACCAAAACCCGGCCGTGGATCGACGCCACCCACGAAAAAGCCACGGACGATCCGCTGACCCTCAAGAGCTTCGGCCACCTGAGCATTCGCCTGCACGCCGCCGAAGCGCTGCTTGAGCGTGCGGGCGAATACCTCGACAAGGCCCAGGCCGACACGCGCGCCGAGACCGTCGCGGTCGCGTCGATCGCCGTCGCCGAAGCCCGCGCCCTGAGCACCGAAATCTCCCTGGCCGCCGGCAGCACGCTGTTCGAACTGGCCGGCAGCCAGGCAACCTTGATCGAACACAGCCTCGACCGCCACTGGCGCAACGCCCGCGTGCACACCCTGCACGATCCGGTGCGCTGGAAGTATCACGCCGTGGGCAACTACTACCTCAACGATGAAAACCCGCCACTGCGGGGGACCATCTGATGGCCGCCACTAAAAAGAAGATCCTGCTCAACGCGTTCAACATGAACTGCATCGGGCACATCAACCACGGCCTGTGGACCCATCCACGGGATAACTCGACGCAGTACAACACGATCGAATACTGGACCGATCTGGCGCAGCTGCTGGAGCGCGGGCTGTTCGACGGCCTGTTCATCGCCGACATCGTCGGGGTCTACGACGTCTATCAGAACTCGGTGGACGTGCCGTTGAAAGAGTCGATCCAGTTGCCGGTCAACGACCCGCTGCTGCTGGTGTCGGCCATGGCCGCGGTGACGAAAAACCTCGGTTTCGGCCTGACCGCCAACCTCACCTACGAAGCGCCGTATCTGTTCGCCCGACGCCTGTCGACCCTGGATCACCTGAGCCGTGGCCGGGTCGGCTGGAACATCGTCACCGGCTACCTCGACAGTGCGGCCAAAGCCATGGGCCTGAGCGAGCAAGTCGAGCATGACCGTCGCTACGACCAGGCCGACGAGTACCTGGAGGTGCTCTACAAACTCTGGGAAGGCAGCTGGGAAAACGGCGCGGTGCTGAACGATCGGCAACAGCGGATCTACGCGCAGCCCGAGAAAGTGCACAAGGTCGAGCACAAGGGCGAGTTCTATCAGGTCGAGGGGTATCACCTCTGTGAGCCCTCGCCGCAACGCACGCCGGTGCTGTTCCAGGCCGGCAGTTCGGATCGCGGCTTGCTGTTCGCCGGGCGGCATGCCGAGTGCGTGTTCATCAGCGGCCAGACCAAGGCATCGACCAGGGCGCAGGTGGACAAGGTGCGCGCCAGCGCCGTTGAAGCCGGACGCAACCCCGAGGACATCAAGGTGTTCATGGGCCTGAATGTGATCGTCGGCGTCACTGAAGACCAGGCCTGGGCCAAGCACGCCGAATACCTGAGCTACGCCAGTGCCGAAGCCGGCGTGGCGCATTTTTCGGCGTCCACCGGGATTGATTTTTCTCAGTATGAAATCGACGAACCGATCCAGTACGTGAAGAGCAACGCGATCCAGTCCGCCACCAAACACCTGCAAAACAACGACTGGACCCGGCGCAGATTGCTCGAGCAACACGCCCTCGGTGGTCGTTACATCGCCGTGGTGGGTTCCCCGGAACAGGTGGCTGACGAGCTGGAATCGTGGATCGCCGAAACCGGGCTGGATGGCTTCAACCTGACCCGCATCGTCACGCCGGAAAGCTATGAGGATTTCATTGAGCTGGTGATTCCTGAACTGCAACGGCGGGGGTCGTACAAGACTGCGTACGACAGCGGCACCTTGCGGGAAAAGCTGTTTCAGCGGGAAGCGTTTTTGCCTGAGCAACATACCGGTTCGGCTTACCGCCGCTAAAAGCTTCGCGAGCAAGCCCGCTCCCACAGGGGAATGCATTCCAAATGTGGGAGCGGGCTTGCTCGCGAAGAGGCCCGACCCAACACCACAAATTCTATGCACTGACTGGATAACTCATCATGAAAAAGCACTACCTCTCTCACCCAGTCAAAGCACTGGCCCTGGCCCTCGGCCTGTTCAGCTCGGTGACTTTCGCCGCCGACGCGCCACTGAAAATCGGCACCACCGCCGCCTTCGCCATTCCCCTGGAAGCGGCCGTCGAAGAGGCCGGCAAACAAGGCCTGAAAGTCGAGCTGGTGGAGTTCACCGACTGGATCGCACCGAACGTCAGCCTCGCCGCCGGCGACATCGACGTGAACTACTTCCAGCACATCCCGTTCCTGGAAAACGCCAAGGCCGCTTCGGGTTTCGACCTGGTGCCTTTCGCGCCGGGGATCATCAACAACGTCGGCCTCTATTCGAAAAAATACAAAAGCTTCGACGAACTGCCACAAGGCGCCAGCGTGGCCATCGCCAACGACCCGATCAACAGCGGTCGCGGCTTACAGCTGCTGGCCAAGGCCGGGCTGATCACCCTCAAGCCCGGCGTCGGCTACAAGGCCACCGAAGAAGACATCGTCGCCAACCCGAAGCACATCAAGATCCTCCAGGTCGAAGCCGTGCAACTGGTGCGTGCCTATGACGACGCCGATCTGGTGCAGGGCTACCCGGCCTACATTCGCTTGTCGAAAACCTTCGATGCGGGCTCCGCGCTGCTGTTCGACGGCCTCGATCACAAGGAGTACGTGATTCAGTTCGTGATCCAGCCCAAGAGCAAAACCGACCCGCGCCTGGTCAAGTTCGTCGACATCTACCAGCACTCGCCCGCTGTGCGCGCCGCGCTGGATAAAGCTCACGGCAAGCTCTATCAAGCCGGCTGGGAAAGCTGAGCATGACTGCCGCCATCCAACGGCGACTGGAGACTCCAGAGCCGCAAAGTGCCGAACGCACTGAGCTGCATCCCGAACTGAACCATGCCCACGTCCGCTTCATCGGCCTGGGCAAGACCTACAACGGCCAGCAAGGGCCGGTGGCGGCCCTGCACGGCATCGACCTGGCAATCCAGCACGGCGAAGTGTTCGGCATCATCGGCCGCAGCGGCGCCGGCAAGTCGTCGCTGATCCGCACCATCAATCGCCTGGAGCAACCGAGCAGCGGTCGGGTACTGATCGATCAGGTGGAAATCGGCGAGTTCGACGAAGACCGCCTGGTGGCGCTGCGTCGGCGCATCGGCATGATCTTCCAGCACTTCAACCTGATGTCGGCCAAGACCGTTTGGCAGAACGTCGAGCTACCGCTGAAAGTCGCTGGCGTGCCGAAGGAACAACGCGAGCAAAAGGTCCGTGAACTGCTGGAACTGGTCGGCTTGCAGGCCAAACACAAGGCTTACCCGGCACAGTTGTCCGGCGGGCAGAAACAGCGCGTGGGCATTGCCCGGGCGCTGGTGCATGACCCGCAGATCCTGCTGTGCGACGAAGCCACCTCGGCACTCGACCCGGAAACCACGCAATCGATCCTCGGCCTGCTGCGCGAGATCAACCGGCGCCTGGGCCTGACCATCGTCTTGATCACCCACGAGATGGCGGTGATCCGAGAGATCTGTGATCGGGTGGTCGTGCTCGAACACGGCCGCATCGTCGAGCAAGGGCCGGTGTGGGAAGTCTTCGGCAATCCACAACATGAGGTCAGCAAGACGCTGCTGGCGCCGTTGCAGCATGCATTGCCGCCAGAGCTGCAAAGCCGTCTGTTGGCGCAAGCGACATTCCCTGATGCCGCCGTGGTCCTGCGCTTGCAGTTCACCGGCAGCCAGCGCGACGAACCGGACCTGGCAGCACTGTTCAGCGCGCTCGGAGGCCGAGTGCGCTTGCTGCAAGGTGGCGTGGAAAGGATTCAGGGACATGCGCTTGGGCAACTGCTACTGGCGGTGACGGGCTCTTCCCTCGGTGCCGAAGAATTGCGTCAGCGCGCCAGCCAATGGGCGCAACAGGTGGAGGTACTGGGTTATGTGGTTTGATCGCTTGCTGCAGGGCTTTATCGACACCTTCCTGATGGTCGGCGTGTCGTCGTTGATCGCATTGTTGGCGGGCATTCCGCTGGCCGTGATCCTGGTCACCAGCTCCAAGGGCGGCATCTACGAAGCCCCGGCGCTGAACCGCGCGTTGGGCGCCTTCGTGAACTTGTTCCGCTCGGTGCCTTTCCTGATCCTGATGGTCGCCTTGATTCCGTTCACCCGGCTCATCGTCGGCACCACTTACGGCGTGTGGGCGGCCGTGGTGCCGCTGACCATCGCGGCTACGCCGTTCTTTGCGCGTATTGCCGAGGTCAGTCTGCGGGAGGTCGACCACGGTTTGGTCGAAGCGGCGCAAGCCATGGGCTGCCGGCGTTGGCACATCGTCTGGCACGTGTTGTTGCCTGAAGCGCTGCCGGGGATTGTCGGCGGATTCACCATTACCCTGGTGACCATGATCAACTCCTCGGCCATGGCCGGGGCGATCGGTGCGGGTGGCTTGGGGGACATTGCGTATCGGTACGGGTATCAGCGGTTTGACAGCCAGATCATGCTGACGGTGATTGTGCTGCTGGTGGCGTTGGTGGCGGTGATTCAGTTGGGTGGGGATCGGTTGGCGCGGGGGTTGAACAAGCGTTGAACCGGAGGAAGCCCTCACTCAATGGATCACGCAAACAACTATCTAAGCCCAATAGATGCAACGAGCATGGCATATGAATCAGCATTATTTAATAAGACTTTTGTTGTCAGCTCAGGACTTTTGTTCAGCGCTTTCTGTATTCCTTTTTTCCATGGTGTTTTAAAAAATTTTTGTCGCTTGTCACCTGAGACGGTCATCACAGACTGTCGGGCGATGAGATCATTTAACTCTTTCCTCTCAAGAAACTGCTGATTCGGATTGTTTTTATCTGGTATTACAACCCTATGACCTAAATATATAAAATCCTGGCTACCTAACCCGTCCTCTGCGCGGGCACCTTTAAAATGAGATATTTCATGATAAATAGTCATAGCAATTTCTTCAGGTGTACTTTCAAGCGTGTCCTCGGGAATGAAGATTCGCTTGTGAGGATCACGTGAAATTACATGCGCTTCCACATTATCTTTCTTTGAGCCAGTCAAAATAATATCTCTATTCCCCGCGACATACTCCTTCACGGCCAAGTCCATAACTTTGATTTTTGGCAATAGTTCCGATATAGGCACATCTCCAACATACACAACGGAAATTATTTTTTTTACGTCTTCCTCGACTGCCGGCATCTCTAGAGCATTGACGGTTTTTGCCGACCACTCCGATAACTTCTCTAAACCTTCAGCCAATCGCTGTCCTTTATCAGGACTTTTATTCTTTATTTCCTCTATACCCCGAGCGAGAAACGTGTGGCCTCTCAATTTTTCGATAAATTCCAGCCTATCTCCACGCCCCCTTACCAAGCCAAATTCATCGCGATATGTAATTGGCGTATTAGCGCAAAAACAGTACATGTTTAAACCATCAATATTTCCGGCTGGATCAGTGCTAATCCAGCGTTGCAACCACGGTGCGTAATAGCGATAACCATAATAATAAAACCCCGTTGCATCGCGTTCCTTGCCTGAATAGCGAATGGTCTTGTACTTCGCCACCAACACACTTTTACCCGCCCAGCACGCCGTGCCACCAAAGGGGTAATAGTGTTCCTGGGTCAGCACGCCCGCCTCGTCATCCAGTTCCAGGGTGCTAGAGCCGAGGTGATCGCTGAGGCTGTAACGCAGTTGATCACTGCGCGCGCCACCGGGCCAATGCAATGCTCGGACGCTGCTGCGCCCGGTTTCGACGCTGATGACGTGGTGTTCTTCGCCACCGGCCTGACGGTGGATTTCCAAACCCGGGAGGTAACGGACCTCGGTGCGCAGGGAGCGGCCACTGCCTTGGGCGAATCCCGCTTTGCGCAAGCGGTGGCCGGGGCGGTCGTAGGCGTAGCATTCGTAGTCGTCGGGCCCGGTTTCGCGTTTGACCAACGTCACGCGGCTCAATTGGTTACGGATGTCCCAGGCCATGGCTTGCCCGCGTTGTAGTTCCAACTGGTTGCCACAGGCATCGAAACCCAAGGCGATTTCGGGATCTCCCGGCAGCGAGCCGTCGTCCCGTTGCCTGAGGCTGCGGTTGCTCCGTGCCGAGGTGAACATCGAAAAACCGGGCGCACCGCTGTGCTGGCGGGTGATCAGGTTGCCGCCCCGGTCGTACTCGAAGCGTTGGGTGTAATGGCGCCGTTGGTTAGGGTCTAGCGGTGTGGGCAACAGTTCCGGCAGCGTCGGGCCATGGCTCGGTTGGCTGACCTCCCACCCTTGGGCCTCGACCAGTTGATACAGGCTGTCGTAGCGGTAGCGGTTGATCGGGTCGATGCGCTGACTGTTGAAATGGGTGACGGGTTGGGACCGGTCGTGCAGCTCGACGATGTTGCCCACCGGGTCGTAGACGTAGTTCAGGTCCTGCAGGGGTTTCTGGTTGCCGACTGCCGCCGTCAGCCTGATCAGCCGGCCGTCATCGGCAGCGTAGTCAGCACGAGATATCACTCCATTGCCGGCGGTTTCGCGTTCGACCTGATCCTGGGCGTTGTAATGGAGGTCGCTGACCAGGCATTGCGGTCGCTTGCCCTCGCCGGCCATTTGCAGCCAGACCTCACTCCGCTTGCCGGCCACGTCGTAGCCAAAGCTGCGAACGTTACCTACCGCATCGACTTGTCGCTGAAGCTCACCGCCGGGGTTGAAAGTGTGGCGAGTGGTGAACGCTTGATCTTCCAGCCATGTCTCGCGATCTTCGATGCCCGGGGGCCAATCCGGTGTTTCGAGATCCGCGAGAAAGCGTCGTTCTTCAACCAGAACGGCACCGGTAAATCCGTAAGCGTGGAAGATTTGAACGCCGGCTGGATCGTCATGGCGGATCAACTGCCCACACTGGTTGTGCTCGGCGAACACCGGAGCGGAGTCGCCGTAGGTCAGCCGCTCCACTACACGCGGCGCCTCTCCCGCGGCGTGCTCCGTCACCGCCACCGGACGCAGCAGGGCGTCATAATCGGTGTGGCGCTGACTGCCTCGTGCATCCCAGAACGAACCGGGCAAACCCGCCTGATCGAGCAAGCTCAACTGCCAGCCGGCGTCGACACTGTCCGTCAGTAACGGTTGGCTGCTCAGGCTGTAGATCGTAATCAAGTTCGGCTTCGGCGCCGTGCCCCACAACCGCGGATCCCAGGACTCGACCAAACGCCCTGCCGCGTCGAAGCATTGCCGGGTGATGCGTGGATCAATGACCGGGCGGTCGGGATGACGGCAATAACCCACGCTGCGAATCGCCAGGGTGCGCGGGTCGATGACCGACAGCGTCGGTGTCGCGGCATGGGGGTTCATTGCGTTGTCGGTCCTTCGCTTTGACTGAGGACAGACTGAGCCTTTTTTGGCCAAGCCGAAACTGTAAGAAGTAACAGGTCGGCGTGATTCAGTTGGCTGGGGATCGGTTGGCGCGGGGCCTCATCTGTAGGAGCGAGCTTGCTCGCGATGGAGGTCAACGATAATGCGGGGAACCTGATTCCCCGTGGCGCCCTCAGGTTTTTCGCGAGCAAGCTCGCTCCTACAGGAGTTGCGATCCTGGCGATATTTCGTACAAAGAAATCAGCGTTTCCGAAGGCCTGCTCCCTTTCCTTTGCAGGACATTTCCTAGATCATTTCGCTCGCTTGCGCCTGCCAAATCCGGTGGCTAGTCTCGGTCCGTCACTGCTCATCAGTGATCGGGTTTAGTCGCCCGGATCTTACCAGGCGTACAGCGCCACCTCGAGTCAGGTGTTTTTTATTACCTGAAAGTTATGGTGGCTGTGCGCAGGGCACCCTTGGGTGCGCCGGTGTTGCCTGGTGACCGGTCGACTAACCTGTGTGCAGCCGCCACCCCTATTCGTTTAGTCGCGATGACGGTTGGCTCCTACTAATACCAGGAGTTTTACCAATGGAAAAATCCGTACCCGATCCGCCTCCCGAAACTTCCACCGACGAAACCAGGGATCGATCAGCGCTCTACCGTGCGATTGATTTCTACCTGACCGGCGATCAACCCACCCGACCCGATGAGCTGCGCTTCTACAACGTCAGCAAAGACGTGAGCTTCGAAGACACCCAGCTCTATGTTGCCGACCTGTTGCGCTGTGCTTCGGTCAATGCGTATCAATGTGGCGATCAGCTCAAGGGCGCCGACCGGGCGATGGTGTATTCGATCTGGCATCTGCTGGAGATTGCCAAGGCGATGGTGGATCACTCCATTGAATGTTTGGGGATGAAAAAGGGCTGAGCCATCTGTTGTCAGTGCCACCGCCTTCGCGAGCAGGCTCGCTCCCACAGGGGTACGCGATCAACTGTGGGAGCGAGCCTGCTCGCGATGGGCTGCGAAGCAGCCCCAGGCGCCATGGCGTATATTCGACAAATCCCAATTGCCTGCGCAGCCGACATGAAACAGACGCCCATCGATCTTGAGCAGATCACCGCCACCACTCTCGGTCACTACAACGCGGTGGCCGAAAGCTTCCGTGAAGGCACCCGCGACCACGACGTCAGCCAGAACATCGATGCGCTGTTGCGGCACATTCAGGGCGAGGCGCCGTTCGACATTCTCGATTTTGGCTGTGGCCCGGGCCGGGATTTGCAGACGTTTACCCGCATGGGCCACAAAGCGGTTGGCCTGGACGGTTCGGAAAAGCTTGCGCAGTTGGCCCGTGAAGACAGCGGTTGCGAGGTGTGGCAGCAGGACTTCCTGAAGCTCGATCTGCCGGCCGAACGGTTCGACGGGATCTTTGCCAATGCGGCGCTGTTTCATGTGCCGCGTCAGGAACTGCCACGGGTGTTGAAGCAGCTGTGGGGAGCGTTGAAACCGGGTGGCGTGTTGTTCAGTTCCAATCCCCGTGGCGACAATCAGGAAGGCTGGAACGGGCAGCGTTATGGGTCGTATCACGACCTGGCGGCCTGGCAGCAATTGTTGATCGAGGCGGGGTTTGTCGAGCTTGAGCATTACTACCGGCCGGCAGGGTTGCCGCGGGAGCAGCAGCCCTGGTTGGCGAGTGTCTGGCGCAAGGTGTAATGCCGACAAATTTGCAGCGTTTGTGCTGACGTCTTCGCGGGCAAGCCCGCTCCCACAGTTGACCGAGTTGTTCAGGAATACTCGGTTCCCTGTGGGAGCGGGCTTGCTCGCGAATAGAGCGCGCAGCGCTCGCCTTTACTACGCCTGTTTCTTCGGCTCGCGAATCTTGTACCAGGCCACATACAGCGCCGGCAAAAACAGCAGCGTCAGCAAAGTGGCGATGACGATCCCGCCGATCATGGCGTAGGCCATCGGCCCCCAGAACACTTCCCGGGCAATCGGGATCATGCCCATGCTCGCCGCTGCCGCGGTCAGCAGGATCGGCCGACGCCGATGCTCGGTGGCCTGCACCACCGAGTCCCACGGCGTATAACCCTTCTGCTCGTACTCCTCGATCTGGGTCACTAGGATCACCGAGTTACGGATGATGATACCGATCAGCGCCAGAATCCCGAGGATCGCCACGAAGCCCATGGGCGTACCCGTAGGCACCAGCGCAAGCACCACGCCGATCAGCCCCAGCGGCGCGACGCTGGCCACCAGGAACAGCTTCTGCACGCTGTGCAGCTGGATCATCAGGAAGGTCGCCATCAAAAACAGCATCAGCGGCACAACCTTGGCAATCGGCCCCTGGGCCTTGCCGCTTTCCTCCACCGTACCACCGGTGGCGACCTTGTAGCCCGCCGGCAATTTGGCCGCGAAATCGTCGATGGACGGCTTGAGGATTCTCACCAGGTCGGTCGGCTGGATGTCATCGCGTATCGCCGCCTTGATGGTGATGGTCGGCAGGCGATCGCGACGCCACACCAGCGGCTGCTCCAGTTCGTAGCGCACCGTGGCGAACGCCAGCAGCGGAATCGACGTGCCGCCAGGCGTGACGATTTGCAGGTTCTGCAGGGTTTCCGGCGTTCCGCGCTCGGAATCCACCGCACGCCCGACCACGTTGATCAGATAGATGTCGTCATCGACCTGGGTCACCGTCTGGCCGCTGACGATGCTGTTCATCAGGTTGGCCACATCCTCGGAAGACAACCCCAACTGCCGCGCCTTGTCCTGGGCGATGTCGATGCGCAGGACTTTGCCCGGTTCGTTCCAGTCGTAGATGATCTCGCCGATGTGCGGATTCTTGTCCAGCTCGGTGGCCAGGTCGATGGCATGGCGGCGTACTTGGTCGATGTCCTTGCCGCTGACCCGGTACTGGATCGGACGCCCTACCGGCGGGCCCATTTCCAGTGCATGGACATAACCGCCGATGCCGACGAAGTCGTTGCGCAAGCGCTCGCTAAGCTTGTGCATCATGGCCTCGCGGGTATGGCCTTTGCTGACGATCACCAACTGCGCGTAGAACGGGTTTTGCAGTTGCTGGTCCAGTGGCAGATAGAAACGGATGGCGCCCTGACCGATGTAGGTGCTCCAGCGCACGATGTCCGGATCGTCCTTGAGCGTGGCTTCGAGTCGATCGACGGCCCGGCGGGTTTCGTCGATCGAGGCGTTTTGCGGCAGGTTCAGATCCACCAGGATTTCCGGTCGATCCGAAGACGGGAAGAACTGGTTCTGCACATAGCGCATGCCAAACACCGCCAGTACAAAGCACAGTACGGTGACGCCAATGGCCCACCAGCGATTGCGCATGCACCACAGCAGTCCGCCGTTGAACGCTTTGCCGATACGCCCGGGTTCGCCTTCATGGGGTTTCACGTTGGCGCTGAGAATGTGCACGCCGATCACCGGCGCAAACAGCACCGCCACCACCCATGACACCAGCATCGCACAGGCAATCACCGCAAACAGGGTGTAGGTGTACTCGCCGGCGGAACTGGCGTTCAAGCCGATCGGCACGAAGCCCGCCACCGTGACCAGCGTACCGGTGAGCATCGGGAACGCCGTGGAGGTGTAGGCGAAGGTCGCCGCCTGCTCCTTGGTCTCGCCCATTTCCAGGCGCGTGACCATCATCTCCACGGTGATCATCGCATCGTCCACCAGCAGGCCGAGGGCGATGATCAGGGCACCGAGGGAAATCCGCTGCATGGTGATGCCGCTGTATTCCATGAACACGAACACCATCGCCAGCACCAGCGGGATCGAGCACGCCACCACCAGCCCGGCGCGCACGCCAAGGCTGACGAAGCTGACCAGCAGCACGATCACCACAGCTTCGAACAAGGCACTGGTAAAGCCGCCGACGGCTTCTTCCACCACCACGGCTTGGTCGGAGACGTTATAGATGCCGACCCCCACCGGCAGGTCGGCTGTCAACTGATCGATACGGGTGTGCAAAGCCTTGCCGAACGCCTGGACGTTGCCACCGGTCTGCATGGCAATCGCCAGGCCGATGGCCGGTTTGCCGTTGAAGCGGAATTCCGGCGAGGACGGATCGACATAGCCGCGACTGATTTCGGCAATGTCGGCCAGACGATAGTAGCGGTCGTTGAGCTTGAGGTTGACCTCGGCCAGGTCTTTCTCCGAAGCGAACTTCCCTGAAGTTCGCACCGAAATCCGCTCCGGCCCGGCTTCGATGACACCCGCCGGGGTCACGGCGTTCTGCGATTGCAGGCTCTGCACCACCTGACGCTCATCGATGCCCAGCGCGGCGAGTTTGCGCGTGGAGAAGTTCAGGTACAGCACTTCGTCCTGCTGGCCGACCATTTCGATCTTGCCCAGCCCCGGCACGCCGCGAATTTCCATGCGGGCCTGTTCCACGTAATCGCGCAACTGGCGCATGGTCAGGCCGTCGGCGGTGAAGGCGTAGACCGACCCGAAGACGTCACCGAACTCATCGTTGAACGACGGCCCCTGTATGCCTTGTGGGAACTGGTATTTGATGTCGGCGATCTTTTTGCGCACCTGGTACCAGATTTCCGGGATGTCCTTGGCACTGGTAGTGTCGCGCAGATATACGTACACCGTGGACTCACCGGGGCGCGTGTAGCTTTTCACGTAGTCGAGAGAATCCAGCTCTTCGAGCTTTTTCTCGATCCGGTCGGTGATCTGCTTGAGGGTTTCCTCCTGGTTCGCCCCCGGCCATTTGCTCTGGATCACCATGGTCTTGATGGTGAACGAAGGGTCTTCTTCGCGACCCAGGTTGAAGTACGAGAACACACCCATCAGCAACGCGACGAACATCAGATACCAGATGAACGACTGATGCTTGAGGGCCCATTCCGAGAGGTTGAAAGGCCCTTTCATTGACTGTCCTCGTCGATTTTCACTGGTTGCCCCGGTTTGAGGCTGTTGACTCCGGCACTGACCACTCGCTCGCCGTTCTTCACGCCGCCGGCCAGCACCACGGTGTTGCCGGTGCGGCTGATCACGGTGATGTCACGGGGGGAGACGGTTTTGCTCTGCGCATCGATCACCCAGATGCGCGGTTTGCCATCGACCTCCTGCAGCGCGGTGACAGGCAACTCGATGCGCGGCTTGACCGCCGAACTCAAGGTGACGCTGATCGCCGTGCCCAGGCGAAAGGCGGCTGGCGTTTCGGCCAGGGTCAGGCGGGCGCGACGGGTGCGCGTGGCGCTTTGAGCCTGCGGTTCGATTTCGCGGATGACCGCCGTGGTGTTGATGCTCGGTTCGAGTTGCACCGCAACCAGGAACACCACATCTTTGGGCAGTTGATCGACCAGGGTATCGGGCAGGTCGATCACCGCTTCCTTGATGTCCGGTTGCGCCAGGGTCACCACTTGCTGACCGGCCGAGACCACTTGCCCGGCCTCGGCGCTCCACGCGGTAACCACGGCTTTATGATCGGCGCGCAACTCGGTGTAGCCCAGTTGGTCCTTGCTCTGGTTGACGGCTGCCCGGGCCTGATCGAGGGAGGCCTGGGTGGTTTTCAGGTCGGTATTGGCCGCGTCGAGTTGCGCTTGCGCGCCGACCCCGCGGTCAAACAAGGCTTGCTGACGCTGGGCAGTGGCCTTGGCGTTGATCAGTTGCGCCTGGATCTTCGACAGGTCGCCCTGAGCCGAGCGCAGTTGGTTCTGCTGATCGGAAGGATCGAGGGTGGCAAGCAACGTGCCCTTCTCGACCTCGGCACCGACATCGACTTCACGGCTGGCGATTCGCCCGCCCACGCGGAACCCGGTATTGCTTTCATAGCGTGCCTGGATACTGCCGGCGAAGCGGCCCAGGTCCTCTTCGTTCAAGGTCTGCACCTTGATCGACAGCACCGGCCGTACCGGTGCCGGCGGTGGTTCGCTTTTGGAACAGGCGCTCAGCACCAGCCCGATGGACAACGCCCATAAAGGCTTCATGGCTTGGCTCCCCAGGTCAGATCCTTGTAGGTGTTTTCGGCAATCTCGACTTCCATGTCCGGATGCAACAACTGCCCGCCCGCGACTATGACTTTGTCCCCTTCCTTCAACCCGTCGCTGATGATGACCTTGCCGGTCAGGTAGCGGCCGACCGTCACCGTATGCAGTTGGGCCTTGCCCTTGTCGTCGACAATCCAGACCGCAGGTTTACTGATGTTCTTGGTCAACGCCGACCACGGCAGCTCGATGGCCGCCTTGCCCGAGCCCTGGGCCGTGGCACTGACCACCGAGCCCAACTGCATGCCTTCAGGCAGCTTGTCGAGGCCGACCTTGACCTGCACGGTGCCCGATTGCGCCGACACCGACGGGGTGACTTCACGTACGGTGCCAGTGGTTTTGATGGCGGGGTTGTCGACCAGACTCAGGACAATGGTCTGATCCTTAGGCTTATGGGCCAGCAGCGATTCATAGACGTTGAACACGGCATCCCGGTCGCCGTCCCGGGCCAGGCTGAAGACCGGCATCGTCGCCTGCACCACCTGGCCGACTTCCGCCTGGCGTTCGGTAATGATCCCCGGCGCATCGGCAACCAGCGCCGTATAGCTCAACTGATCCCTGGCATTGGCCAACTGCGCCTGGGCTGCGCTCAAGGCACTCTGGCTGCTGTTCAAGGCCGCCTGGGCCGAGTCATATTCGCTCTGGCTGGTGTAGCCCTTGGGCAGGAGTTTTTGCTGACGCACGAACGCCGCCGCACTCTGTTTCACTCGCGCCTGTTCGGCGACCACTTGCGCCTGGGCAGAGTCGACACTGGCCTGCAGGTCCTTGGGGTCGAGGCGGGCGAGCACTTGCTTGGCGGTCACGCGATCTCCGACGTCCACCGAGCGCTGGATGATCTTGCCGCCCACACGGAAAGACAGCTCCGTCTGTACCCGCGCCTGGATGTCGCCTGTGAGGGTGACCGAAGCGGCGTAATCCGTTGGCTTGACGACTTGTACGAACACCCGCGGCAGGTATTCCTGCACGGGTTTTTTCTCCTCGCACGCCGTTAGCAGGGTGACGACACTCAAGGCCATTACTACTTTCAGTCCGGGAACCGCCATGCAAACTCCTTGGCCTTTTTTATGGACAACTCGACAGAGAGCTTAGAACAGGATTTCAACCTTGCACGTACGTCTTATGAAGAAAAAATTTGCCGCGCTTTACCCCTGAAACACTTGCCATAGACACCTGCGCATGCCTGACAATGAACCCCGGTCGACCCCCTCAGGAACCCACATGCTCAACACGCTCGCGGTGGCCAATTACCGCTCGATCAACAAACTGGTGATTCCGCTGGGCCGACTGAATCTGATCACCGGGCCCAACGGCAGCGGCAAATCCAACCTGTACCGTGCGCTGCGCCTGCTGGCGGAAACCGCCCACGGCGGAGTGGTCAATGCGCTGGCCCGCGAAGGCGGGCTGGATTCAACCTTCTGGGCCGGCCCGGAGACCCTCTCCCGGCGCATGCGCAATGGCGAAGTCGCCATCGAGCCCAGCGTGCGCCAAGGCGTCAAACGCCTGCGCCTGGGGTTTGCCGCAGAGGATTTCGGCTACTCGATCAGCCTCGGCCTGCCCGATTCCAACGGCCAGTTCATGCTGCCCGGGCGCACCACGCCGACACCGTCTTATTTCAGTCTCGACCCGCAGATCAAACGTGAATGCCTGTGGGCAGGCGCGTTCTATCGCCCGGCCAGTCTGCTGGTCGATCGTGACGGCCCGATGATCCGTGCTCGCGCCGATCGTCGCTGGGATGTGCTGGCGCAACACACGCCAACGTTCGACAGCCTGTTCGATCAGGTCGGCAGCCTGCGCAGCTCTCCGGAAGTACTGGAGATGCGCGAGTTCATCCGCCGCTGGCGCTTTTACGATCACTTTCGCAGCGATGCCGACGCCCCGGCCCGTCAACCGCAACTGGGCACCCGCACGCCGGTGCTGCATCACGACGGGCGCGATCTGGCGGCGGCCTTGCAGACGATCATCGAAATCGGTGATCCGGACGCTTTGCGGGCTGCGATCAGCGACGCGTTTCCCGGTGCGCGACTGCACATCGAACCGCTGGCCGGCGGGCGCTTTGCCATCGAGTTCTATCAGGAAGGATTGTTGCGCCCGCTGTCGGCAGCGGAGTTGTCGGACGGGACGTTGCGCTATTTGCTGCTGGTGGCGGCGCTGCTGACGCCCCGACCGCCGACGCTGATGGTGCTGAACGAACCGGAAACCAGCCTGCACCCGGATCTGCTGCCGGCACTGGCGCGCTTGATCATCCGTGCATCGGAGCAGTGCCAGGTGTGGGTGGTGTCCCATGCCCGGCGCTTGATTTCGGCCCTGCAGGAAGATCCGGAATGCAATTGCATCGTGCTGGAGAAGAATCTCGGGCAGACCGGGATTGTCGGGCAGCGGATGCTGGATGAGCCGGCGTGGTATTGGCCGGATTGAACGGCGCGTGATTTGACGGGAGATGGAAGACGTCTATTTTCCCCTGAACCGTAGGAAGGATCTTTTTTTCGAAACGCAGCTCCAAGGACGAACCACTTTTGGCCAGACTTCCGGCCACAACCTCACAAGGACGAGAACATGGCAGACGTACAACCACCGCAACGGCTGGATCCGCAGGACATTCTGAAACTCTTGATCGCCTTGCGCAGGGCCTTGGAGACCAGGGTAGCCTGACCTGACCCTGTGGGAGCGAGCCTGCTCGCGAAGGCGGCGTATCAGCAAACATCAGTGTCGATTGACACGCCCTCTTCGCGAGCAGGCTCGCTCCCACATGCAATGCGCACACGCAAAAAAAACGCCGACGCTATTGCCAGCCGTCGGCGTTTGAAACCTTGAAGGGGTTTACTTCGTGAATCAGAACGCTGGCAATACTGCGCCGCTGTACTTCTTCTCGATGAAGGCTTTCACTTCCGGGCTGGTCAGGGCCTTGGCCAGTTTCTGGATGGCAACGCTGTCCTTGTTGTCCGGACGGGCCACCAGGAAGTTCACGTAAGGCGAATCGGCGCCTTCGATCACCAGTGCGTCTTTAGCCGGGTTCAGACCCGCTTCCAGCGCGTAGTTGGTGTTGATCATGTCCAGGTCGACCTGATCCAGCACACGCGGCAGCATGGCCGACTCAAGTTCCTTGAACTTGAAGTTGTGCGGGTTCTTGGCGATGTCTTTCGGTGTGGCCAAGGCGTTTTTCGGGTCTTTGAGCTCGATCAGGCCAGCCTTCTGCAGCAGGATCAGGGCACGGCCGCTGTTGCTGCCTTCGTTCGGGATGGCAATGGTCGCGCCGTCTTTCAGCTCAGCCAGGGTTTTGACTTTCTTCGAGTAGCCGCCGAAAGGTTCGACGTGCACACCGATCACGGTTTCCAGGTGAGTGCCTTTACCTTCGTTGAAGCTCTTGAGGTACGGCAGGGTCTGGAAGTAGTTGGCGTCCAGGCGCTTCTGGTCGACCTGCACGTTCGGCTGAACGTAGTCGGTGAAGACTTTGATTTCCAGGTCCACGCCTTCTTTGGCGAGGGTTGGCTTGATCAGCTCAAGAATCTCGGCGTGTGGGACCGGGGTCGCGGCAACCACCAGTTTCTCGCCAGCCTGGGCCAGGCCCGCGGTCAGGGCAGCCGCCAGTGCGGTGAACAACAGAACCTTTTTCATGCAGTGTCCTTATCGAAAATCGCAGTCGCTTGTGGCGACGGCTTGAAAATGAGAGTGCCAGTGAAGTGCTATCGCTGGCGTGAAGCGGACAATACCGGGATTTTTTATTCCCGAACAATAACGTTTATTCAGCTTCATATTCCATTTTGTTCATACAGCAATCCGGTGCTTGCGAGCAATTTTTTCAAGGCGGCTTTCTCGGCATCGGTACCGCTGCCAAGAATCTGCTTGAGCTGCCGCTCGATCTGTCCCAGACCTTCATCGGGTAAATTCAAATGTTCCGGCAGGATCTCGTCGCCGGTACTCACCAACAGCGCGAAGTGAATGACATTTTCCAGTTCCCGGGTATTGCCCGGCCAACTGTGGCGTTCCAGAACAAGCTGCGCCGCTTCGCTGATCAGCGGCACCGGCAGGTCCAGGCGCTGGCTGTAGATGCCGAGGAAGTACTCCGCCAGCGAGAGGATATCCCCCACCCTCTCGCGCAACGCCGGCAGTTCGAGCGGGCCTTCGCTGAGGTAGCGATAGAGCCGCTCATGGAATTTTCCAGCGGCAACCGCCTGGGCCAGATCGATGCTGGTGGCCGCCACCAGACGCACATCCACCGGGCTCGGCTGATGGGCGCCAACGCGGGTGACTTCGTGGTTCTCCAGGGCGGCGAGCAGTTTGACCTGGATCGGTAGCGGCAGGTCGCCGATTTCGTCCAGGTACAGCGTGCCGCCATTGGCCGAGCCGAACCAGCCGGCACGACTGCTCGCTGAACCGCTGTAACTGCCCGCGGCGTAGCCAAACAGCTCGGCGTCGGCGTAGGTCGGGCTGATGGCACCGCAGTTGACCGAGACGAATAACCCGCCGCGATCGCTGGCGCGATGGATATGCCGGGCCAGCAATTCCTTGCCGGTACCGGTTTCGCCACGGATCAGCACTGATACCGAACGCGTGGCCAGTTGCTCGAGGTCTTCACGTAATTGCCGTGAACGCGGATCGACAAACACCAGCGCCTTGGCGCGAATGCTCAGGGGACTTTTTTCCGCATCGGGAAAGGTCAGCAGCGGCTGACCGAAGGTTTCAAAGCTCATGGCAGACTCCCGCCCAAACCGCCGGGAGACGGGGGCGTTAAATAAGGAAAGTGTTCAAGCGCGGCGCAGGGCGTGGTGTTCCATGCGGTTTTGCAGGCGATAGAGATAGGCAAAACCCTGCTCCCAGCGCTGGTGGCCGGACTTCACGTTGATATGCCCCGCCCCCGCCAGGATCCCCGCCTCGGCGCCCCAGTTACGCGCCAGCTCCAGGGCTCGCGGTGCGCTGACGGCACTGTCGTTGTCGGAGCTGACGACCTGGCTCGGGAAGGGCAGCAGGTCCGTCGGGATCGGTGCGAAGTTGCGCAAGGCCGGCGCGCAGGCCGGGCGTTCGACGTCCGCCGGTGCGACCAGCAAGGCACCGCGAACCTGACGCAAAAACTGCACAGGCGCGGTGGCAGCCCAATGAGCGACGGTGATGCAACCCAGGCTGTGGGCGATCAGGATGACCGGCGTGCTGTCGGCGGCAATCGCCTCGGCCAGCGCCGCGACCCAGTCTTCACGGCGCGGCGTCAGCCAGTCGGCCTGCTCCACCCGCGCGCTGTTCGGCAGGCTGTTCTGCCAGTGGCTTTGCCAATGATCTTCTGGCGATCCTTGCCAGCCCGGCACAATCAGGTAGCGAATTGATTCGTTGCGCATGGGGAAGCTCTCCTGCGTGTCTGTTCCCGGTCGAGTATAGGGAGGCGAGATATATTCGTTAAGGAATAAGAAGCTATTTGTTAAGACCTATATCGCATATGCAACTCGATCCAATGTGGGAGCGGGCTTGCTCGCGAAGGGGCCATCAGATCCAACATCCTTGTCGCCTGACACTCTGCATTCGCGAGCAAGCCCGCTCCCACAGGGGTACTGCTGCGTTGTGAAAATCGAGGCAAAAAAAAGGGGCCGCACCCTGCCAAGGAGACGGCCCCGGAAAACGAAAATCCGTTAACGCGCAGTAATCACCGACAGCCTGGTGATCCCGGCCCGCTCGATCGACGCCATGGCCCGCGCCACTTCGCCGTAATTCACACCATCGTCCGCCTGCAACTGCACGCGCACCTCGGGGTCCCTGGCCTTCGCCGACTTGAGGTTGAACTCCAGCAGATCCGGCTGTATCTCGTCCTTGTTGATAAACAGTTTGCCGGCACCGTCGATGCTCACCACCAGCGGGTCTTTCTGCTCCACCGGCGCCACCGCTTCGGTCTTGGGCAGGTTGATCGGAATCGCGTTGGTCAGCAGCGGTGCGGTGACGATGAACACCACCAGCAACACCAGCATCACATCCACCAGCGGCGTCACGTTGATCTCACTGAGCACCTCATCAGTGTCTTGCGTGGAGAAGGCCATATCAGGACGCCTCCTTCACTTTCTGCACGCTGCCCTGGGCTGCCGCCTTGTGCGCCGTCGGGTGGATCAGCACACGGAACGAACTCTTCTGCGCCAGGCTGTAGAAGTCATGGGCGAAGTCATCCAGGTCCGCCGCCGTCAGCTTCAAACGGCGCAAAAAATAGTTGTAAACCAGCACCGCCGGCACTGCGACGGCGATCCCCACGCCAGTGGCGACCAGCGCCGCGCCAATCGGCCCGGCGACCGTTTCCAGGCTTGCCGAACCCGCCGCGCTGATGCCCTTCAACGCTTCCATGATTCCCCACACCGTGCCGAACAGACCAATGAACGGCGAGGTGCTGCCAATGCTCGCGAGCACCGCCAACCCGGTTTCCAGCGACCGGCGCTCGCGCACGATCTGCTGGCGCAAGGCACGCTCCAGACGATCCTGATGATTGATCGCCTGGCTCAGGTCCGCCGCTTGCGGCGCCTCGCCCACCTGGATTGCCGCATAACCGGCCTGCGCAACCCGGGCTGCCGCTCCGGGCCGGGTTTCGCTCAGTTCGGCCGCCGAATCGAGACTCGAAGCGGCCCAGAACTGTTGGTGAAACTTTCGATCCTGTGCCTTGAGGCGACCGAACTGCACGCCCTTGAGCAATGCCAGCCCCCAGGTCGCGACGGAAAAAACCACCAGCAGCCAGATCACCGCGCTTTCGATGGATTCAAGTGGAGATGCCAGTAACGTCATGGTGTATTCCTCGTGTAAACGTTTCGCGCGAATTTGGTTTCGGTTTAATGAATCTTGAAATCGATGGGCACGCTGACCCAGCCGTCCTGGGCGACATCGCCTTGCTTGGCTGGCACGAAACTCCAGCGTTTCACCGCATTCAGCGCCGCTTCGTCCAGCGCATCGCGACCGCTGCTTTTCTGGATCTGGATCTCGCCGGGCTTGCCGCTGGCCAACACGTGCACGCGCAGCAGCACCGTGCCTTCCCAACCGCGACGCTGGGCCAGCGACGGGTATTCCGGCGCCGGGTTTTTCAAGTAGCCGGCCGTGGCGGAAGCCGGGGTCACAGGCGCGGGCGCCGGCGGTGCAGGTGGCGCCGGGGTCGCAACAGGCGCTGCCGGTTTCGCTGGCGCGGGAGGTTGCTCGACAGCTTTTGGCGCCGGTTTCGTTACCGGTTTGGCAATTGGCTTGGGCTTGGGCACCGGCTTCGGTGGAGGTGGCTTCACGGCCAGTTCGTCTTCCACCGGCGGTGGCGGCTCAACCACCGGCTGCACAGGTTGCGGTGGCACAGGCTCGACCACCGGTGGCGCCGGACGCGAGAACTCGATAGTCATCGGCGGAATCTGCGGCGGCACGACAGGCAGCACGGTGGTCGGCTGTTGATTGACCCAGTAAATCACCGCGCCATGCACCAGCAACGCCAGCACACCGAGCAGGATCGTCTCCCGTCGACTCAGGATGCCCTTGGGCGCGCGCTGCAAACGCAACTGGCCCAAGGGCACCCGGTGCGGTCGACCGAGGTCGACCAGTTCACCACCGGGTGCCTGGCGCCACAGCACTTCATGTGCACTGACGGCGGTCTGGACATTGCCCATTGCTTCACTCCCTGCGGTCTCTTTACGGATAACCCGAAACGTCGTGTGAACATCCCCCGACGACATCCCGGTGGAGAAATCATTGGCTGGAACGCTTAGTTCTTAAAGTAATTTTTCATGAGTTATTTAGATCAAAAACACATATACGAAACCCGTCGATCAGTGCCAGAGCCCGCTATTCAAGGGCTCTGGCCCGATGGCGAAAAACCGATGCCTTGCCTGCATTGAAAATATTCATCCAAGGCATGCTTTTCAGCCGTCAGAAGTCGTACCGACCGGTCACGCCCAGCGTTCGTGGCGTGCCGAGCAGGCCTTCATAACCGCCGTTCGCGGCCGCCCACAGCGTCGTGTAGTAGGTTTTGTCGAAGGCGTTTTTCAGCCACAACGAAACGTCCCACTGCCCCTGGTTGAAGTCGCCGCGCAGGCCGGTGGACAGGTTGACCAGCGCATAACTCGGGATCTGGCCGAAGTCGGAATCTTCCACCGTGCCCACCGCTTTGGAGCGGAACGCATAGCTGGCGGTGACGTACTCTTCGAAGCCGTTGCTCAGGTTCCACTTGTATTCGCCGTTGGCGTTGCCGATCCATTTCGAAGCCCCCACCACTTGATGCCCGGTGAGGTCGCAGGACGCCGGAGCGCCCGGCGCCAGGCTGACTTCCGGCGGGCACGGCGCATCCTTGTACGAGAGGTAGCTGACATCGTTGTACGAGCCGTTGAGGTTCAGCGTCAGGCCGCGCAACGGGATCAGGGTGCTTTCCAGCTCCACGCCACGGGAGCGCACCGAGCCGGCGTTGGTCAGGAACTGCACACGATTGACCTCGTCGAAGGCGTTGGTCTGATAGCCGTTGACCTGGGTCCAGAACACGTTGGCATTCAGCAGCAGGCGACGGTCCCACAGGGTGCTCTTGAAACCGAGTTCGGCGTTGTTGGCGCGTTCGGTGCCGATCAGCAGCGAATCGGGGCCGGCCACCAGCGCCGTACCGACAGCCAGATTGACCCCTCCGGATTTTTCGCCATGGGACAACGTGGCATAGGTGAGCAGGTCGTCGGTGAGGTGGTAGCTGAGGTTCAACAGGCCCGAGGGACTGGCGCTGTACTGGTTCAGATCGCCGGAATCGAAGGCCCCCGCACGAGCGCGTCGCGCCGCGGCCGCCGCACCGGTGACCGCGACACCACCGGCCGGTGCATCACGGGTCACCCGGGCGTTTTTCTCTTCATAGGTGCCGCGCAGGCCGGCGGTGAAATCCAGGCGCTCGGTCAGGTGCCAGGTGCCTTGGGCGAACAGCGCGAAGCTGTTGGTTTCGATATGACCGTTGCCGATGCTGTCGACGTTGTTCAGTGCACCGTTGGGGGTGCCGTTCCAGATGTCCGCTTGCGGGCCGTTGAAGGTGAAGGATTTGTTGTCCAGGTCAGAACCGAAGTAATAGGCGCCAAGCACGTAATCGAAGAACCCGCCGGTGGGTGATGCCAGGCGAAACTCCTGGGAATACTGTTTGTCCTCGACCGAAACGCCGGCGTTGAAGAAGGCGGACACGTTCAGGCCGTCATCGTTGCGCGGGGTGAAATTCCACCAGCGATAGGAGCTGATGGAGGTCAGGGTGAAGTCACTCGGCAGCGCCCAGTTCGCCTCGACCGAAGTGCCGCCCTGATGCACGGTGACCTGCTGGTCGTTGTTCAGGTTGACCTTACGGTGCGTGCCGTCGACCAGTGTCGCGCCCGCCGCATCGGCCCGGCGCTGGTAAAGGTTGATGCCATTGATGGTCGGCCCGGTGTTGAACAGCACACGGGTGCCGGCGCTGGAATCTTCTTCGTTGTAGTCGCCGATCCAGCGCAGGTTGAACGCTTCGTTCGGCTTGAAAAGCAATTGGGCGCGAAAGCCTTCGCGGGAGCCACCGTTGAGGTCATGGCCGTCGAATTCGTTCTTGATGTCGCCGTCGCTACGGGTGCGGTAGGCAGAGAAACGTCCGGCCAGCTCGTCATTCAGCGGCCCGGAAATCGTGCCCTTGGTCTGGAAATAACCATCCTCGCCCACCGACGATTCGATGCTGCGCTCAGGGGTAAAGGTCGGCGCGCGGGTGCTGATGTTGATCACGCCGGCGGTAGTGTTCTTGCCGAACAAGGTGCCTTGCGGACCACGCAGCACTTCAAGCTGCTCGATGTCCATCAGGTCGAACACCGCCATGCCCGGCCGGCCGAGGTAAACGTTGTCGAGGTACAAGCCGACACTGCCTTCCAGGCCATCGCTGGCCGGGTTGTTGCCCAGGCCACGGATCGACACGCTGGACTGGCGCGCATGCATGTAGGCGACGTTGACGCTGGGCACCAGTTGCTGCAAATCCTGGATGCGATAGACCCGCTGGGTTTCCAGTGTCTGGCCGCTGACCACGCTCATGGGCGTCGGCACATCCTGCGAGCTTTCTTCGCGGCGACGCGTTGTGACCGTCACGGTTTCCAGTTGCGTATTGCCGGCCGTGGCGGTTTTGGCGGAGGGGGTTTCAGGGGGGGTGCTGTCGGCTGCATAGCCTTGGGTCCAGCCGGCGCTGCCTGCCAGCAGCAGGGCCAGAGGCAAGCGCTTGAGCCGTTGGGGTGATGAGGTTTGAGCGAAGTGCAACGGACTCATAAGGCGGGGTTCCCGATCAGAAAAGTTCTTTGTCGCTTGGTAGGCCGCCTTCGCGGGCAAGCCCGCTCCCACAGGGATCTCGAGTGTTCACACGGTCAGTGTGGGAGCGAGCCTGCTCGCGAAGGCGTCGGTTCAGACGCCGCCGATATCCGGCCCTTTCACCGTCTGACTGACCTGCCCGTTCACACCCACCGGCACTTCGCCCTTGAGCGTCACACGGCGCACGATCCGGTCCTGGGTCCCGTAGTCATCCACCGCGTAATGCTGGGTGGAGCGGTTGTCCCAGATCGCCACATCGCCCGCCTTCCAGCGCCAGCGCACGATGTTTTCCTGGCGGATCACGTGGCTTTGCAGCAAGCCGAACAGGTGCGCCGAATCGGCCTGTGAATAACCCTTGATGCGTTTGACGAAATGCCCCAGCAACAGGCTCTTCTCGCCGCTGATCGGGTGCACGCGGACCACCGGGTGTTCGGTCTCGTAGACGGTCGAGGTGAAGATCTTGCGATAACGCTCCAGCTTCTCGGCCGAGACGTCCGGCCGGGTGCCGGCGTAGTCGTATTCATTGCTGTGCACCGCGATCAGTTTGTCGGCCAGCTCACGCAGCTCTGCCGACAACCCGTCATAGGCGGAGGCGGTGTTGGCCCACAGGGTGTCACCGCCGAAAGCCGGGGCCACCACCGAGCGGAGGATCGAGGCTTTGGGGTAGGCCTCGACGAAGGTCACGTCGGTGTGCCAGGAGCTCGCTCGCTGGCCTTCGGCACCGTCCAGTTCCAGCAGAAAACGTGTGCCTTCGCGCACCGGTACGGTCGGGTGCGCCACCGGTTCGCCGAGCAGGTGGGCGAACGCCTCCTGGCGCTGATCGTCGAGTTGGGTCTGCTCGCGGAAGAAGATCACTTTGTATTGCAGCAGCGCCTGTTGAATGGCTTCAACAGTGGCGGCATCCAGCTCGCCCGAAAGCTGTACGCCACGGATTTCGGCACCGATGCGACCGGCCACCGGGTGGATTTCAAGCGCGTGAACAGCGGGTTGTACTGCGAAAGCGGCATTGCTCATGGGTAGACCCTCATCAGACTGCTTGCGGTTGAACCGGCCGCGAAACACTGCTCTATCTATATTCAATTTAGATCTAATAGATATCTACATGCTTCGTTGACGGAATAAGAGGTTGCATTTAAAACCTCAGTCAACCCTCGTCGCAAATGCCTTCGAGCTATTTTTAGGATGCCGGAAAAGCATATGGATCTTCGCCAGTTGCGTTACTTCATCGCCCTCGACGAACACCGCAGTTTCGTGCGCGCAGCCGAGGCCATGGGCATTACCCAGCCGGCCTTCAGCCGCAGTATTCAGGGGCTGGAGCAGGAGTTCGGCTGCGTCCTGGTGGACCGCGGCAACAAGGATTTGCGTCCCACCCCGGAAGGCCTGGTGGTGCTGCAACATGCCCGCAGCCTGGTGCAGGGTGCGGCGTTGCTCAGCTGCGAAGTGACGCAGATGACCAAGCTCGATGCCGGTGAGCTGCGCTTTGGATGCGGCCCGGCGCCGGCGGTAAAACTGGTGCCGGATGCGGTGGCGCAATTCATCAATGCACACCCGAAAGTGCGCACCTGTTTCGAGGTGGATAACTGGGAAAAACTCAGCCGCGCCCTGAGCCGTGAGGAGATCGAGTTCTTCATCGCCGACATCCGCCATTTCGAGTCCGATCCGAACTTCCAGACCCAGCCATTGACGCCCAAGCGCGGCGTGTTTTTTTGCCGCCCCGGGCATCCGCTGCTGGCCAAGGAGAGCCTGTCGACCAACGACATGTTCGATTACCCGCTAGCGACCACGAAGATCCCGCCAGGCATTCGCAAACTGTTGGCAAACCTCAGTGGCCGGGTGGACTTTTCGCCCACCCTCGAGACCGAACATTTCCCGGCGCTGGTGAAAGTGGTGCTGCAATCCAACGCCATCGGTGTGGGTACGCAAGAGGCGTTTGTCGAGGACGTTGCCCAGGGGTCGCTGGTGCTGCTGCACTGGCGCAATCTGCCGCAGAACATCGAGAGCATGAATGCGCGGTGCGGGATCGTCAGCCGCACCGGGTTCCGCTTGTCACCGGCGGCGCGGGCGATGATCGAGACGCTGGTGGCGGTGGACAGGCAGCAGATGGCCGTTGCGGTTTAGGGCCTCTTCGCGAGCAAGCCCGCTCCCACACTGGAGATATCCTGTGGGAGCGGGCTTGCTCGCGAAAGCGTCCGCACTGACGACAAAAATTCAGAGCCTGGCCGCCGCCAACTGCGGCGCCACCCAATCACTGACCTTGAACGACTTGCGGATCAGCTTCTGCTGCGAAGCCAGATCCACTGCATCCTGCAATTTGCCAAGGAACACCGGGTCAAGCGTCGAGGGGAACACTTCACTCAGTTTCTGATCCTTCAAATCCTGAGTGAGGATCACCGCCGGGTAACTCGCCAGCCCCGACACCAGCTGGATGTAGGCGTCCTTATTGCTTTCCTGGGTCAGCCACGTCACCGCTTGCTGTTGCGCCTTGAGCAGTGTGGCGACCGCCTCGGGGTGCTCGTCGACAAACTTCCCGGTGCCCACCAACACCGCCTGCACACTGCCAGCACCCTGTAGATCCTTGGTATTGAGCGGCAACTCGGCCAGCCCCTTGGCCTGCAACGCCGTGAGCCCGGAGCCGCCCCACGAGGCATCGATCTGCTTGGCCGCCAGCGCCGCGACCGCCGCGTTGAAGTCGAGGTTGATGACCTTCACGTCCTTCTCGCTCAACCCCTGGCTGGCCAGCGCCGCATCGAAGGACAGCTGGCTGGCGGTGCCACGGAAGATGGCCACGCGCTTGCCCTTGAGGTCTTGCAGGGTCTTGATCCCCGAACCCGGCACCACGCCGAGGTAATGCTTGACCCCGCGCGCCGAGGCGCTGAGCAACCGCGTATCCAGGCCATTGGACTTGCCGATGATGGCTGCCAGGTCGCCCAGGTAAGCCAGGTCCACCTGACCGTTGGCAAACGCCTCGTTGATCACCGGGCCTGCGCCCTTGAAGAAGCTCCATTGAATCTTGATGCCCTGTTCGGCAAAGGCCTTTTCGAAGATCTGTTGATCACGCAGTACGTCCACGACACCGCCACCGCTGTGCTGGGTACCGGCACTCAGGTCCGGTACCGCGATGCGGATTTCCTTGAGCTCACTGGCGTTGGCCGTAAAGGCCAGAAAACCCGCCAGGGCCGGTGCGGCGAACAGACTGATGACACGTTTGAAGGGAAGGTTCATGGGTGCGGCTCCTTGGGCAACGGGCGTTGAGGAGCCGAAAGTAGGCTGAAGGAGCACCAACACTTAAATACTATAAATTCACATTTTTAGATCTTTTAGATCTATATCAACACCTGCGGACCTCTCCGTGGCGTATGCCTTGGCAGCATTAAAAATATTCTTCGAATGCATTGGATGCGGTGGCTTATGGGGGCCTTAAATGGTTTCGCTTATCTCTCAATAGCATTGATTTGAATTTTTATAGATCAATTTTGCATACACCTAAAAACCTGTGGGAGCGGGCTTGCTCGCGAAAAGGGAGTGTCAGTCACTTCATAGCTGCCTGATACGCCGCTTTCGCGAGCAAGCCCGCTCCCACAGAAAGACAACGGAGGTCATCCATGGCCCGTGTTTTTCTGCTCAGCCTGCCATTGCCCGCGCCGTCGCTTGAAAGCAAGCAGCGCTGGCCCAGCCTGAATCGTCGGCTGTTGCCTTGGTTGCTGCCGATCACCCTGTTCACACTCTGGTGGCTCGCCAGCCGCAATCACTGGATGAGCGAGCAGATCCTGCCGGCGCCGGGGCTGGTCTGGAGCAGCGCCGTTGAATTGTCCCATGGCGAGTTGTGGAGCCATTTGTGGATCAGCCTGCAGCGCCTGTTCTGGGGCTTGCTGGCCGGGATCAGCACAGGCGCTGTGTTGGGTGCGGCACTGGGTTTCAGTCGTCGGCTGGAGCGCCTTGTATTTCCGACTTTCGCCGGGTTGGCGCAAGTCCCGACCCTGGCCTGGATTCCCTTGTTCATGGTGTTTTTCGGCATCGGTGAAACGCTGAAACTGGTGGTGCTGATCAAGGCCATCGTGGTGCCGGTGACCCTGCATACGCTGGTCGGTGTGCGCGATGCGCAACCAAGGCTGCGCGAAGCCGCCGCCGTGCTGCGCCTGCCCAAACACCTGTTGATCCGACGCCTGGTGCTGCCTGCCGCATTGCCGGCCTTCATGGCCGGTGTACGCCTGGCGCTCGCCGCCGGCTGGACTTCACTGCTCGCTGTTGAGCTGCTCGCGTCCAGCGAAGGCATCGGTTACCTGATGGTCTGGGCACGGCAATTGTTCATGCTCGACATCGTGTTCGTGTGCATTGTGGTGATCGGTTTGATCGGCGTGGCGATGGATCGCGGCATCGGTCTGCTGGACAGGAAACTGGTGCACTGGCCGCACCCCGCCACCGCCGAAATCCGTCGCGGGCCGCGTTATCAAGGCTGGCAACGCCTGCAACCGTGGCTGCTGCCGCTGGCGCTTGTGGCGTTGTGGCAACTGGCCTCGGATCAGCAGTGGGTCGACGCGAACATTCTGGTCAGCCCGCTGGCCGTCCTGCAGACCACTCGGGATGGTTTGCTCGACGGCACACTGCTTGGCGGCATGGGCCTGAGTCTGGGCCGAACCCTTGGCGGGTTGCTGCTCGGTGGCGGGTCAGGGTTTGCCCTGGGGCTGCTGCTGGGGTTGTCGCGCACCAGTGAACGGCTGCTCGGCCCCACCCTCGCCGCCATTCGCCAGATCGCCATTTTCGCCTGGGTACCGCTGCTCACCGCGTGGTTCGGCCTGGGCGAATGGGCCAAGTGGGTGTTCGTGGCCCTCGCCGCATTTTTCCCGCTGTTCATCGCCACCCAACGCAGCGTAGCCCATCTGTCGCCGCAACTGAACGAGGCCGCGCAGGTGTTGCGCCTGAACCTGCGCCAGCGTCTCGCTCGACTGGTATTGCCGGGCGCCGCGCCGGGGATTTTCGCCGGGCTCAGGCTGAGCCTGATCTACGCCTGGCTTGGCACCATCGGCGCCGAATATTTCATGCCGTCCAACGGCGGCATCGGCAGCCAGATGATCGGCGCCCAGCAACTGCTGCGCATGGACCTGATCATGGCCGGCATGCTGCTGGTGGGCCTCACGGGTGCCCTGCTCAACCTCATTGGCCAACGCCTGGAAATCCGCGCCACTCGCTGGAGACACGCATGAACGCACCGATTGTCAGCTTCAATCACGTGGGCAAAACCTTTGACGTCGACGGCTTCGAACTGGAAGCCATTCGCGAATTCAACCTGGACATCGCCGAGGGTGAGTTCGTCGCCATCGTCGGCTCCAGCGGTTGCGGCAAATCCACATTGCTGCGGCTGCTGGTGGGCCTCGATACGCACTTTCGCGGGCAGATCAGCGTGGACGGAAAAGCCGTCACGGGCATCGGCGGCGAGCGCGGCATCGTCTTCCAGGAACACCGCCTGTTCCCGTGGCTGAGCGTGGCCGACAACATCGGCCTGGGCCTGGTCAACGAGCCACTGAGCGCTGCGCAAAAGCACAAGCGCATCCATGATTTCATCGAACTGGTGGGCCTGGGCGACTTCGCCCGCGCCTATCCGCACCAGCTCTCCGGTGGCATGGCGCAGCGCGTGGCCATTGCTCGCGGCCTGGTGGCCAGCCCACGGATCCTGCTGCTGGACGAGCCCTTCGGCGCCCTCGATGCGCTGACCCGCCAGCAGATGCAGGACGAACTGCTGGCGATCCGCGCACGGGCAAAAATCACCACCGTGCTGGTCACCCACGATGTCGAGGAAGCGATCTTCCTTGCCGACCGCGTGGTGGTGATGGAGCCGCGTCCGGGGCGGATCAAGCAAGTGGTCGACATTGCCCTGCCCCATCCGCGCCAGCGCAGCAGCTTCGACTTCCACCAATTGCGCGAAGAACTGCTTCACGAGCTCACCAGCGACGATCACTACCAGCCCCCCGTGCCGGTGCAGGTTCGTGATCTGCCGCTGTCCTTCATTGCCTACTGAGAAAGGAAATTCCTGATGCCGCAACGCCCCAACTTTCTGGTGATCCTGGCCGATGACCTCGGCTTCTCCGACCTCGGCGCCTTCGGCGGCGAAATCAGCACGCCGAACCTCGACGCGCTGGCCAACAATGGCCTGCGCCTGACCGACTTTCACACCGCACCGACCTGCTCGCCGACCCGTTCGATGCTGCTGACCGGCACCGATCACCACATCGCCGGCATCGGTACCATGGCCGAAGCCCTGATCCCGGACCTGATCGGCAAACCGGGTTACGAAGGGCACCTGAACGACCGCGTGGTCGCCCTGCCCGAGTTGCTGCGCGAGGCCGGTTACCAGACGTTGATGAGCGGCAAATGGCACCTGGGCCTGACCGCGGAACTGGCGCCCCACGCCCGGGGTTTCGAGCGTTCGTTTTCGCTGCTGCCCGGCGCGGCCAACCATTACGGCTTCGAGCCGACCTACGATGAAACGACGCCACGGCTGCTCAAATCGACGCCGGCGCTGTACATCGAAGACGACCAATTCATCGACGAGCTGCCGAAGGATTTTTATTCTTCCGATGCCTTTGGCGACAAACTGCTGCAATACCTCAAGGAGCGCGACCAGACTCGGCCGTTCTTCGCCTACCTGCCGTTTTCCGCCCCCCACTGGCCGCTGCAGGCACCGGCCGATGTGGTGGAAAAATACCGTGGACGCTATGACGCCGGCCCTGAAGTGCTGCGACTCGAGCGCCTGGAAAAGCTCAAGAAACTGGGGCTGATCGAGGCCGATGTCGAACCCCATCCGTTGATCCAGCTGAGTGCACAGTGGGATGCCTTGAGCGACGAACAACGGCAGATCTCCGCGCGCGCCATGGAGGTTTATGCGGCGATGGTCGAGCGCATGGACTGGAACATCGGCCGCGTCGTCGACTACCTGCGCCAGCAAGGGCAACTGGACAACACCTTCATCCTGTTCATGTCCGATAACGGCGCCGAAGGGGCTTTGCTGGAGGCGTTCCCGAAATTCGGCCCGCAGCTGCTGACCTATCTCAACCAGCATTACGACAACAGCCTGGACAACATTGGCCGCGCCAATTCCTATGTCTGGTACGGGCCGAACTGGGCACAGGTAGCGACCGCGCCGTCACGCTTGTTCAAGGCCTTCACCACCGAAGGCGGGATCCGCGTGCCGGCGCTGGTGCATTACCCGCAGCTGCCGCTCAAGGGACAGATCAGCCACGGTTTCGGCACCGTGATGGACATCACCCCGACCATTCTCGACCTGGCTGGTGTGCGCCATCCGGGCAAGCAATGGCACGGCAAGCCCGTGGCGGAAGTTCGCGGGAAGTCGTGGCTTGGGTTCCTGTCGGGCGAGACCGCGCAAGTGCATGACGAGCACACCGTCACCGGGTGGGAATTGTTCGGTCGGCGGGCGATTCGACAGGGGCAATGGAAGGCGGTGTACATCCCGGGACCGGTGGGGCCGGCGACCTGGCAGCTGTACGACCTGGGCAATGATCCAGGGGAGATTCATGACCTGGCGTCGAGCCAGCCGCAGAAGCTCAGTGCCTTGATCGAGCATTGGCAGCGGTATGTGGATGAGACCGGGGTGATCTTGAGTGAGTCGCCGTTTCAGCCGGATTGATGCTGCCTGATCCGGCCCCTTCGCGGGCAAGCCCGCTCCCACAGGTTTCTGCAGTTGAATGCAAAATTTGTGTTCACCACAAATCACTGTGGGAGCGGGCTTGCCCGCGATAGGACCATCAAACACACCCAATCAAGCCCCGACTGTACGCACCTTGTCCGCAACCACTTCATCCTTGCGCTCAAACCGGTTGGCCCGCGCAAACGTGCCGAAATCATTGAACCGCACGCCCATCTCGCGCATCACCTTGTGCCCCACCGGCACGGTGAGCTGGCGGATGTAGAACGGTTCCTTCACCACAAAGTGATGGATTCCGTGGCTGCTGCCGAAGTTGAAGCAGAACGCCTGCAACGGCCACAGCCACCGTGCGTTCAGCACCTGGCATTGCTGCATCACGTTGCCCGGCTCGATGTCACCGTAGTAGTGCATGTTCGAGCTGATGAAATGCAGGCAGAACGTGCGCAACACGTTCGGGCCGATGATCACGACTGCCGCGATGTCGATCACCTGCATCACCGACAACGTCGTCGCCGACCACTCGATCGGTGCGCCCATCAGATGCGCCACGCCATTGGCTGCGTGAAAACCGAGAAACACATACCACGCGCCCCAATGCATCAACGCCAGCGGCGCATAGACCTTCAGCGTGCGCTGGAGGATGCTGAATTTCATGGCCCAGCTCTTGGCCCGCAGCATGCGGATCAATGACGACATGATGTTGTCGCCAATCATCAGCAACCGCGCGAAACCCCATGGCTCGCCGTTGGTGATGGCGCGTTCCTCCATGTCGGCTTCGGAGCCGGAAACCTTGTGGTGATTGAGGTGCAGGTGGCGGCGAATCCACGGGTTGATGGTGCTCGGCCGCGCCAGCCACACCAGGCCCATCATCAGGTTGTGCGGCACCTTCTGCTTGCGAAAGTACATGCTGTGGATCAGGTCGTGTTCCAGCTCGTGGGTCAGCGAGGCGAAAAAAGCATTGAGCAGCAGGCACACCCACCAGGCCATGTGCCCGGTCAGGTAGAGCGCGGCCGAACCGATCATACCGGCCAGGGCGAAGGCCAGAATGCCTGCGCCGAGGGCGTCCTGATGCTTGAGAATCGGGTACTGCTCGCGCAATTCGACGCCCCTGGCCAGCACCACTTCACGGATATGGGCTGATCGTTGAGCTGCATTCAGTCGTTGGGGGCTTGCAGAAGTACGGTCCATGCTTCCATCCTCTGGTTATTGATGGTTGCATCCTGCCTTGCGTACCTTCGCAACGCGGTAGCCGAGAACGCCAACCTGTTGACTGGAAGCGCCAATCAGCATGACCGAACCGACCTCTCTCGCCAGCTGGACCCGCGCCCTGCGCAAGCAACTCGACGCCCTTGGCATCGACAGCACCGCGCTGTGCCATCAAGCGGGGCTCGATCCACAATTGATGGACGACCCGAACGCCCGATACCCGCTGTCGGGCACCACACAGCTGTGGGCGTTGGCGGTACAGGTCAGCGGCGACCCGGCGATCGGCTTGCGGGTTTCGCGCTTCGTCAGCCCGACCACCTTCCATGCGCTGGGTTATGCGCTGGTGGCCAGCGGCAGTTTGCGGGAGGTGTTCGAGCGCATCGTGCGTTATCACCAGGTGATCAGCGACGCCCTGGAACTGGAGCTGACCCGCGCTGAGGATCGCTACCGTTTCCGTCTGAAAATCCCTTCCGGCAACCCGGCCCCGGCCTTCGAAGCCATCGATGCGTTCATGGCGATCTACGTGCGCACCTGCCGCAATCGCCTGGGCCGCGAATACGCGCCGCTGGCGACCTACCTGCGCCGTCCGGAACCGACAGACTCGCACCAATGGCATAAAGTCTTTCGCTCACCCGTGCACTTCGGTGCCGAAGAAGATCGGCTGGAATTCGCCCTCGTCGACTTCGACAGCCACCTGGATGACGCCAACCCGGAGCTGGCCGAACACAATGAAACCGTGCTCAAGCGAACCCTGGCGCAACTCAAGCCGCTGACGTGGGAGCGCAAGGTCCGCGACGCCATCGAGGAACAACTGCCTGAAGGCGAACCCAGCGCCGAGCACATCGCCAAGGCCCTGCACCTGAGCCTGCGCAGCCTGCAACGGCACCTGGCGGATGAGGGCTGCCGGTTCGATACGCTGCTCAACGAAAGCCGCGAGAACCTCGCGTTGCTGCACCTGCGTGACCCTCAAGTATCGCTGAGCGAAATCAGCTATCTGCTCGGGTTTGCCGACACCAGCAGCTTCAGTCGCGCGTTCAAGCGCTGGACGGGGATGACACCGGGGCAGTTTCGGGATGGGTTGCGGTGATCAACTTGAAAAGCGGGTTGTCTGGACTGGCCTCTTCGCGAGCAGGCTCGCTCCCACATTGAAATGCATTCACCTGTGGGAGCGAGCCTGCTCGCGAAGAGGCCGGGTCAGATTGTCGCCAACGCCCGCAACCGCCCCGCATCGAGAATCTCGATCTCGCCATAGCCCAGGTTCAAAATCCCCTGCCCCTGCAACTCCTTGAGAATCTGGTTGGTGGTCTGGCGCGACAGCGACAACATTGCAGCAAGCTGCTCCTGGGGCAGCTGCAGGACGCGGCGCGCAGGGATGGTCTCGCCATAGCCTTCGGCGATCATCAACAAGCGGTGCGCCAGCCGTGCCGGGGCCGGCAACAGGCTCAATTGTTCGAGGTTGATGAAGGTCATGCGCAGTTTCTGGCTCATCAGCAACGCCAGTTGACGCCAGTGCTGCGGATGCTCGTCGAGCAGCGCCAGCAAGGTGTTCTGGGGAATGTGCAGCAGCGTGCACTGGCCCACGCCGTATGCATCGTGGGTGCGTGGCTGGCCATCGAACAGGCAGATTTCACCGAACCAGTGCGGCGGCTCTACCAGGCTCAGCAACGCTTCCTTGCCCTGCTCGCTCACGGCGCCGACGCGCACCGCGCCTTCCAGCACCGCGTACAGGCCACAGGGCGGATCGCCACGCTTGAACAGCCGCTGGCCCGCAGACAAGCGCCGCACCCTGGCCACCGACAGCAGGCTATCCTGTAGGGAAACAGGCAAATGGCTGAACCACTGACCGCTCATCAGGCGTGGACGCCAAACCTGCATATCCATGAAAACTCCTAGAGATTGTCGCCTGGCTGACAGAGCGGGAAGTGGCCCCGGGGCATGATCAGTCACCCCACAGGAGAACAACAATGAAAAGCCTCGTCGACCATCTCAGTCAATACGCCGCCTATCACCGTGACCCGCGCAACATTGCATCGCACTTTATCGGTATTCCGCTGATCGTGGTTGCCGTCGCGGTGTTGCTGTCTCGTCCGCAATGGTCGCTGGGCGGCGTGTGGCTGTCACCGGCGGTGCTCGTCTCGCTGGCGTCGGCGTGGTTTTACCTGCGTCTGGAGTTGCGCCTGGGCGTGTTGATGACCGTATTGCTCGGGCTGAGCGTCTGGGCCGGTCAAGCGCTGGCACAGCAAAGCACGCTGTTGTGGCTGGGCAGCGGCGTGGCGATGTTCGTGATCGGTTGGGCGATCCAGTTTGTCGGCCATCACTACGAAGGGCGCAAACCGGCATTTGTCGATGACGTGACCGGGCTGATCGTCGGGCCGCTGTTTGTGGTGGCCGAGTTGGCGTTCATGCTGGGGATGCGGCATGACCTCAAAGAACAGATCGAGGCGCGGGCGGGTGGGGTGCGTCTGCGTCAGAAAAACGCTGCTGCGTAGATCGCAATCGCGGGCAAGCCCGCTCCCACAGGTTTTGTGAACGACACAGATCCCTGTGGGAGCGGGCTTGCCCGCGAAGCTTTTGATCTTAAATGTTGGCGAGTTTCTGCCAGACCTTCGGCTTGAAGAACAGCGTCTCACCCTTCGCCAACCCGATCAGGCTGTCGTGATCCTTCACCACTTCGGCCTCGATCAGATCACTCTGCCCTTCAACCTTCAGCGTCACCCGCGTCGTCGCACCCAACGGACGGATATCCCGCACCTCGGCCGCGTGGTGATCTTCCAGTTCATGGCGCGACAGCGACACCTCGTGCGGGCGGAACAGCACGTGCTTGTCTTCGCCCAGGTGCAGTCGGTTCGAATCACCGAGGAAGTGATAGACAAAATCGCTGGCCGGGTTTTCGTAGACGTCGCCCGGTGAACCGATCTGCTCGATCACACCCTTGTTCATCACCACGATACGGTCGGCAACTTCCATCGCTTCTTCCTGGTCGTGGGTGACGAACACCGAGGTCAGGTTGATGTCTTCGTGCAAGCGCGCCAGCCAGCGGCGCAGCTCCTTGCGAACCTTGGCGTCGAGGGCGCCGAAGGGTTCGTCGAGCAGCAGCACCTTCGGCTCCACCGCCAGGGCGCGGGCCAGTGCAATACGCTGACGCTGACCGCCGGAGAGTTGTTCCGGGTAGCGGTCCGACAGCCAGTCCAGTTGCACCATGTTCAGCAGTTCGTGGACTTTGGTGGCGATCTGGCTTTCGCTCGGGCGCTGGTTTTTCGGTTTCATGCGCAGGCCGAACGCGACGTTGTCGAACACCGTCATGTGGCGGAACAAGGCGTAGTGCTGGAACACGAAACCGACGTTGCGATCCCGCACGTCATGGCCGGAAACGTCTTCACCGTGGAACACGATGTTGCCCTGATCCGGGGTTTCCAGGCCGGCGATGATCCGCAGCAGCGTGGTCTTGCCGCAACCCGACGGACCGAGCAACGCGACAAGCTCGCCGCTCTGGATGTCCAGGCTGATGTTGTCCAGCGCCTTGAACGCGTGGAAGTTCTTGCTGACGTTACGCACTTCGATCGACATGAAATCATTCCTCCGCGGCGCTGGCGCGCAGGCGGTTAATACGGTTTTCGCTCCACTGCTTGGCCAGCAGGATGAAGAGCGCCAGGATCAGCAACAGGCTCGCCACAGCGAACGCGGCCACGTGGTTGTATTCGTTGTAGAGGATCTCAACGTGCAGCGGCAGGGTGTTGGTCACCCCGCGAATGTGCCCGGAAACCACCGACACCGCACCGAACTCGCCCATGGCCCGCGCGGTACACAACACCACGCCGTAGATCAGGCCCCATTTGATGTTGGGCACGGTGACGTGCCAGAACATCTGCCAGCCATTGGCGCCGAGCAGGCGTGCAGCCTCCTCTTCCTGAGTGCCTTGTTCCTGCATCAGCGGGATCAGTTCACGGGCCACGAACGGCACGGTGACGAAAATCGTCGCCAGCACGATGCCCGGCAGGGCAAAGACGATCTGGATATCGTGATCCTGCAACCACGGACCGAACAGCCCCTGGGCACCGAACATCAGCACATAGACCAGACCCGCGATCACCGGGGATACCGAGAACGGCAGGTCGATCAGCGTCACCAGCATGCTCTTGCCGCGGAACGAGTACTTGCTCACGCACCAGGCCGCGCTGACACCGAACACCAGGTTCAGCGGCACCGAAATCAACACAGCGATGACCGTGAGTTTCAGGGCCGACAGCGCGTCCGGCTCAAAGATCGCGGTGAAGAACGCACCGAGGCCGAGCTTCAGGCCCTGGGACACCACGATGAACAGCGGCAGCAGCAGGAACAACGCAAAAATCAGCCAGCCAAGGCCGATCAGGATTCGCCGCGAGGTCGCACTGCCACGGCGGGCAGCGTTCGAGGAAGCGGCAGCAATAGACGATTGGGACATGGGTGCGCCTCCTTATGGGGTTTCGATGCGCCGCTGCAACAAGTTGATCAGCAGCAACAGGACGAAGGAAACCACCAGCATCAGTACACCAATGGACGTAGCGCCGGTGTAATCGTATTGGTCGAGCTTGACCATGATCAGCAGCGGCAGAATCTCGGTTTTCATCGGCATGTTGCCGGCGATGAAAATCACCGAACCGTACTCGCCGACCCCGCGGGCAAAGGCCAACGCGAAGCCGGTCAACCAGGCGGGCAGCAGCGCTGGCAACAGGATATGGCGGAAAACCTGCAAGGGTTTCGCACCCAGGCACGCAGCCGCTTCTTCCACCTCACGGGGAATGTCGGCCAATACCGGCTGTACGGTACGTACCACGAATGGAAGTGTCACAAAAGTGAGGGCAAGGGTGATGCCCAAGGGGGTGTAGGCGATCTTGAAACCCAGATCCGCTGCAAACTGACCGACCAGGCCGGTAGGGGTGTACAACGCTGTCAGCGCAATACCGGCCACCGCCGTGGGCAATGCGAACGGCAGGTCGATCATGGCGTCGATGACTTTGCGTCCAGGGAAGGTATAGCGCACTAATACCCAGGCCAACAGCGTGCCGATGATGCCGTTGATGACCGCGGCACACAGGGCGGTGCCGAAACTGAGCTTCAACGCGGCCAGCACCCGTGGCGCCGAGATGATTGCCCAGAACTGATCCCAGGTGAGTTGAGCGGCATGCACGAACATCGCCGCCAGTGGTATGAGCACAATCAGGCTGAGGTACACCAAGGTGTAACCCAGCGTCAGCCCGAAGCCGGGTATGACGGGGGAGATACGACGCGACATAAAAGTCCTTGGTTGAAAAGCGGTCCGCTAAACGCATCAATGTGGGAGCGGGCTTGCTCGCGAAGAGGCCATATCAGTCAACATTTGCGTCTCCTGACACACCGCCTTCGCGAGCAAGCCCGCTCCCACACTTACGAGCCCAGGCATCAGGCTCGTTGATGGCTATTTAAGATTACTGCGCCTGGTAGATCTGGTCGAACACGCCGCCGTCATTGAAGAATTTCGGCTGTGCGGTTTTCCAGCCACCGAAGTCCTTGTCGATGCTCACCAGTTCCAGTTTCGGGAACTGTTGGGCGTATTTGGCGGCAACATCCTTGTCCCGTGGACGGTAGAAGTTTTTCGCCGCGATTTCCTGGCCGGCCGGGCTGTACAGGTGCTTGAGGTAGGCTTCGGCGATCTGCTCGTTGCCTTTTTTCTCGGCGTTCTTGTCGACCACCGCCACCGGTGGTTCGGCGAGGATCGACAGCGAAGGCACGACGATGTCGAACTTGTCGGCGCCGCCTTCTTCTTTCAACGCCAGGAAGGCTTCGTTTTCCCAGGCCAGCAACACGTCGCCCTGACCGTTGTTGACGAAGGTGATGGTCGAACCGCGAGCGCCGGTATCCAGTACTGGCACGTGCTTGAACAGGGTTTGTACGTACTCCTTGGCCTTGGCTTCGTCACCGCCGTTGGCCTTCAAGCCATAGGCCCAGGCTGCGAGGAAGTTCCAGCGCGCACCGCCAGAGGTTTTCGGGTTCGGCGTGATCACCGAGACATCATTCTTGACCAGGTCACCCCAGTCCTTGATGCCTTTAGGGTTCCCTTTGCGCACCAGGAACACGATGGTCGAGGTGTAAGGCGTGCTTGCGTCCGGCAGGCGCTTTTGCCAGTCCGCCGGCAGGGTCTTGCCAAGCTTGGCGATTTCGTCGATATCTCCGGCCAGGGCCAGTGTCACGACGTCGGCACGCAGGCCGTCGATCACCGCCCGGCCTTGCTTGCCCGAACCACCGTGGGATTGCTGGATTTTCACGGTGTCGCCGGCATGCTCCTTCTGCCAGAACTTGACGAATTCGGCGTTGTAGTCCTGGTACAGCTCGCGGGTCGGGTCGTACGACACGTTGAGCAGCTCGTAGTCCTTGGCAACCGCGGAACCGGCAAAGAGGGCGCTGGCCAGGGCGGCCAAAGCGAAGTGGCGAATCGACGACATGGTGAAAGCTCCTGGAATTCTTGGTTTGTTGGCTTTTTTTATGGGATATCGGAAATCGCGGTGCCTGGTTCGCCTCAGCCCGGCTTATTGCCCGGCTGCTGCAAACGGAATTTTTCCTTGCGCTCGATCTGCACCACCTGGGCGTTGTGCACGGTGATTTCCACGGCACCAAAGCGCAGGTCGCGCAGGGCACTCTGGATTTCACGCAGGATGGTGGCTTCGTCTTGACCGTCGACGCTACGCAGGGATGCGCTCATGTTGCTGCTCCTTCAACTGAGAGGTTGCCTCGCAGTGTCGGCACTGCTTGCGGCTTGAGGGCAATACTAGAGAGGTGTAGATATTCTTAAAAAGACTATTTAAGAATGTTTATATAACCAGAAGACATTATTTGGCGGGACAAGGGTTTGCGGTGAATTGACCTCTTTCAGGCGCAGAAAAAACCTGTGGGAGCGGGCTTGCCCGCGAAGAGGCCGGCACATTCAAGATCCCTGTCGCCTGACAGTCCGCCTTCGCGGGCAAGCCCGCTCCCACAGGATTTGTGTATTACCGAGGCGCAGAGGTAAATGTTCCAATCATCGGTGCATGCAACCAATCCAGCTGCCCAGCCGGCACCGGTCGCCCGAACCAATAGCCCTGCCCCAGATCACACCCCCGCTCGAGGAGGAAAGCTGCCTGCTCAACCTGCTCGATCCCCTCGGCATGCACCTGCATGCCCATGCTCTGGGCCAGCGCAATGATCACCCGCGAGATCGCCGCATCATCCTCGTCCCACGGCAATCCGGCGACGAAACCCTGGTCGATTTTCAACTTTTGCACCGGTAGGCGCTTGAGCCGCAGCAGTGATGAATAACCCGTGCCGAAGTCGTCGATGGCCAAGCACACACCCAATTCGCGCAGTCGATGCATCTGTTCCAAAGCGACTTCCGGATCCTCCATCACCGCGCTTTCGGTCACTTCCAGCTCCAGAAACGCCGGTTCCAGCCCGGTTTCGCGCAGGACCTGGGCCACCTGCCGATACAGCTCACGTCGGGCGAACAGGCGCGAAGAGACGTTGACCGCAACGAACGACAGCACCACGCCATCCTGCTGCCACTGGCACATCTGCCGGCACGCCTGCTGCATGACCCAGGCATCGATTTCAGCAATCAGACCGGTTCGTTCGGCGACCGGGATGAATTCCGCCGGCGACACCAATCCCCGCTGCGGGTGCTGCCAACGCACCAGTGCCTCGACACCGATCACGCGGCTGGTCCCGAGGTCGTGAACCGGCTGGTAATGAACACGCAGTTCTTGCCGGTCCAGGGCGCGGCGCAATTCGAAGGCGATCTCGACCCGTTGCTGGGCGTGGGCCGTCAGCTCTTCGGTGTACAAGGCATAATCATTGCGCCCCGTGCTCTTGGCCTTGAATAGCGCAGAGTCGGCATTACGCAGCAGTTGCTCGACGCTCAAGGCATCGCTGGGGAACAGGCTGATGCCGATGCTGGTGTTGATGAACAGCTGGTGCCCATCAATGAGGAACGGCTCTTTAAGGCCGTCGATAACCCGCTGGGCCAACGCCGCAGCCTGAACCAGTTGCGGACAGCTTTCGGCGAGTACGGCGAACTCATCCCCACCCAAGCGCGCCAGGGTGATGCCCGGGCCGAACATGGTGCCCAGGCGCCCGGCCACCGCCTTGAGCAACTGATCGCCGATGGTGTGCCCGAGGCTGTCGTTGATCATCTTGAAGTGATCGAGATCGATCATCAGCAACGCGCAGCCACGCTTGTGGACTTGCGCCGAGGCCAGGGCCTGTTCGGCACGGTCGGTGAACAGCAGGCGGTTCGGCAGGTCGGTCAGCGGATCGTGGTGCGCCAGGTGCATCAACTCGTGTTCGGAGTTCTTGATTGCACTGATATCGGAAAACACGGCCACATACTGGCTCGGCTGGCCATAATCGTCATGGATCAGGCGGATCGTTTGCCATTGCGGGTAAATCTCGCCGCTTTTGCGCCGGTTCCAGATTTCCCCACTCCACTCCCCGGCACTGGCGAGCGCGGCAAACATCGCCTGGTAGAACTCAGGGGAATGTCGCCCGGACTTGAACAGATTGGGCCGCTGCCCCAGCACGTCTTCACAGGCGTATCCGGTGATTTCCATGAAGGCCCGGTTCACATGGACGATCACGCCTTCCCGATTGGTGACCAGCACGCCTTCGCGGGTGCAGTCGAATACGGCCGCGGCCTGACGCAAGCGCATGCGATCGGCGTCGCGCTCACGCAATTTGGCGCCGATACCCAGACACCGCAGCAGCCGTGCCCGGGCAATGAAGATCAACCCGGCGCTGAACAGCACCCAAACGTAACCGTTGATCAGTTGCCATCGCAGTCGCTCGGCAGAGCTATCGAATAAACTGTTCAATAAATAACCACTAAACTGCAGCCAAACCACAGAAAGCAGTAGATAGAGCAGCGTTGCACGCAAGGCATCGCGATAGGTGGCAGACATCCGACGATCCATGTCCCTACAAAAAGGTTGGAATTATAGTCTGAAGACACATCCCGCCACTCTTATCTGAAAGGGCGACTGGTTTTCTGTGTGGGCTTAGTGATAATGCATCGGCTGTTTTTTCTTTCATCGAGGGCCCTATAGCCTATGTGGTACGAAGGTTTTCTTGGCTTGTCGCCCTGGGCACTGGTAGCAGTCACCCTGCTGATGACCCACGTGACGATCATCGCCGTCACGGTCTATCTGCATCGTTACTCGGCCCATCGCTCCCTGGAGCTGAATGGTGGCCTTAAGCATTTCTTCCGTTTCTGGCTGTGGCTGACCACAGCACAGAACACCCGTGAGTGGACCGCCATCCACCGCAAGCATCACGCCAAATGCGAAACCGTCGATGACCCGCACAGCCCGGTCATCAAGGGATTGTCCACGGTGCTGCGCAAAGGCGCCGAGCTGTACCGCGCCGAAGCGGAAAACCCCGAGACGTTGCGCATCTACGGCAAGAACTGCCCCGAAGACTGGATCGAGCGCAACCTCTACAGCCGCTTCCCGCTGCTGGGCGTGGCGATCATGGGCGTTATCGACCTGCTGCTGTTCGGCACCATCGGCATCACCATCTGGGCCATCCAGATGATGTGGATCCCGGTGTGGGCCGCCGGCGTGGTCAATGGCCTGGGCCATGCCATCGGCTACCGTAACTTCGAATGCCGCGATGCGGCGACCAACCTGGTGCCGTGGGGCATTCTGATTGGCGGCGAAGAACTGCATAACAACCATCACACCTACCCTAACTCGGCAAAACTGTCGGTGAAGAAGTGGGAATTCGACTTGGGCTGGGCGTGGATTCAAGTCTTCAGCTTCCTGCGCCTGGCCAAGGTTCAACGGGTTGCGCCGATTGCCCACCGTGTCGAAGGCAAGGGCAACCTGGACATGGACACCGCCATGGCGATCCTCAACAACCGCTTCCAGATCATGGCCCAGTACCGCAAATTGGTAATTGGCCCGCTGGTCAAGCAAGAGCTGGAAAAGGTCGATCACTCGGTACGTCACCAGTTCCACCGGGCCAAACGCCTGCTTTCGCGCGAGACCAGCCTGCTGGATGACAAACACCATGTGCGCATCCAGAACATGCTCGAGCACAGCCAGGCACTGAAGGTAATTTACGAGAAACGCCTGGCCCTGCAGCAGATCTGGGTCAAGACCAGCTCAAATGGCCACGACATGCTGGCAGCCATCAAGGATTGGGTACACGAAGCCGAAGCCAGCGGGATTCAATCCCTGCGCGACTTCGCCGATCAGTTGAAGACCTACTCCCTGCGCCCTGCCGCCGTCTGAAAAAACCTGTGGGAGCGGCAGCGCCGCTCCCACATTGGTATGTGGCGTGATCGCAAAATCGCGCCACCAGTACCGCCCGGCGGGAGCAAGCTCCCTCGCCACATCAGGCGGGAACTTCATCGAAAAAGCCCTATCTCAAAGACACTTCGCCATTCCCGGCGGGCTTGGTGTTGGCCGCTATCGAACACGCGGCATGCCCTTTGAGATTTGTGTCGATGGCCCCAAAAAACCTGCAAGACTCATCTCCGTCCCATTGGCCCGAGGCCGCACAGCCCCTGATAGCGCTGATGCAGGCCCAAGGCGAAGTCGCACGCCTGAGCGAACGCGAACAGTTGTTCAGCACCTTGCTGGCGAGCATCAACGCGGTGCTGTGGGCACTCGATTGGGAATCCCGCAAGGTGCTTTACGTCAGCCCCGCCTATGAACGGATCTTTGGCCGCTCGGCCGATCTGCTGCTGGCCGACAGCAATCAATGGCGCGACAGCATTCACCCTGACGACCAGGACCAAGCCGAACGCAGCCTGGCTGAAGTGCTGGACAAAGGCGCCGTCGAAGACCGCGAGTATCGAGTCATCGCCGCCGACGGCCAGGTGCGCTGGCTAAGCGACAAATGCTACATCAACCGCCAGGCCGAGCCGGGGCAACCGGTGATCATCGTCGGCATCGCCGAAGACATCACCAACAAGAAGCAAATGGAAACCGAACTGCATCGCCTGGCCACCATCGATGCGCTGACCCAGAGCAGCAACCGCCGTCATTTCTTCGAATGCGCTCGCCGCGCGTTCGCACATGCCCGGCAGCAGGGCGAGCCACTGTCGTTCCTGATGCTGGACATTGATAACTTCAAGACGGTCAACGACACCTACGGTCACCAGGAAGGCGACAACGTGTTGCAGCGCATTGCCGAAAGTGGCCGCGCAGCGTTGCGCCGTCGTGATCTGTTCGGGCGCATTGGCGGTGAGGAGTTCGCCGCGGTGTTTCCCGGGTGCACGCCACAGATGGCCCTGCAAGTGGCTGAACGCCTGCAACGGCAGATTCAGCAATTGCGTTTCAACCATGAAGGCCGGACGTTCGGCATCACCGTCAGCCAGGGCCTGACCAGCCTCACTGCCGCGGACGAAAACGTGGAAAACCTGTTTTCCCGGGCGGATGCGGCGATGTATCAGGCCAAACGCCAAGGCAAGAACCGGATTGTCACGGCCTGACGCCCCCTCCCTGTAGGAGCGAGCTCGCTCGCGAAGAACCTGAGAGCACCGCGGGGTGCCAGGTTTCCAGCGTTATCGTTGACGACCATCGCGAGCAAGCTCGCTCCTACAAGGGGTGTGCATAAGTATTGTTACTTGCGAAGGCGCATCAACTCCGGCAAGCCGATCTTGAGCAACCTTGCCGTCCGGCTCTTCGCCAGCGCCTCGATGCCCTCATGCTCGCTCAGGCGCGCNGGGGTGTGCATAAGTATTGTTACTTGCGAAGGCGCATCAACTCCGGCAAGCCGATCTTGAGCAACCTTGCCGTCCGGCTCTTCGCCAGCGCCTCGATGCCCTCATGCTCGCTCAGGCGCGCCATCTGCGCCGCCATGTTCATCACCAGCGCTTCGCGGGAGTAAACCCCGCCACCGAGCTGGTAGGCCGCCGCAATCAGCTCTCGTAGCTCCAGTGGCAGACGCCAGCGCGTGCGCAGCGCCGAACCGTAGGCCGCGCCATATTCAGCCAGCGCCTCACCCACCTCCTCCCACTCGTCCAGCTCGCCACCGGCCTGCTTCCATTCCTGCAAACAACGCAGCAATGCCAGGTCGCCGAGACGATGCAACATGCCGGCGCAATAGCAGCGCTCCTGATCCAGATCGAGCAAGCGCGCCAGCGTGCGGGCGTATTCGGCGGTGTGCAGGGACAGATTCCAGTAGCGCTCGGCATAGTCGGCCAACTGCGGATCGCTGAGCCGGGCACTGCGCTTGAGCGCCAGCCCGAGAATCAGGTTCATGCTCTGCCCCGTGCCCAGGCGATGCAACGCCTGAGACAGGGTTTGTACACCGGCGCCGTGGTGCTGGGCCGCGCTGTTGGCCGCAGCGATCAACACGGCCGTGACCTGCGGATCGGTGCGAATCTCGTCTTCCAATACCGTCAGATCGAGGCCATTGGGATTGAGGCTGCGCTTGACCGCCACTTGCACGTCAGTCATCAGCGGCGCGCCTTCGGCCAATTCGCGTCGACGCTCCAGATACACCGACAGCGTCATGCCCGGCGCCAGCGACGGCACCTCGCACAAGACTTCTTCGCCAGCGTGCAGCAGTAACCCCTGCAACCGATGGGTCAGGCTTTCCATGTTCAAGGGCTTGGTCAGGTACGCGGCCGGCGCCAGAGGCAAGGCCTCGCGCACGCTGGCACTGTCGCTGCGACTGCTCATCAGAATGAACGGCATCGGCGGATTGCGTTTGCGCTGACGGATGCTGCGCAGGACATTCAGGCCATCGACGCCGGGCAACTCCCAGTCGGCGATCACCAGGTCATAGGGGTTGGCCGCCAACAACTCCAGCGCTTGCTGGCCATCGGCACACAAATCCAGCCGCGCATCGCAGCGTACGTTCAACAACACTTCCTTGAGCAGATCCCGGGACCAGGGGTCGGCCTCGGCGATCAGCACTCTCGGAACCGCGGGTAAAATGACGGTTGTCATACAGCTCTCCCTGGCAATGCAGAAACCTTAGCCAATGCTGGCCATTCGATACAGCGTTAATGCACGGGATGTGGTCCAAGAGACATGAAAAAACCCGCCGAAGCGGGTTTTTTGTGGATCCGGTCACACTGGATGATCAGAGCTCGGAGAAGCACTCTTCGATGATCGCCAGGCCTTTGTCCAGTTGCTCGTCCGGCGAGGTCAGCGGTACCAGGACGCGCAGAACGTTGCCGTAGGTGCCGCAAGACAGCAGGATCAGACCCTTGTCGCGAGCCTTGGCCACAACGGCTGCTACAGCAGTCGGGTTCGGCTTGTGGCTGTCGCCGCCTTCGAACAGCTCGACAGCGATCATCGCGCCCAGGGCACGAACTTCACCGATCACCGGGTACTTGGCCTGGATGGCCTTCAGGCCGGTTACCAGACGCTCGCCAACAGCCTTGCAACGATCCAGCAGGTGCTCTTCTTCGAACACTTCCATCACGGCCAGGGCCGCGGCGCAAGCGATCGGGCTACCGGCGTAGGTGCCACCCAGGCCGCCTGGAGCGATGGCGTCCATGTATTCGGCCTTGCCGCACACACCGGCCAGCGGGAAGCCGCCAGCGATGGATTTGGCGAAAGTGGTCAGGTCGGCAGCAACGCCCATCTGCTCCATGGCGAAGAAAGTACCGGTACGGCCAGCGCCGGTCTGTACTTCGTCAGCGATCAGCAGGATGCCGTGCTGGTCGCACAGGGCACGCAGACGCTTCATGAACTCTTTCGGCGCGACGTAAAAACCACCTTCGCCCTGAACCGGCTCGATGATGATCGCGGCGATGTCTTTCGGCTCGGCGTCGTTCTTGAAGATGCGTTCGATGCTGGCGATCGAATCGTCGATGCTCACACCGTGCAGTTCGTTCGGGTACAGCGCACGGAAGATGCCGCCTGGCATCAGGCCCATGCCGGCCGAGTAAGGCACGACTTTACCGGTCAGGCCCAGGGTCATCATGGTGCGACCGTGGTAAGCGCCGGTGAAGGCAATCACGCCGGCACGGCCAGTGGCGGCACGGGCGATCTTGATGGAGTTTTCAACAGCTTCGGAACCGGTGGTCACCAGCAGGGTTTTCTTGGCGAAATCACCTGGCACCTTGGCGTTGATTTTTTCGCACACTTCTACGTACGGCTCGTAGGCCAGTACCTGGAAGCAGGTGTGGGTCAGCTTGTTCAGCTGCTCGGTCACGGCGGCGATGACTTTCGGGTGCACGTGGCCGGTGTTGAGCACGGCGATACCGCCGGCGAAGTCGATGAACTCACGACCTTCAACGTCGGTCACGGTAGCGTTCTTCGCGGAATCGGCGAAGATCGGGTGAATCTGGCCAACACCACGTGGAACTGCAGCGGTACGGCGGGCCATCAAATCAGCGTTAGTCTTGCTCATACATTCCTCATTCACCGCTCATCGGGCGGCGTGGTTCAAGGATTAAGCGGCGGGGAACAACAGCGGCAGCATGCGATGATCGACTGCCACAGCGTTCCCGGCCACCGAGAAAATTTCGTTTGAAGCACGCAAAGGGACAGCGCTCTCGTGCCCTTTGCGTTTGAAGCGATGCCTTTTTCCGGGCTTAGATGCCCAGGCAGAGGTATTTGATTTCCAGGTAATCTTCGATGCCGTACTTGGAGCCTTCACGGCCCAGGCCCGAGGCCTTGA
>NZ_JBKFTN010000016.1:0-161571 GCF_050432945.1 Pseudomonas sp. 18173
TCTGGCCGATCGCCTCATTCCCCTGTTTCCACCACACGAATGCTACGTCGAAGTGTTTGCGGGCGGCGCCGCGCTTTACTTCATGCGGCCCCAGGCGGCACCTGTCGAAGTGCTAAACGACATCAACGGCGACCTGGTGACGCTGTACCGCGTGGTGCAGAACCACCTCGAGGAGTTTGTGCGTCAGTTCAAATGGGCGCTCAGCTCACGCCAGGTGTTTGAGTGGCAGAAAATGACTCGAGTCGAAACCCTCACCGACATCCAGCGCGCCGCCCGATTTTTCTACTTGCAGCACCATGCCTTCGCCGGCAAGGTCTCTGGGCAGACCTTCGGGACCGCCACCACCACCCCGTCAATCAACCTGCTGCGGATCGAAGAAAACCTTTCGGCTGCCTGGCAACGCCTGTCCGGCACCTACGTGGAAAACCTGCCTTGGCTGGAATGTGCCGAACGCTACGACCGTGCCCACACTTTCCACTACATGGACCCACCGTACTGGCAGACCGCGGGCTATGGGGTGGATTTTCCTTTTGAAAATTACGAACGCATGGCGGATTTCATGCGTCGCTGTAAGGGCAAGGTGATGGTCAGCATTAACGACCACCGGGACATCCGCCGGGTGTTTGAAGGCTTTCACTTTGAGACGCTGGATATCCGCTACACCACGACAAATCAGCGCCAAGGTCGGGCCGACATCAGCGGTGAACTGATCGTAATGAATTGGGAGCCAGCAGCTTTCGGAGGTCTCTTTTAGAGGTAGACAATAAATAACGGTTAGCCACCCGATAATTGCAAATTTTAGCAATAGGGTGGCTGTGTCTAGGGTTTTGAAAATTAGGAGTATAGTGACTCTAATTATTGTCAATGGAAAAAAGGCTTTATCCATCTTTTTGGGGTAATAGCAGGCTTCTGTGAGCAGATGAAATGCGTACCGCAACAACATTTGCTAGCGTCATCAAGCGATACGTTAAACTGTAATGATCTAGCTATACTGTTCGGAAAGCTCTGTGACAGTGTCAGCCAAGAATTCAACTTCAAGGCTTGTGTAATAGAAGCATTGTTTTAGTGTAGAAGCGAACTCAGCCCACTCATTTTTTAGCGCTTTAACAACATCGCCTGGGTTTTGGTAGATGCCTTTGATTCGGACTTCCTCTTGTCGTTTTAGATGTTTGCTCATGCGGTCGGCAACAGAAGTTATCATGTCAAATACATCATGGCCTCGGATAAAAAGGAATGCATTTGATCTGGTTAGTCCAATCGATAATAGCTTTGATTCGTATGCTTCAAATTTGCCTTCGAATCCTGCACTAATAAAACTTGTTTTTATGTTTTCGTTTAAGGATTTTAAAGTGCCTAAAAATTCTTGGTAAACTGCTGACTCAGCAAGTGGAACTTCAAAGTCAATTAGTTTCAGGCGTTGGATCGCCGAATGCAATCCATTTCTTAATGTTTCAGCCGCTTGTGGGGTGATTACATTGGCGTAAGAAAGCAACGCTACTGTATCATGAGAGCTACAACTGAGTGCTTCAATAAGGTCGGACGGCTTCAGAACTAGTTTATTTAATTCACAAGCCGAGATGTTTGCTAACACGCGATCAACGTGCATGGGTACCAAAAAAGCGTTGTCAATCGAAAATATTTTGGTGGTATAGATGTGTTTTTTGTTTGTTTTGTCTTCGTATTCGTTGCAAAACGACGAGAGAAATGATCCGTCATCATCTATACAAAAAATATTGTGTTTGCTAAGAGTGACTTCCTTGCGATCCAACATTGCCATCAGGCGTTTACACCCGGTAGCAGCTTTTCCATCAACAGAAAGAAATTGATCTGGGAGTTTGATTTCAAATTTGTAGTTGCTGTTGTCTTTTAATAGACTGCGCCAAAATCGCTTGTCTTCTCGGGACTCAACCCAAACGAATACTGTTTGTGTTTCCAGCCCGTCAAGGTTGAAGTATTTAAGTTTGCTTAGATGCGATCCGTCAATGACAAAACCCAGTTCTGAAGATTTGTGCATCTTATGCGTCCGGTGTGTATTTTGCCATGTTTATAACCTGCTCAACATCTGTATTCATTATGAGGAATGGAGAGTGGGTTGCAATGATAAATTGCGAATTAGGTGCCAGTTTTTGAAGGGCGGGTAGAAGTCTTTGCTGCCACTCTACATGTAAAGAGGTTTCAGGCTCGTCGAGGAAAAATAGCGAACTACCTTTATATAAGTACACCATCAAAAATAAGGATAGTAATGTTTTTTCTCCCTTCGAAAACAAGAACCAATCCACCAATGTTCCATCGCACAATCTAAGCCTGATTGTGTTGTCATTCCATACAAGTCTACGTTTTGTGAGTGTGAAGAACTCATTGGATATTACAAAAAAGTCGTTCGAGGAAAATATGGTGTCACTCAGGTTTACTTCTTCTAGTTTTATTTTTTCTGAAACGTATTCGACCGCTTTTTCTTCTGTTATTTCCAGTTTTTTCTTTTTGGCAGTTTTGAAGTACTCTCTCATTGCATCTTTTACAGAGGATTCCAGTACGGAGCTAACGGAGTCTTTTACAATGCTGGATGATACAAATTCGGTGATCAGGACTAGCAGAGTGTTATTTAGATTGTGGTCGTTTTCAAATAGTGCGCTTTCAACTTTTCGGGCGTAGTTGAAGTGAATTTTTTCATCGATGTACGCAACAACATTTATCGAGTTTTCAATTGCTTCTAATTCATTTTGATCGCAAAAGATAGTGCCGGCACAAAAGTTGCGAGAGTCTTCGTTTTCCGATTTTTGCGAAGAGTATGAGCCCCGGGCTTTTCCAGTTTGCAAATATTTTTCGACATCTTTGTATGTTTTCGAAAGGCTCTCACGTTTGGTTAAAATTGAGCCAACCTTTTTTTGGACCGAATCGTGGGGCATAGTTCCTCGATCGGCTTTAATTGCTCTAACTTCTACGTCGTCTTGCAATGCAATGCTCATCACCCAGTCAGATTCCTTTGCAGGAAAGTCATGATTTCGAGCTAGCGATAATGTTTCGAAAAGAGCCGATAGAACCCGCGATTTTCCTGAGCCATTGTAGCCAGTCAAAATCAAAAATTGACAGCCTTGGTCCACATCGATTTCGATTCCGTGACCAAGCCAAGGCATATTATGCAAGCCGATCCGCTCTATTTTTCTCAAAACTCACTCCTTAAAGATCCGTCAAAGTTAGCTATCCATCGATGACGGTAAAGCTAGAAACGTTAGGTTTCGGAATGCTTCCTAACGGTTTCAGCGATGCTTGCAAATCATATAGCCTTTTTCTCATAGGCGAAAATTTTTTCAGTGCTCCTTTGCCATAATGCACGCGCGATTCGATGCTAAGGAAGATGCGATGGTGGTGGTCTGGACCCCAGTTGACTCCGGCACCTTCTATGCCAGTTGCCAAAGGGTTTTGACTGTTTTGAGCAACGATGACGATCGGAGCTGCGCAAGAAACTGGGCGTGATACTAGCCCAGGGATGCGCGACATATCTTAGGAGAGCCTACCTTTCAACAAGATCGACCCAAAGCAAGTACGTATTTCAAGCGTATCCTGCCGGTTTTGGTGCGCATCGGAAAAGCCTGTCCGCGTTGTCTCTGTTGTTAGCACGCATTCAGCTTATCCAGCATGTATCCAGCTATTACGCCGGCGAGCTCTACGGCGGCCTCTGCCTCTGCTTTTGTGATGCCTGCGGACCAAGGGCGACCGTGGCCAGTACCTTCTTTATTCCGAAGACGGTTTACACCAACAGCAGTTTGATACATGCCACGTTCCATCATGCGGCAAGGGGCCTCACTAGATGATGGTGGATCTTCGGGTGTGGCTAAGCCGAGAGCAACGAAGGCTTGGCCAAGCAAAGCCGGAAAATTGGCTTGCTGCGGGTACGCGCCGAATTTCACCGTTATAACGTGGGCTGCGGTAGCTTCCAGTAAGTCTTTGCTCGTGCCGGAGAGCAGGGCTGCATCCTCCGCGCCTTTCTTGGCACGTCTAGCGTAGGCTCGCAATGCCTCTGTGAGGCTCCGGCCACTCAGTGATTCTAAGTTCTTAGATTGTAGGTCACCATCCAATGCGAGTACGTAGCCTTCTGAGCTGAAGGCTTCTACAGCCCGCAAAATGACGTCCTTGCCAATATAGTTATCGGACGTTTCCCTGAAACCTCCGGACGCTCTAATCTTCGAGATCAAGCTCTCGATTAGCTTACCACCGGCTGCTTGGTCATTATCGAGCGCCCAAGAGAGAACAGCCCGCAAACGTTTTGATTTACCGACGCTTTGACCTTGTACCTTTGGGTCGACGTTCGATAAGCCTGCGCGACCAATGTAGAAGTCCAGGTCAGAATGACTTGGTTCTCTGTATGCTCCTGATTGTGAATCATCGACCATCTTACTCACTGTGGCCACGATCAAGTCGGTAATCGGCAATGTCATTTCGTTCAATACTCTCTCTTTTAGGTTCTCGCTAACGATTGAGTTAACTGGCGGATGCAGTCTGTAGGCCGGATGTCGTTTGAGTCTGATGTGCCGGCGCCTGATCAAGTTTGGTGTGGCGATGTCCGCTTCTGCTGAAAGTAGTCATTCCGGCGCCATCATCACCGCAAGCGTCATTTTGATGAATTCTTCATTCTTGTCGATTGCTTCCAGGGCGCCGCGCACGTTATCGGCGACTTCTGCGGACCCGCGCTGCTCGACCCAATTCGAAAGCTCCATGACGGCGGCCTCTAAGGCGAGTTGATTTTCATTGATTTTGAACAGTAGTGACGGTAGCAGATCAGAATTGGGCATTGGGAATCCTCCATGGTGATTTCAGCGTAGCAGCAGAAATCGAGAGGAAACGTGGGCTAGCAGGTCGATAAAACGGCCTGGGAGAGAGTCAGACATTTCAGAGTCGTTTCTGGATCCTCAGTGGGAGTGGGTTGCAGAAATGGTCGAAAAGATGCGGAAACGATCATGAAAGTGACGGCTGGGAGATCCAAACCCCAGAAACGACAAAGCCCTGAATAATCAGGGTTTTGTCGTATAAAAATGGTGGAGGCGAGGGGATTCGAACTACGAAGAGAACAGCTCGAACCGCTTGTTAGGCGTGGGGTGTACCACCTAGGCCAGGAAAGGTTTTGAGAGATTCCACATCAAGCTTTTCCACACGGAAAGCAACGAAGTTGTGAATAAGTTCCTCCGCGCAACGCTCTGAACGTTCAACGATCTCAACAAGCGCCTCGTACGACAAGATCTTCTGATCGTTGGTGTGATGCGCAACAGCCTCAAGGAAAGGGCGATCAAGAGAGTCTTGGAAAAATACGAGGCAAAGCGGGTTGTGTGCAACAAGATTTCGATTTTGCGCGAGTTTCTTGGCGCTGAGAAGCGATTGCACGAAAGCTTCCTGTGTTGCATATGTCGCATCCTGAGCCTTTGCCAGATCCCGAGCAAAGTCGATACGTGCGGATAGCGGAGCATTGGCAAAATGCTTATGGATTATTTCTCCGGCCCAATCGCGGATGCATTCATGTGTTGTTCGTTCAATGCTTCCAAAAGCGATGAACAGTCGGCCAATGATCGGGGCCCAACGAGCTGAATCTACGAGACTAACCATGTGTACACCTGACGCCGTTTTAAGCCGAGTCGCGAAGCGGTTTCGGCGGGAATGAGTTGTTAGGCCCCGCCCGGTGCACGGATGGTATTGGCCTCGGCATAGATGAAGGCAGGCTCAACTGCGGAAAATGTTCATGAAGCAGCCCCGACGCTACCGATTTGCAACTTTTCTGTCCACTGACTGCTTATGGCTGTGGATTCAACCGGTCGATGCAACAGATTGGTTAAAACGTTAGGCGAGCATTTCGTTGATCTTGAACAGCAGGGAAGGGAGCAGGTCTGAGTCTGGCATCGAGAATCCTCGATTATGAGGTCAGCGTAGCACTCCTTGTTTATATTTTTTTGATTCGGCACCTGGGCCTTGCGATATGCCTCAGCATATCTCACCCCCAAGGTAAATCGGTAATTGTGATACTGAGTGCGCGCAATAAGTATGCCTGATCGGCATACGTTCGATTTTTGTCAAGCTGTCCCGAGTGCATAATTTCGCGCTTGAGGGGCGGTGGTTTCTGGGCCGCAATCTTGTAGGGGGATGCGGAAACATTGGGCTGCACGGCATATCAATAGGTTTGATTGCGGCCCGGAAAACTATCTGTAAGCCCCGGCCTGATTGATTTTCCCTCAGGACTTAAAATCCCCCGCTCGTAAGGGCGTGCCGGTTCGATTCCGGCTTCGGGCACCATGAATATCAAGGGCTTGCGTGAGATACCTCATGCAAGCCCTTATTTCTTTGCTCCGCAAAAATAAATCCCTGCTCCGCAACTCGCGACCGCTGGTCATTTTGTAGGCGTAACTTTCATGCCTTTTCGCATGCGAATGTAGTGCTCTGTCATGCCCACAGTGGTGTGTCCAAGTTGATCACGCGCCGCGCGTATATTGCCGGTTGATTCTTCTTTATCTGTTGCTGCCTTCGCTCTTAAATCGCGCATCTGAAAGTCAGCTTTCTCAATACCGGCGGCTTCGCGGGCGTCATCAAATCGTTTTCTGAGCATGCTGGTTGTCATTGGCTGGCCATTTTCCATGACCACCAAGCGAGTGGAGCGAATTTTGTACCCGGCCTTGCGCGCCAGAATTCGATCAATCACTACCTTCAACTCACCGACAATCTCGATCCGTCGCTTTACGCTGGTTTTCCCCTGTTGAACGGCCAGCTGGCCATCGCGGATATCACGCTCGTCCATTTTTAACGTGTCCGCTATGCGTTGGGCGGTGAGATAGAACAGATCCAGGGCGTCACGAAGCGGCTGTCCAGCGCGCTCATATACGCTTAGCAGTAATTCATCCTCGACATAAATGTCCCGACCCAGCTCTTTATTGCCTTTTACGCCTGAACAAGGGTTGGCCAGAGCGGTGTAACCGCTCTGGCGGGCGAAATTCCAGATTGAGCTGAGTAACGCCTTTTCTCGATTTGCCCGGACAGGCGCCGTCTTTGAGCGATACCGCAAATACTGCCTGACATGCAGTGGCTCAATGGCCTCAAGTGGGGCAGGTGGGTCATTGAAAAACACCAGTAGCTGCTTCAGTTCGCGGGCATTGTCCCTCTGTGTCGCCGGTGCCTTTGTCGGGACAACTTCTTCCATATAAAGATTGGCTACGTAGTCGAAGGTCAGAACCGTCCGCACCAGTGCAACGGAAACCCGGCTTTTCTCCAGCTTGGCGTATTCGAGGATGGCCAGGCCATAGTCTGAACCCAGTGGGATCTCGCGGCGTGGCTTTGAGCCGGTGTCATAGTAGTAATAAACCGTCCCACTACGCTGTGTACGCTTGCGGAGTCTGGCAATGCTGTCCGGTTTTGATGGTTTTCTACCCATTTAGATGGCTTTCCTTGGCTGCCAGGTACCTGGATTCGATGATTGACTCTGTTTGGGGTCCAACAATGCAGATGTCGTTACACAAGGCCATCCATTGCGCTTGATCGTGTGTCGGACGCCGTTCTTGCGCAATACAGCCAGCTGCCCTGCCTTCGTTCGGGCGGCAGTCAGTTCGCAGACTTGCTCATGTGTCAGAAATTCAATACTGCTCATAACTCGCCTCCGTGGCGAAAAGGTCCATAGGCTGATGGAGCAGGGCAGCGGATAGACCGCTTTCCTTATCGTTGGGTCAGGCGCTTTTAAAAATCCAGCAGCGCACGGTCATGGGTTTATTGAACATCGCGTTGCCTGCAGCCTGTGAAGCACGCACAGCGCTATAGGAGGCCTTATTGGACTCCAGCCATTTGCGGCTGCGGCTGTTAACCAGCAGCGTGCGCAAGGTCTTCAGGTCGGCCAGGTTCTGCCGGTGCTCGCTGGCCTTCTCGGCAAATTCATTGAGGTTGATAGCAATCAAAGCGGGGTCGGTGCTGTGGTTCACCTGCGGGCCTTCACCCAGGCTTTCGAGGTATTCGTACACCTCCCAAAACTCAGCGACCAACGGGTGATCCGCGCTGATCGCGGTTTGGCGCTCCAGGGCCATGACCGTCAGCGCCTGTTGCGTCGTCACCACCTGGTTTTCATCCAGCGGGCACACCAGGCGCAGGCAATCCACCAGGGCCATCAACTGGCTGTGATTTTTGATGATTCGCTCGACGCGAATTTCCTTGAGCGTGCGCAGCTGCCGTTCATGGACCAGCACCCGTTCGGCGAACTTCGCCATCACCTGCGCCTCTGCGCGCACGGCCAGTAGCAGGAAGTGGCTTAGGTGTTCCACTGGGATCAGGTTCAGGTTGTCCGCCGCGGCTCGGCTCTCCGTGGTGACTTCCGGACGCGCAAAGTGCGACTTGATAATCCGGGTCAGGATGGCTTCTGAGGCATTAACATCAGCGTTCTGGCTGATCGCAATGGCGCCGCGGAACGGCGGTTCGTAGGTCTCGTTACCGCTGGTCTTCATGCCCTTGGTGCCGAGGGTGCCGCCGCCATAAAAGTCCTTCAGCTCGTCCCAGTCGAAGCCCTTGGCGTGCGCCTTGTCCGGCTCATTGCGGTCGCCCTCGATCAACACCACCGGCATGTTGGACACCTGGCCCATGGCACGCTGACGGCCGGCACGGGTCGATTTCGATGGATCGAAACCCTCGTGCTCCCGGCCCAGCAGTTTCCAGAGAAAGGTCAGCAGCGTGGTCTTGCCGGCGCCTGCTTCACCGGTGACCTCGAGGAACGGAAACGACTTGTACTGCGCGCGGATCTGTTCGGCGAACAGCGAGCCGAACCAGAATGCGAGTGCGACGATGCCCTTGGCGCCAAAGCACAGCCACAGCATCGGCAGCCAGTCGCTGCGGTACACCTTGCTGTCGCGCTGGATGTGCATGGCGATCGACTTCTGCAGCGTCTTGAGCCGCAGCTTGCCGAACTCGAAAAAGTCTTCCTTGTTCACCTGGCTGACGATGCCGTTGCGCACCGCAATGTCACCGAAGACGTAGCACGTGTGCTGTTTGCTGTAGCCAATGAAATCGATGGTCTCAACGGTTTTCAGGCCGAAGAGCTGGTCCTTCATGATTTTGTCGAGCTGTTGGCCACTGCCGGTGAAAACAGCGCCGGCGGCCATGCTGAGCAGGCGCTTCTTGAACTCGCTGGCGGCGGCGACCTGGCCACCGGTGAAGGTGTTTTTGACGCTGCCGCTGTCGTGCGGGAAGTCGACGCGGAAGTAGTACCAGGATTCGTCGGTGACTTCATTGCGTTGGAAGTACAGCGCCTGCGGGTAGCAGTTGGCGATTTCCACCACACCGCCGCATTGGCGCAAGGCTTTTTGACGGCGCTGCTTTTCATTGAGTAGCTGGTCTTCGTGACTGGTGGATGTCTCCAGCGACTGCATCGCCTTGTTGAATTTCTCCAGGTCCATCTTGAACCAGTACAACCGACTGTCGAAGCCGAAGTGAAATTCATGGCGCTCGCGCCAGTCGTACATCAGTACGCCCTTCTCTGACGCACTTTCAGCGATCAGGAGAGAGCCGTAGTAGCGAGCAGTGGCCAAGTCTTTTTCGACTTGCTCAATGTGTTGGGTTTCGTCATCGATGAAGTTCCAACGCTGGTGCAGGTCATTCCAGTCAACCTTGCGACTGTCCGGTTGGGGAATCTGCGCCGCCTCGCACTCATAGCCCAGGGCGCGCGCCTGCCGCACCCAACGCCTGGTGTACTTGTGCGCCCCCGGCTCGTTATCCAGTGCCCACACCAACTTGGGCAACTTGCCACCCCGCAACCGAGACAGCTCTTTCAAGGATTCTTCCGGAAAGGCACCGGACGACATCGCCGACACCGCCGCAATACCGTTATGCACCAGGGCAATGGCGTCAAAGATCCCCTCGACAATCCACAGCTCTTTGACGTCCAGCAGCTCGACACAGGGCGGGCACCACCAAACACCCCGCGGGCTGTCACCGGGCTTGAATCGCGCCTTCATCTTGCCGAAGCGGTGCGGCCGATCGATCAGCCGTTCCCAGTACCCACCCTTGTCCAGGGCAAAGCGCACCGTCGCACTGCCGGCATTCAACTCACCAGAGAAATACGTTTCCTGGGTGAACCAGCCCTGAATCAAATCCAGGCGAAAGCCGCGCGCAAATTCCAGATACGCCCGGGCCGTTGCATGGGGATGCTGATCGGTTGCCGGCGCACGTTTGCTCCAGTCGTCGAACAGGTCTTCGTAGATCTCCTTCACATGCCAGGTCTGGCCACACTTGCCCCGGCCGCAACGGATCATCCACGGATCATCGTGGAAGGCATACAGCTCCTTCTTCTTGCACGCCGGGCATTCGCCTTCGCGCATGTACCTGCCGGCCTTGTGCTTGAGGCCGTAGTCAGCCTGGAGCCGTTGCAGAATGTCGGCGCGTAAGTCGTGTTTCATGTTCATCGGGGCTTACTTCACTTCGCCGAGGCTGTGTTTAAGGGCGCCAATCAGGCGTTTCTGTGCGGCCATCACCGGGAAGGCCGCGAGCAACGAGCCATGCCGCAAACCCTCGGGTACCAGGCGAAACCGATCGTCGTACCAATGCTCGTTGAACTGCATCGCGTACTGGCTGCGTAGCGTTTCGAGCAACGCCTCGGCCTGCGATCGGCTCAGTTTTGCGGTGATGGCGACGTCGATTTCCATGATCTACCTCGGATTTCGGGCAAAGCTCACCCAAACCCACGGGAAGCGGGGCAGGGCGGGAGGTTTAGAAAGGGCTTACTGAGGGTATTGCTTGAGCGCGGACGCACGCTGGGCGAGCAAGGTCTGCGGCAGCAGCCTCGCCGGGACCGGGTAACGCAGGTCAGCCCGCGTGTCGATCAGGTGCACAACGGTGCTACCAGGGGAATTGCCCCAATCCACACCGATCCACTTGCGCTGGTTGATCACCTGTAACTCAGTCCAGGCGTTGTGCACCAGCTGCTGCGCCAGGAACACCGGCACCTCCAGAGCGGTGGTCATGTGCCGCACGCAGTTGTCGTACAGCAAGTCGGAATCCACCAGGTGCTGCGCCTCATGCCGTTGCAGATAGGCAAACGCCGCCCGCTGCATGCTGCTGCGATAGTCGTGATCAAGCTGTTCGTGGTTCATTGCGCACACTCCATTTCCATTTGGTCGAGCAGGTCGGGTTGATCGTTGGCGGTCTTCATCGCGGCGCGACGCAGGGCGATATCGGCGACGGGCAGGCGTACAGCTGGGTTGGCCATGCCGCTGGGGCTCATCTCGTGAGTCATTTCAAACTGGGCACGCACTGACCAGCCGCAGGCCTCGTTGGTGCATTGCAGGTAGGCCACGCGCAGGAAGATGTGGGTGCCTTCGCTGGTGCGGATGCGCATACGGCCGTGGCAGTGAGGGCAGACCAGCTTGTAAGTGCTCATAACCGGTTCCTTTAGAGCGTCTCTGCCGTTTCATAAGCCATATTCAGCGGAGTGATCGCATCGTCGATGGCAATCCTGATGTCAGTACCTGATAGCGAGTCATTGGTGGTCGCGACAATTTCTTTTACTGTGTCGAGTCGCTGCTGGGCGATGACCAGCAGGCCCAGTAATTGATTTCTTTCTAAATCGGAGATGTAGGTCATGGCTCACTCGAAAAGGGATGTTGAAAGCTTGATGCAGCGCTTGCAGGAGCGGTACGAAGCGTTGGTGGAAATCATGCGAGGTCGAGAAACAACAAAATTGACCGCTACAGGAGAAGTGCCTGGGCTAATCGTGAGAGCTGAGGACATTCGTTTTGCTGTCGATGACGTCGCTACGGCACTGAAAGAGATCAAGGCACGTCTCGGTAAAGGTTGAATGCAGTTGTCCATGCTTAACTTCCTTGTATCGACTTGCTGTGCAGTTGGATGGTCGCCAACACCTCGGCATAGCGGGCGGACATGTAGTTCATCAATGCCTGAACAATTGCCTGTGCCTCGCCGGGGTTAATCACCCCGTCGTCCAGGGCAGCGGCAATAATCTGATCAACCTTGCCGCGCTTGGCGGCGGCTTTGACTGACCGGTTGTACAACTCGACGTTGTCCAGGTCTGCCGCAGCGGTCAGCGGAACAAATATGCCGCCGTACTTGGCCGCGATGTAATTCGCCAAATAGGCAGTACCAGCAACCTGTTCGAGCCGGTGTATGTGGTCGTCGCTCAGGGGGCGACTGCCGGCACTCTCATAGGCCTGGTTATCGAACTTCTTGACCGGCATACCCAATTCGGCAGCGGCATAAAGGCGACCGCCTGGGTAAGCGCAGATAACGGCGCTGACAACATCTTTCCGGTTGGCTAGAACTGGACGTTTCATCTTCTGGTTTCCTCCCTGAGCCAGCGGGCCTAGTTTGTGACGACACCGTCTTTGATGCCGAGCAGCACCGCAGCCCGGTGAGCTTCTCCCCGGAGACATTTTTTCTGTCCGTTCAGCACCGCATACACCGTTGACGGGCTTAGTTGGTGTTGATCGGCCCAGTCTTTCGCCGACAGCCCTTGGTGTTCGAGGCGCTCTCGGGCCTCTTGGCATGCTTGCTCGGTGGGGTATGCGTTCGGCATAGTCTCGTTTCGTGTGATTTCGTGTGATGACAGGCGAAGTATTTCCCATGATCGTGGGAATGTCAATTCGTTATGGAGACGTTTGTGGGAATTGGTGAGCGCCTTAAAGAAGAACGCGAGCGCTTGGGTTTCAATCAAACCGAGTTCGCGGCGAAGGCTGGTGCCTCGAAAAACAGTCAGTACAACTATGAAAAAGGTGAGCGCAGCCCAGATGCGGCCTACCTAGCGGCAGTAGCTGAAAAGGGCGTTGATGTTTTGTACGTGGTGACTGGCGAACGCAGGCCAGTGACTGCCGAAAGCATCAGCGCTGATACAGCGAAGTTTCTTGAGGTTTTTCAGCACATAGGCGAGACAGATCGCGAGGTGCTATTCCGTATGGCTTCCGCCTTTGCGAAGGCCGCGAGCATAGACGCAAGAAAGGAGAACAACTGACCTGTGCAAAGGCTGTCTAGGTCAGTGGAGGCGGTACGTCGGCCATGATGGCCGGCTTTTTATGGATATAAAAAGGAGCGGTACGAATGGCACTAACACCCTGCAAGTCTTGCAAGCACAAAATAGATACCTCAGCGAAGGTTTGCCCCAGTTGCGGCGTTGCCGATCCGGGAGTCACCATCGGCCAAAAGATTGGCGGATTTATCATTCTGCTCATCATCATCGCTGTGACGGTTTCGATGTGTTCAGGTGGTAACAAAGACAAGCCTGTCGAGAAGGTCACGCAGAGTGTTGTGTCGAAGTCATATTCGATCACAAAAGACGACTTTCAAGAGGGGCTGCCTCGTAAAGTCGAAGTCTTACTGCCCAAGCGCTTAAGTGACTCGGAGCTGGCTGAAGTAGCCAAAACGGTTCATGCCGACACAAAATTCAAAGCCAAGACGACATTTATTGGCTTCAGGGTTGAAGGCCAAACCGACAAAGCCTACTGGGCCAACGCCAGTTTTGATCCTGACTTCAAAAGCTCGCTCATCGGTCTCAGCGCTCAGGACTACCAGACCCTCAGGGCTTTGGATTTGAAGGGGTATCCAGACATGATCGGCAGCTGGTTGCGTGACGGTGCCCTCGGTCACGTGAAGGTGTTGTATCAGCGCGACGGCCAGTACTTCATCGACGAAATCTTCGTGGATGGGAAAGATACCTCGAAGTATCTGACCCAAAAGCTTCCCAATGGCGGGTTACGCCTGGATGAGCCAGAAAATGACTTCGGTGAATATTACGTTGTCGATGCAAAAGGCAACTTGCAAGGTTGGAGTGAAAACGGCATTTACATGACGCTTCCACCAAACAAGCCTGCACTCTGAAGCCTGGTGCAATTAGTACTTACATTTCCAAGGTTGTGTGCATCTGCGGGAGTGGTCGTCTGGCTGGCGCCCCCCCCATTCAACTGACTCCAGTTTTTGGCAGGGTGAGTGGCACAGAACGATGTGCTCAGAATGGGGGACTCCCGGGTAGCTCAAGTGCTGCGAATAGCACCGGCGCCTTACACAAGGAAATGGAGTACGCGTTATGGAAAACCCCACGCCTTTGGAGCAACACTTTCTGAACCTTCTGGCCAAGCTCGATGATCAGCAGCGCCAAGACGTGCTGCGGATCATGGAGGCGTTTGTGCAGTCAACGAAGTAAGGTGAATGATTGAGGAAACCCGGCTATGTGCCGGGTTTCTTCTACCTCACTTATCTGCCTAAAGATTTAGGATGTTTGGGCATCGTTTTCCACCAGCTCATCATTTACTGCTTCCGGCATAGAGTCAGGCGATGCAGTTTTTCGTGTGGGAATTGGCTTATAGGTGAAATTTTCGTTTAATTCTCTCGCCATATGGCTCTTCAGTACCTCTATCTTAAGTGCAGTTTGCTCTTGGAATTTCTCATGATCTGAAATGTCTAAATTTTTTGCAGAAGAGTGAACCGTTTCTCGTGCTACCACCAAAAGCTTCGCTAGGGTCAATCTGTCGCTATGGATTTTGAATATTTTTTGAATCATAGCGTAGGCAAGCTTCCAGCTATAAAGTATAGCGAGCCCGAAAATAGCTGCAAATGGGATTCTTAAAATGAAGGCGGCCAGTACATCGGTTGTAGACTTGTATTCCGCAGTCAGTAGGTTTCCTGCACCTACATAGACTTGATAGGTTGAAAAAATTATCGCTAATAACGGTAGTACTATCAGAGCTGAATAGATTGTTGCTTGTGATTTTCCCTCTTCTACGTAAGGGCCGTACTCATCAGATATTAGGTTTCTATCGTTCGTGAGCTTCTGCAGTTGTGCTTTAAGGTCTGCGATGTTTTTGTTTAGGTTTTCAGCATGCTGACTCAGCTGTTCAGTATTATTTTTTGCTTCTAAGGCTTTGTTGTCTAGATGCTTTGCTTCAAGTTCCGTCTGTTGGAGTTTTGCTTTGGAAATATCTAGGGATATTGTTGTTTTTTCGTTCTCGGTTTTTATTTTTTGTTGAAGAACTGTTAGTGTATTTATTTCGGCTTCTAGCTCTGCTTTTGCTGTATGTGTTCCAGATAATAAATCTTGGGCGTCCGAAATCTCAGATTTTGTATTGAGCTTGAATTGTTCAATTGTCTTTTTTAGTTCGATGGTTTCTTCAATGTCTTTTGCGTACTGTGAAAGCTGCTCTTGTGTTGCGCCGTATAACTCTATTTTTTTTATTTGAGGCTTTAGCAGCGAGGTGGTGCTAGAAATTTCAATCCACTCGCAGAAACGCTGAATCCAAACAAAAGCGTAGGTTTGATTGTGCTGAAGTATCACTCGATAGGGATCTCTTCCCGGAGTCTTTACGGTTACTATAATATCCTTGGTGATTTTTTCTAGCTTGTCACCATATATGCAGATAAACCGTAAGTAAGTTAAGTTTTGAGGCGTAAATCTTCGAGCCGAGCTTGTGGGCTTAACCCCCCCCGGAACTCCGCTTTCACTCAGAAGAGCTTGAAATTGCCGGGTGGATTTCCAATACGCGTTTTGAGCCTCAACTAAAACTGGTAGCTTTTCTTCTAGCTTCACCAGGCTGCTTTCGAGATCTTCCTGTGAGTTTTCAGGCATAACCTTTTCCATTTGTTTGACGGAACCTAGCAGAACAATATCAGAATGGCGTATTGCCGCTATCGGAGTTTGCCTCAAAGATTTCCTCTGGCATGGGTTAGGGTGATGTGGGGAAGCTTGGCGCTGGCATGCAAGCAGACAGTTGGCTTTGACTGTGAGCAGCGCGTTGAACTCTTCGCCAAAACGGCTGTGTTGAAGCTGCTGAAACGAAAAAGGGCATAATTTTTTTGGTGGCGCGCTGGAGGAGTTGCTGGCAACGCGCCGACGCAATGTATCAACCTACTTCTATGAGCATTCTTCCAACCCACTCCGCCACTTGCGTAACAACGGCGTTTCCGGCAGCGAAAGCCTCCGCAAGGTTGGCCGCATCCAGTCCGAGGCAAAACCCATCATCTTCAGACGCTCGCTGCCGCTCAGCCATCTGATCCCATCCGTGCGGGTGAGCGACGAAAGTGGTACAGCCCAAAGTGATCTGGGACCCGGCTTTGTTTGCCAATAAAGTATTGGCAGCCCAGGCATCCGCGGGGCGTGGCCACTGGATCGATTGAGACGCTGGAGGTATTGCGTCCACTGGCGCGGCGTCAGCCAGCAGCTCCATGGGGGGCATTCGTCGATAACCTGCGACCAGGAATACTCGACGACGTTGCTGGGGGACTCCGAAATATTGAGCATTAAGCACTCGCCAACATCCCACATACCCGCAGTCCGTAAGGGCCCTGATGACTGTCTCAAAGTCTTGGCTATCGTTGACAGCGAGCAGGTTAACGACGTTCTCAAGGACCACCCAGCGAGGTTGAATTTCTTTGAGTATTCGTATGACTTCCCAGAACAGGCCGCTACGTTCCCCGCGTAGCCCCCGAGAGTCTCGATTGCTTTCCCGGCAGCCGGCCACGCTGATGTCCTGACAGGGGAACCCGGCGGTGAGAACGTCGATGGGGCTGAGGTTGTGAGCGCCGCACTGGCGTACGTCTTCAAATTGCTGTGCATGGGGAAATCGATCGGCAAGCACAGCCCGGTTGACCGGGTTGAGTTCGACCTGCCAGGCACTGCGGTACCCTGCGTTTTCAAATCCGACATCAAAACCTCCTATACCTGCGAACAGGCTTCCAATGGTGGGCTGCTGCATTCATGAACTCGTTGTTCTGGATGCTCGCGGCACGCTAGGGGGAGGCTCTGGGCCCTCAAGTGGTTCAGTGTCCGGCAACGCGGGCACTTGATCTGTATTTCAACGATACCGCTTGCAGCGGCGAGTTTGCGGTGGCACTGGCCGCAACGTATGTCCTGCATGAAAATCGTCCTTGATATCAGTAAGTCGTCATGGTTTCGCAAAATGGCCCCGGTTCGATAACCCCGGGGTTTATGTTTTTTCTTCCTGCAATTTTCTCCACTCTCGATCAACCGCGCGTTTCGCCGTTTTCTCTGCGGCGTATAGCCACCGCAATCGCTTCGGCTTGCTCTGATCCCCAGTCGTAACCGTCCTTTCCTTACCAGTCTTTTTCTCGCGGTAGTAAGCGATCACCCCTGTGAAGTCACGTTTGTCCTCTTCGGCCAAATCCTCAACGGTGTCCTCTGGCAGCTTGCTTTCCAGTTCGAGGCTAACGGTATAGCCGCTGTCTGCGCCGAGGCTGTGCTGCACATTCCCGCCATACCAAATGATTTCATCAATCTCAGATTTCACGCCCTGGAGCGTATAGGTCAGTTCGGGGATCAGATCCGGTCGTCCCATGGCCAGGGTATAGCTGAGCGTCGCGCTACCACGTTGCAGCCGATTGAACTCGGCCCGGGCAGCGCGCAGGGCGGACTGGCGGTCGCTGTAGGTATGCCGGAGATCCTTGAGATTTTCCCCACCGCCGGCAATGGCTTCCTGTTTCTTGGCACTGTTCACATCGTAGAAGTAGGCGCGCACACCGTCGTAACTGTCGCGATCGGCATGCAGGTATCGATGCTGGTCGCCGTCGGCGCGAGTCAGGGTGATGTGGGGCAACTCGGCTCCGCTGGCGGTCTTGCCGCCACCTGCCGGCAGGCACAGCAGGCAACCAGCCTTGACGGTGACCACTGCATCGAACTCTTCGCCTATTCGGCTGAGCAGGTTGGCATCGGACTCATTGGCCTGGTCGAGTTGCAAGATGGGCAATCCGTCCAGGGCGCCGGCAATGGTGGCGGTCAGGCCATTACCCAGGGCGATATCGCCCAGCACGTCGCCGAGTGTGGCGTTGCTCCAGCTGCGTTCGCGTTTGGTCTTCAACCCCTTGCGCAGGTCCGCCGATCGGCCGCGGATGCTCAGTACATCGGGCGCGCCGCTGTGTTCGGTTTCGTCGACGGTGTAGGTGCCTTTGTCGACCAGGCCGGTGTCGCTCCAGCCGAGCCATAGCCGGATCACTGCACCCGTGGGCGGGATGGCCAGCAGGCCGTCGTGGTCGCTGAGGGTGATGCTGAGCTGGTCGGCCTCGATGCCGCGGTTGTCGGTCAGGTCCAGGCTCATCAGCCGCGGGCTGATCAAGTGAGCAATGTCGTTGCCATCGACGGTGATGCGGAACGCGGGCACCGGGTAGGCGGCATCCCGTCGAAAGCGCTCGGCGCTGTCGCTCAGGAATCCGGTGACACGGGAAAGGGAGGCACCGATCACAGCAGTGACCTCATGATGCCAGCGCCTGCACGGGTGCCGGCGCCGATCAGGTCGATGCGGTCGTCATCGATGCGCTTGAGGGTGAGGGTGAACTCGATGCGCCGTGGCGTGCCGTCGCGGAAGAAAATCGTCTTGGTCTCGCTCAGGCTCTCGATGATCCATAAGCCGTAGATTTGGCCGCTGCCTTCGACCATGGGCCAGGCCTTGCCGGTGTTGGCCATCAGGCGCAGGGCGTCGAGGCTGAGGGCGCTGCCGGCCAGTTCCGGCAGGATGATGCCGGGGAGGGTGATGGCGTCTTCTCCACGACCTATGAACTGTTTGGCCGGTGCCGCACCGATGCGGCTGTTACTGGCGTGGCGCCATTCGGTTTGGCGTTGCAGCTCCTGGTAGGCGGCAGTGGAGAGGCTGAAGACGAACATGCCGAGGGCCAGCATCATGGTTGTTTACTCCAGGTCCGACAGTCTGCTGCGCGTGCGGGCGCCTTTTTCGCGCTCGATGCGGGTCAGCTCGGCGCGCACGGCACGGGCAATGGCGTGGGCATCCATGCCGGGGGTGGGATGAATGTTGATCTCGTAGTTGTCGTGGCTGTCGTAGGCCGGCGCAGTCATGCTGCTGATTGGCGGTCGGTCATCGATGGCCAGGGCGGGCATCGAGGCGGTGCCGAGTGCCAGGGCTCCGGCAGCGGTGAGCTGTTTGCCCATGCGGGTGATGGCGTCGAGCGGGCCTTTGGCACCCCCTTCCAGGCCGAGGGTCAGGCCCGCCATGGTGAAGCCACCCAGCTCGGCAAACACCCGCGAAGGGCTGTGGATATCGAGCTTTTCCTTGAACCAGCCAATGGTCGAATCACCGATTGAGGTGATGGCGCTCTTGATCTGGCCCATGCCGGCGAACAACCCGTTGACCAGGCCGTTGACGATCATGTTGCCGAACTCGGTAAAGCGGTTCGGCAAATCCACGCCCAGGTAACTGAGCACGCCGGCGAACGCCTGGTAGATCAATCCGATGGGGCTGAAGTTGGCCAGCGTCGTGAGGATGCCGCCGATTCCGCTGCTGAACCCGGCTTTGATTTCGGCCCAGGCGCTGGTGAAATACAGCTTCACCGCGTCCCAGTTTTGGTAAATCAGATAGGCCGCGCCGGCAAGGGCGGTCATGGCCAGGCCAATGGGGTTGAGCATCAGCGCGCGCCCGATCATGAGCAGGGTCTTGCCGACAAAAGGCAGCACGGTTTTGCCGAGTTTCCATAGCAGCCCTATCAGGCTGGGCAGTCGAATGCCCAGTTGAGCGAACATCAAGCGCAGGGCCGCGAAGGGCAGTAGCACGCTGGCCACGGTCACTAACAGCCCGCCGATGGCCATGGCCAACCCGGCTACAATGGCGACGGTTTTGACCAGCCCCGATGCGAGTCCGGGGTTTTCCTTGGCCCATGTTTTGACGCCACGAACGATGTCGATGACCGACTGCACCAACCCCCGCAACGGGCCATCCTGCTGTTCTTGCAGTTCGATACCCAGGTCTTGCCAGGCACTGCCGAGCGTGGTCAGGTCACCCTTGAGATTGTCAGCCATCACCTTGGACGTTTTGGCCGCCTCGCCTTGGGTCTCACGCAGGGTTGCAATGAGTTTTTGCAGCTCGCCAATCCCGGCTTGCTCCACCAGTTGCGCCATGCCTTTGACCGCTTCTTCACCGGCGATGGCTTTGAACAGCCCACCTTTTTTCGCGGTGCCCAGATTTTTGGTTTTGTCGTAGATCTCTTTGAGGATGTCGGGCATTTGCCGTAGATTGCCGTTGGCGTCGGCGGTTTTGATGTTGAGTTGTTCAAGGGCCTTTTGCGCTGCTTTGGGTGGCGCAGCCAAACGGTTCATGATGGAGCTGAGCGCGGTACCGCCCATGCTGCCTTGCAACCCCGCGTCCCCCAGTTTTCCGGCCATAGCGGCCGCCACTTCCAGTTCGACACCGTAGGTTTTCGCCATGGGTGCGGCATATTTCATGGTGTCGCCAAGCATCTGCAGGTTGGTGTTGGAGCGCGTGAAGGTACCCACCAGCACATCGCCCAGTCTGTCCATCTGGTCGGCTGTCATGCCCAATCCGGACATGATGTTTGAGGCAATGTCGGCGGTCTGTGCCAGATCAGCACCACCGGCAGCGGCGAGGTCGAGCATGCCGGGCATCGCTGCTTTGATGGCTTTGGGGTCGAAGCCGGCCATGCCGAGGTAGCCCTGAGCGTCAGCAGCTTGCCCGGCGGTGAACATTGTCGAACCGCCCAGCGCACGGGCTTGATCGCGCAATCCTTGCAGTTGCTCCGCCTTTTCAGGATCCCCTTTATCCAGTCGGGTAATGGCCTGAACCCGGCTCATGCTGGCATCGAACTCCAGCCCCGGAGCCATCAGCCGCGTACCGGCATACAGCGTTCCACCGCCACCGGCAGCCATGGCAGCCCCTTTGCCCGCCAAGTTGCCAGCGGTTTGCTGCTGGCGTTGATAGGTCTGACTGGCTCGGGTCAGACGAAGTTGTTGGCGCGCCAGGGACTCGAGACGGCGACGTTGAATGTCCATCTGTTGATTGGCCGCTCTGATGTCTTGACGCAGCTGCCGTTCGTGTTCGCCCAGGTTACGTGTCGAGATACCGGTGGTTTGCAGCTTCTGACGCAGCTGCTGGAGCTGCATCGTCTGGGCGTTTTCCTGTTGTTTGAGCTGGTGCAGAGCGCGCTTGGCCTGAGCAAACTCCCGAGTCATGGCCCGCGTGGGGTTTTGCGTTTGTGCCAGGGTTTTCCCTAATTGCTGGGTGTGCTGGCGAGCGCTTTCCAGTGCTGCCTGGGTGGAAGCCAGTCCCTGTTTCAGCTCACGGAACCCAGTGACTTGCTTCTGCGTATCGTTAAGGTTTTTCAGCTTGTCGCGAGCCGCTTTGAGTGCCTGCGCCGCTTCTGTTGACTGTCGCTGAATGGCGCGGAGCGGACGCGTAGCTCGGTCGATGGCGTTGAGCAGCACCTGTAGTTTCAAGTCATTGGCCATCAGTGGAACTCCGCACCCTGGCGCGCTCGCGCCATTCCATCAGTTCTTGCAGGCCAAGCTGGTCCATGTCAGCCGGCGCCCAGTGAAAGACCACGGCCAGGTCGGCCATGGCGTCTTCTACGCAACGAGGGAGACGTCCGTCTTCACCGACTTCTGCAACAAAAAACCGGCAATCTTGCTGCCGCAGGCGAGCAGGTCGGCCGGGTCCATGCCGGCGGCTTCCGGGGCGGTAATGCCCGGGCTGGTGATGCGCGGCAGGATCTTGATCAGGGTGGCCACGTCCATGTTCAGCAGCTCGACCAACTGGATGCCGCGCAGCTCGCCGGAGGCGGGTTTGCGCAAGGTCAGGCTGGTGAAGTAGCTCTTGCCGCGAACGATGGGCGTATCCAGGTGCACGGTGTTGTCGTCGATCGGGGGCAGTGCTTCGACGGTGTCTTCAGGTTTCATGTGTGGCTCCAGATGTCAGGGTTGACGGGGCTTGGGGGAGTGCGGGGTAGATCAAAGACCGAGGGCGGCGCGCTGCTTTTCCAGCATGTCCACGCCGTTGACCTTCTCGATGAAGTTGAGCAAGTCGATCTCGATGATCTCTTCGTTATCGACAATCAGCTTGTAGTAGGTGCAGGTCGTGGTGATCGAATGTTCGGTGTCTTCCCCTGGTGCCGCGTCGCCCATCTCGATGGTTTCATGACGGCCACGCAACACGACTTCCACGGTACTGACTTCACCGGTGTCGTCCTGCTGGAACGGACCGGAGAAACGCAGGCCGATGCCGGCCGCGTTGACGGCGCCGAACTGGCGCAGGGAGACCAGGTCCAGGCCGCCGGTCTTCCATTCGAACTGGATGCCGTCGTCGGAGAAGCCCAGGTCAACCTTGACCGGGCCGTTCATGCCACCGCCGCGATAGGCTTCCATCTTGCGACCGAGTGGGGGCAGGGTGACTGACTTCACCACGCCGACGTAGCTGTGGGCGTCGTTGAACAGGTTGAGGTTTTTCAGTTTGCGAGGCAGGGCCATGGCGGTGTTCTCCGGTACACGGGTCAGCTATTGATCTTGTTGGCGAAGTTGATCAGGTAGCGGTCAGTGATGCGCTGCCGCAGGGTGAGGTCTTCGAGCGGTGGCACGGGGGTGTAGTCGTAGTCGAGGAACAACTTGCCGGCCTTGAGGGTGTCCTTGTCGTTGATGTCTTCCGGGTACCAGCAGCTGCCGCCAATCAGGTAGCCGGCGGCGACCAGTTCGCGAAACTTGGCGTTGATGCTCTCGATCATGTCGCGCACCAGGGAGGCGTGCATCGGCTTGTCGATGGCCCACATCTGCGCCTCGGCCATGGTGTCGGCGAGGATCTGCGCGGTACGCGTGTAGTTCTCGAAGGCGAACAGCGGATCGTCGCTGCAGGTGCGGCTGCCCCAGAAGCGCAAACCACTCTCGTTGATCAGGGTGGTGACCTCGTTGCTGTTGAGGTAGTTGGCGTCGGTGGCCGGGTTTTGCAGATCCCAGAACACGTCGGCACTGATGCCGGTGACGCCATTGACGGCAACGTTGGACAGGGTTTTGTGCCAGCCAACCTCCTGGTCAATTTTGGCGCGCAGGCCGAGGGCGCGTGCGACGGCCGAGGCTTTCACTGTCGCGGTGGTGGCGGTGTCCCAGTTCTGGAAGTCCGGCCAGATCACCATCACCTCACGGGCGCCGAAGTTCTCGCGGTAGGCGACGGCTTCTTCTTTGGTTTTGCAGTCCCAGGCACTGACGTAGTTGAACGCGCGCAGCTGCTGGCCGATGCTGACCAGGGCGGTGGCCACCGGCTGGCTGTCGAGGCCTGGCACGCCGAGGATGCGCGGCACCATGCCGACTTTGGCCTTGGCGGCGAGCAGGGCTTTCATGCCAGTGTATTTACCGTCAGCGGTTGTGGTGCCGATCAGGGCGCTGTTGGTCTCTGCCTCTGTGGCACCGTCCTTGACGCGCACGACGATGGTGTAGGGTTTGGTCTGGTCGGCGATGGCTTGCAGGCTCACCGCCAGGGTGCCTTTCACGCCGGCCTTGCCGACGGCGGTCTGCACGTTGGTCAACAGCACCGGGGTATCGAGCGGGAAGACAGTGGCGTCGGCGTCGTCGGCCGTGCAGACCAGGCCGATAACCGCGGTGGGGATGGTGCGAATAGGGCGGGTGCCGTCGTTGAGTTCGAGCACCCGCACGCCGTGAAGATAATCGGCCATGGTTTTGCCTGCGCAGTAAATGAGATGACAGTGCACAGGCTGCCGCGCGCGTGATGCGCTGGCGAGCGAGAAGACCTGTAGCGAGGTCGATTACAGGACTTAAAAAAAGCCCGGCGCCGGCGGGGCTTGGCGGCTATTCGGTGTCTTCAGTACCAGGTGCGGCCCACGGGAACTCCTTTTGGATTTCATTGAAACGCCGCACACCCGCAGCCTGAGCCTCTTCCCAGCCCGACTCGCCCATGGCCTCCATTCGTATCGCTTCGGCAAAATAGCGATCCGAACCGGTCAATGGGTTGGCGTAGGCCCGTAGCCGCAGCGTTTCGATTTGTTCGGGGGTGTATTGCGGGGGCTGCAACTCCGGCAGGGGATGCTTGGAAATATCGCCATCCTCGCCGAGCTTCCACTCGCCATCCAGTTCCTGGGTAATGCGCATCCACAACGGCTCATTGACTTCAACCGCATGTGAGGGAATTTCGTTCACCCCACGAATCAGGCGACTGTTGAGAGTACCCGTCGAATCAAATGTCACGAACTTCATCAAGTTGTCCTCTTAATGCCCAATCGAAAGCCAGAAAAAAGAACCCGCCACTTGCGACGGCAATCCCGTCTCTCCCGAGCTGACGACCACCGGTAGAAAGCTGTATTTTGTCGGTTCGGCCGTCAGTTCAACGACGTCCGCAGCGGCTGAAGCGTTGATGACCATGGGTACCACGGCGAAGCAGGCATTCGGGTAGCTGAAGGTGAAAGGCACGGCGGTTACCGATCCGGGGATTGATGCATATCCCCACTGAATTACAACTCCCCCGAGCCACGATGGAAAGACCACATAACCTTGCTGCGCCTTGAGGATCTGAAAGCCCCAGCGCAGTTTCTTCGGCGTAATCACCGTGGTGTCGTCAGTACCGCTATTGACCTCGGTCTGAGAGGCCATTCGTGCAATACCCGGAACACTTCCGGTGGCTTGAACCACCTTCGCCACAATGGCCTGGAACACCCGCAGCGCTGTCATCGGTTTGTTGGTATCAGCACCAGCCTCCGCTTCTGCCTGGCTGGCCAGGGTGATGCCATGACCACTGAGTGTGTTCGGCAGGCCGGTCAACGACGCGAAGGGCAGCGCCGTCAGCCCACTGCCATTGCCGGACAGGATGCCCTCGATGCTCACACCACCGGTCGTTACGCGCACTCCGTTGCCGCTACCCCAGGGGGTAGTTCCCAACGCCATGTACAAACAGTTAAGGGCATTGTTGCTGCCCCAGGCGCCGATGCCGCCCAACATTCCCCCTTCTCCGGCAGCGTTTTTCGTCGCATGTACTCCGCCCGCCCAGGAGGGGGTCGCTGCTGCGACGATCTCAATTGATCGGTTGTCTACCATTCGGAGGTTACCCGTAACGTCCCCGCCGGACGTGCTCAGGGCATCGGTGATGCCGTAACCACCGAGCGTTGTCGGATTACTGCCGCTTTGGACAATGCCCCGCTCATTGATAGTGACCTTCGTATAGTCCCCGGCGGCTTTGTTTGCGGGCAGCAATCCATTGACTGTCTCATCAACATACTGACGCGTTGCCAACACCACTGCTGGATCAATTTTCAGCTGAATATTCGACGTGCCGCTGGTGATGATGTGCATCCGCACCACCTGGTTGCGTCCTGAGCCCTGAGCGAGTAGTGGCTTGTAACTCGGCGCCACGTTGGCTACGGCGCAGAACACGCCGTCCTTGTCCTCGAGCGCCAGTTCACGAATCCACCAGCCGCCGACGTCGGCCGGCAACACCACTTCAGCAATGAGCACGTTTGTATCTGTTGGAGACACGCGCAATTGATTGAGCTGGGCGCGGTGTCGCTGGTTCACCAGCTTGGTTTGCGAAGGACTGGGCACCGGGTCGGTGCCGTTAGCGTCGCCAATCAACATGAAGCTCGGTTCCCAAGGAATGCCGAGGGCGTCGCAATTGGTTTTTTTGGCTGCGCCCAGCGTCGTCAGCATGCCGCCGAAAATAGAGTTCTGATCAACCATGGGGGTACACATCCAGTTCGTCGAGGGTGTAAAGGCTTACGCCGCTGTAGCCCCGGATCGTCACGTCGATGTCCGGGTTGTTCCAGGGGTACACGTCGATTTCATCTCCGTCGTAAACGGCAAAACCAACGAATGCGTCGAGTCGGGTTTCAAGAATGATGTCGAGACCGGTCAGGTGCCGGGTGAGGGGCTTTGCGTCATCGATCAGCCACACCAGTTCCTGGTACATCGCTTCGGTGATACCGGAGTCGAGGACGCCGATGCGCAGAGCGAAGGTGCCGCGCGGGCCATGCGGCATGGTCTGCCACCACTCCACTACCTCGATCAGATAGCCCAGCGGCTCCACCACACGACGCAAGGCGCCGATGGTGCCCTTGTGCGAATGGACGTAGTACGCGGCACGGCAGGCGGCACGCTTGGCGGCTTCCGTCCATTTACTATCCCAGCGATCCACTGAGAAAGCCCAGGCCAGATAGGGCAGCAAGGGCAGGGGGCATTGTTGCGGGTTGTACAACGTGCGCAGTGGAATGGGTACGCGCTGGATCTGTGCCAAGGCTTGTGCGGCTTGGCGCTCCAGTGGTGTCGAGTTGCCCGGTAGCAGTGGCTGGTAGGTCATCACTCAACACCCAGCGCCAGTTCAATGTGAGTGCAGTACGGTGCCTGATACCGGGTGGCGATGATGTCTATCCAGTTTTCCAGCACGACTTTGCGTACACCTTCAACGTGCAGTGCGGCGTGAACAATGGACTCCGAGACTTCCAGGGCCAGGCGCCGCCGCTGGTGCACGAACTTGAGCAGTTGGGCTTCGGCGGCCGCGAGGATCAGTTCGGTTTCCGGACCGCTGGTCAACGGGTAGATCCTGGCCTTGATTTGGTAGTGGATGACTTGAGCGCCCTGAACGGACAGGCGATCCGCAACAGGACGGCGGTCCTCATCGCTGAGATAGGCGCTGACCTTGTCGAGCAGGGCCTGCGAGGCGGTACCATCGCCCAAGACCGATTGCACCGTGACCACGACCTCGGACGGCGCCGGGCTTTCGGCGGTCGCGTCGGCGACCTGACCATCAGCAGAGCGTGCGTGAAAGATGTAGCTGTTGCGCGGGCCGGCGGTGCTCAGGCCTTCCCAGGCCATTTGCGCGCGTTCGCGCAGGCTGTCGTCGCTTTCCATCTGCCTTGGCGTCGGCGGCATAGCCGAAGGATTGCCGGGCTGTATGACCAGCCGTTTGACGTTGTAATTGGCGGCGAGGTTGTCCAGGTCGGTGCCTTTGGCCAGGGCGAGCATGTTGGCGACGCACGCCTCGTTGACCCGCTGCCGCCACACGGTTTCACGGTAGGCGTTTTCCTCGAGCAATTTGGTCAGAGGCTCGGACTCCATTTCCAGGCGAGCAGCAATCTCTTTCTGTTGCTCCGCTGGCCAGAGGCTGATGGCGTAGGCCTTGCGCTCGGCGAGGATCTGCTCGTAATCGAGCTGTTCGACGATCTGCGGCGCCGGCAGTTGGCTGAGGTCGATGGCGACGAAGGTGTTCATGCGCTGCCCCCCAGTTGCAGAGGCACGCTCAGGCTCAATGGCTGGTTGCTGTCGACTAAGGTGCCCTCAAAATCCAGCGATGCTTGGCCTTGCAGGTTCGCCCCGACGAACTGCACGCGACTCAAGCTGATGCGTGACTCCCAGCGCATCAAGGCCATGACGGTGGCGGCGTACAGCTGCAGGCGGGTGAAGTCGTTGAACGGCTGATCCACCAGCTCGGGCAGCAGGCTGCCGTACTCGCGGCGCATGACGCGGGTGCCGAGGCGGGTGGTCAGGATGTCGGTGATCGACTGGGCAATGTGTTCGACCAGGTTGAGGGCGGCGCCGGTTTCTCGGTTCATTCCGGTTTCCCTGTTTTCCCAGGGCCGGACATCACGCCGCCGTGCAGGTGGTTGACCAGGCTGATGCCGGCGGCGACCACGTCTTCGGACACTGTGACCTTGCCGGTGATGGTCTGGTCGCCGGTCTGGGTGTAGTCGCCTTCATGGGTGATCGGGCCGACGATGTGGATGCCGCCGGTGCTGGTCAGGTTGGTGGTGCCGCCTTCGGCCAGCGTGGCGTTGAGGTGGTGGGCGATGCTGTCGTATTCGATGACAGTGCCGTCGCGGTAGGTGTAACGGTGCAGACCTTCGCGGTCGCCGTTGGCCGGGATGTGGTCGCTGAACAGGCCGGTCAGGACGAAGCCGTTACCGAGTTGGCCGGAGGGGCTGAAGAGGATGGCTTGTTCGTCGAGGGTTGGTGGATTCCACTCGCGGTCGGCACCTGCCCGTGGGGCGATCCACGGTAGCCAGCCGGTGGTTAGTGATCCGGTTTTGACTTGTACGCGCGGGGGCTTCATCTGGACGGCGGTGATGGTGCCGAAGCGGATGAGGTTTTCGATCAGGCGGGCGAGGGTGGCTAAGTCGTTCATGCATTTATGATCGTTCCACTAGCGCGAAAGGGCAGGCTCTCCTCCTTGTAGAATCATTGTTTACACAGCGATGCGGAAAATCGGCCCACCTTCAATGATGATTTTTAATTGTGTTATGGGGGGCGAGAAATATTCAGCTACACTGCCGTGCTGGAATTTTTTACGAAATATCAAGGTTCTCTCGCAGGGAAAAATAGAGTTTTAGACACATGGAAAAAATAATTAGAAATTTAAAGAAAATGGGTGGGGTGCTAGTGAGAAATTTGAAAGATGTAGTGTATTTTTTGTTTGGGGTTGTTTGCTTGGTTGGGACGTTCTATTTGATCACGTTGCCGCTGACTGAGCCGCAAATGTCACCAAAGGAGCAGGCGCTCTCATCTTCTCTTCAGTTTGTTATCACCTCTCTTTTGTCTTTAATTTTTTCATATTTTTTTGCAAAGTCCGGCGTGTTCGAAAAGAATGATCCGATTGCTGAAGCATCCGCTGAAAAAATTGCGAATTTATCTATTCAAATAGACAGGTTAAAAGAGTTTCTTCTGTCCTCTATTGATGCTGTTGAGTCAAAAAATGATAGTCCAGAAATGCAGCTAAATGGGCTGATAAATAGAATCGAATCCGCCGCTGAAATGGCTGTGCTTTTAGCACTGTCAAATCAAACATTCAAAAATGACTGGCTCGGTGTTGTTTCAGGTTCTATGCGTAGTAAAATTGAGCAAAAGTACAAAGACACTTCTGATTGGATTGCTGCTACAGACAAACGCCAGAAGTTAGAGAAGAAAATCGAAGCTTCGGAAGGCAATGACGCATTGGTCGCTGAGTTTGCAGCTCAACTGAGAGCTACAGAGCTGAAGATTGAAGAGCTCTCCAATGCGATTCCGGCTGCAACTGTTCCGTTAAAGAAAACGCTGGCATCGTCAGTAAGTAGGCAAGAGTTTACCGAGCGTACAGGCACTAAACAGGTTGGGACAATTTCTATTGCTGTTTTCCGGCCCGTTCCTAACGCTACGGGGTCCGGAAAGCTCAGTCCGAAAATGGTTGCAGCACCTAATGTGACAGTGAAATTACTTGGTGCTCCGGATGAGTTTGATCGTGATAAATTTAAGATTCATCCGGGGACGGGGACAAATTATGATTTCAATATTTCGATTAAATCTCAAGTTCCTGGGACGTTAGTTCCGGTTGGTGAGTATGAATTTTCGTTTGAGGCTGAGGCTGAAACCGCATAAAGCGGTAAGTGCTAATTGTTTGATGCGAGGCAATCCAACAGTTTGTCTCGTATCAATACAATGTCTACATCTGTAAATCCTAAAGCTCCCCGTGATTCATACTTCACATCTGGTGCTCCTCGTTCGGCCCGGTCCATCAAACCGTATTGGTGCACCCGAGCAATCCGGGCAATCCGTCCGGTGAAGCCAACACTGATTGCGTTTCCATCGCTTTGCACTTTCAGAAAGCTTGCTGTGCGCAGCTTCTGAAACATCTTTATCTCCCGCTTCACTCTCCCTGGTTTGCCTCGCAGGTTGCGTTGCTTTCGGGGCACGTATTTGCTGCCGTCCGGATTTCGCTGGGCAATGATTCGTTGCTGCTGGCTACGGCGTATCGCCTGACCGAGGCTGCGAGCGAGCTTATTGCGCGATGCCGGTTCAAGTTGCCCGAGCAGGCCGGCCGCCCAGTCTTCCAGTACTTCCAGTCGGTTGGTCATTCTGGCAGTACCCATTCACTACCGGTGCCCTGGGCTCCGGGTATCCAATTCGGATCAAGGAAGTCGGCGGCTCGCTGCGGTTCGCCGGGATGGCAGATAGTGGTGTTGCCCTGATCATCCTTGCCCACCACCACCCGCTCAGTCAGGGGAAGCGTCAGGCTCAAATCGACTTTGCTGTTGTCCAGGATATCGGCCTCGAACTGGATACCGTCAGCCGCCTTGCTCAGGTTCTCCAGCAGTTCGGATTGATGGACGCTCAACCACCCGAGCAGCGGCAGCATGACGCTGTCGGGGTGGCCGGCGAAGTCGGTGAGGATGACTTGCAGGTCGAAGCTGTATTCGAAGGAAAGCGTTGCGGCGGTGGTGCAGCGGATTTTGCCGTTGTCGATGAAGATCAGCAGGCGGTCGGGGTTGTGTTTGAGTTCGGCGACGGTGGCCAGCAGGTGAGCTTTCAGGCTGTCGGGTTTGTTCATGGTTGGGCCTGTTGATGTTGGTAAACCATATCGACCTGGCTTGCGCATTCAGCCCATGCAGCCTCGACACGATCCTGGTCGGTGAGTTGGTCGCCGTTACTGCGTGGGCTGGTCGCCGGCAGGGTGCAGGGCACCACGGTCGGACAGCCACTGACGATAAGCGTCGGCGCCGGTGAGGGCGGGGCGCTCGCGCAGCCGGCGAGCAGCGTCAGGCAAAGGCTGGGCAGCCCAATTGCGTAGTTCGGTGTTTTCACGTTTCAGTGCCTCGATGGTGAGTTCGCGTTTTGCCAGGCCTTGGCGCAGTTGATCTTGCTGAGTGCGCAGGGTGGCTTGGGCGGTGCGTTCCTGGTGCAGGGTGGCGCGCAAGGCGTTGGCGTTCGCGAGGTGGCGCTCGGCTTGTTCCCGGGCGTTGGTCACATCCTGAGTGGCCAGCCTGGTGTCTTGGTTTGCCACGCTGATGCGTAGCTCCTGGCTCCAGACCAGCAAGGCGAGGACAGTGAGTAGGGCGATACCGAACAGAGCCTGGCGCAGGGTGCTCATGCGCGGTACCAGCCGAGATTGCTCATGGCCTCGACGTCCAGCTGCTGCACGGGGCCGCGGATGATAATGACCTTGCGGCCCGGCATCTGGACGTACAGCGCATTGCACAGCTGTTCCATGTCGTGTTGATCACTGTCCGGTGGCACCACCACCAGCAGATCACCGTCTTGCACGTTCAAACGTTGTACTGCGTCGAAGTCGATCACGCGGCCACCGCCTGACCGCAGTCGCAGTCTTCGTGTCGTTCGTAGGCGCGCTGGAGTTTGATGTCGTACAGGTTTCGCTGGTAGCCCGGCCCGTTGTAGAGCTTGGCGAACTCGGTCCATTTGCGGCCCTTCAATGCCTTGTGCAGTGCCGTGTCGGTTTCAATGAAGCGCACGAAGGCCTCGAACTGCTGTGACTCATCCGCGCTCATGGCTGCGACGAAGTCCTGCACGCTGCTGTAGCCCAGGCGCTGCCAGTGAAACCCCATGATCTGGAACGCGCCCCAAGAGGCGGACTCCAGTGCGGCGGTGTCGTCGATCAGGCGTGCGGTGGCCAGTCGCTGGTGTTCGGCGGTGCCGCCGGCATAACCACCTGACCTGGGATTGACGATGGCCGGGTTGATTGCGGCCAGCTGGTCGGCGTGGTGCTTGAGTGCTGCGGCATCGTCGCCTTCGTGCCGAACCTTGGACAGTTGGCGATACATGACATGCCGTTCGAACAGGATCACCGGCTTGCCGTTGTCGAGGAAGCCGGCGCCTTTCGATTCGACTTCGTTGACTGCGTAGACGCTGGCCAGTGGCACGCCAAGGCGTTCGGCGGCGTTCACCAGGTCGACGTTTTTAAGCAGCCGCTGGCAGTCAGCGCCGGCGAGTGCGGCCTGTGTCTTGCTGCCGGCGATGCCATCGGCGACCAGGCCAACCTTGAGTTGGTAGGCACGCACGGCGGCTTCGGTGACGTCACTGTAATCGCCGTCGATGATTAGCCTGGCGCCGTGCTGGTTGAGGTTCTTTTGCAGGATGCGCACCGCTTGCGAGCGGTCGCCGTGGCGGAGGGGGGTCATAGCTGATCCACCTTGCGAGTGAAGAGCCTTTTCGCCGCAGCACGGGTGCCTTCGACGCCCAGCAAGCCGATGACGCCGCCGAAGAAGGGGGCGGTCGAGGCTGGAATGCCGACCAGCGACAAGCCATGGCTCACCGCAAGGGCCAGCACACCGCACAGCGGCGCCTCGATCACCATCCGGCGCAAGGTGCCGCCGCCGTAGATGACTCGCAGGCCGGCGATGACCAAGGCAAGTAGGCCGGCGTAGATGGTCGGCCAGTGCTGTTCGAGCCAGGCGGCGAGCCAGGCCCAGGTTTCGTGACGGTCAGGCATGCGTTTCATTCCATGATCCAGGGTGGTTGGGTTCAGGGGCGCGGTGCAGGTGGGTCAGTTCCATAGGTTGACCATCTGCCGTTGCGGAGCGGTGGTTTGGGCTTCGGGCATTTCCACCAGGAGGCCTTGCGGGAGTGTCGGACCGTGATCGGCCAGACCAGGGTTGGCTTCAAGCACCACCTCGGTTACGCCGGCCGTGCGGCCGTAATGACGCCAGCACAGGGCATCCACGGTGTCGCCTTGCCGGGCGCGGACGGTGACGGCCATCAGATCAATTCCACCGTTGTGCGGCCGAGACCGAGGAAGTCGCGAACCGCCCAGCGCTGGTCTCGGCGCAGTTCATCGATGCTGGGGGTGAGGTCGTCGGCGTTCTGATTGCCGCTGTTGGTGCTGTCGTAGGAGCGGTAGCGTTCGCTGATTTCCGCGCCTGTCGCGGCGTAGATGGCGCGCTGGTACAGGTGGACCAATTGCGAGAGATCGTTGACCTTTTCCGCCGGGACGTCGGCGAGGGTGACGTAGCCTTCGGCCTGCTGGGTGCAGCGCCATTCGGCGAACTCACGGTTGACGCTGATGGCAGCGGCGATGGTCGCGGTTTCCAGGCGGATCGGGGTGACGCTGGAGTCGATGCGCAATGTGCCGCGCACGTCGTCGAGGTCTATCGAGGGCCAGAAGGTGTCGGTGTTGATATGGCCGGCGGGGGACTTGCCGCCCGCAATGAATCCGCTCATGGAACTGCGCTCTGTTGTAGGTCGCCGGTGGTCGGGGCTTCACGTTCAGGAGGAGCGGCCTGGCCGATCCGCCCCGAGCCGGCGGGGTGCGTGGGGACGCTCGGTCAGCTACTGGTGGTAGCGTGTTTTTTAAGCAGGCGTTCAGCCCGCTCCAGATCCTTTTTGCCGCCGCAGGCGTCGTGCAGGTCGATGGCCTTCTTCAGCAGGTCGATGCCGGCCTGCACTTGCCCCGGTTGGCCGGGCAGTTCTTCGCTGAGGCCTTCCAGTGTGGCGCGGCCCATGGCGAGGAACAGCTTGGCGCGGGCCTGATCGGGCATGTCTTCGGCATCGGTCAGCTCGGCGGTGCGGTGCAGGATGGCCAACTCGAACGGTTCGCCAACCTTCTGCGCCTTGAACGCGGCGGTCGCGACTTCTTCGGCGACCAGGCAGCCGAGGGTGCGGGCGAAGCGGTCGGGCATGACCATCTTGTGCTGCAGCACGTATTGGGCGATGTCGAGGCCACCGGTGAAGTCGCCGGCATCGAAACGCCAGACCATGACGGTGGTCATCACTTCATCCTGAGCACCTTGGCCGGCCTCCAGCACGCCTTGCACGTAGGGCACGTAGTCGGGCAGCAACTGGCGTTTGAGTTCGGCCTTGCCCTGGTTGGATTGCACCTGTTTCAGGCGCAGACGGTCTTGCAGCAGCTGGTTGAGCTGATGCTCGTAGGCCGTGGCGCCGGCCATGGTCTGGGTGGGTTCGGCCGCTGCCGCCTCGATGGCGGCAGTGACCCGTTGGAAATGGCGGCGGCAAGGGTTGGTCATGGTTGGCCCCTTACGACGCGATTTCGATGTTTTCAGCGAGTGAGGCGCATTCCAGATCCTCGATCACGTAGGCATCGTTGACCGATTCGTAGTTCTCGACGCGGTCGCGCTTGGCGTTGTCGAGGACGGTGCGACGGCGGCTGCCTTCCTGCCAGTAGATCGACAGGTTTTCCAGCTTGGTCACCAGCAGCCCGCGCGCCGGGAAGTACGGCACGCGCACCGCCGGCAGATTGCCCAGGCGCTTCTGGCTGGTGACGATGTCAGCGGCCAGCATCTCGGTCGGGGCGTTGTCCTTGTTGATGATTGGGAAGTACTTGTCGGCCAGCAGCTGCCGACCGCAGATCACCACCAGGTCCGGGTCTTCCTGGTACCAGGCCGCGATGAACTCTTCGACCATGCTGAAGACCAGGGCGTCGAGGTTGGTGAAGTCCTTGCCGGCGCCGATGGTGATCTTGCCCGAGCCTTCGGCGACTTCCGACATGACCCGGGCGGCGTTTTCGGTGCGCATCTTTTGCAGCCAGCCGACGTTGACGTCCTGGCGCAATGGGTTGGTCGCTGGGTTGGAGGTGGCGGCGCGGGTGGTGCCGTTCCAGCCGATCAGGATGCGGTCCAGCGCCTGGCGCTTGAGGATCGCGTCGCGGATGCGTGCCTGGAAGTCGGGGAATTTGGCCCAGGCATCCAGCTTGCTGTAACGCAGGTGAGTGTCGAAGTTGGTCTGCGAGCAGAAGTAGCCGCGGTCGTCGAGGGTGGTGATGTCGCTGGTTTCGCGATCCTTCAGGGTGGTGTCGGTGGTGCTGGCATTCGGCCCGCCGATGCCCATGCCGATCTTTTCGCCCATCTGCTCGGTCACGCCGTAGATGTTGATCGCGCTGAGGAACTGACTGGATTCCTGCATGCGGGTTTCCAGTGTCTGGGTGACGCTCGGCGCGGTTGCGAACTTGGTGGTCACGTCCGGCACGCTGTGCAGTTTGGCCAACTGGCCGAGGTAGGCGTTGAAGAGGTTGCGGGTATCGTTGCGCATGGATGTCGTCCTTCGATGTTCGGGGCTTTGGGGCGGCCGGCTGTCAGCAGTCGGTCATGACCTGGTTGTCGCCACCGGTGACCGGAGGGCGCTTCGTTTGGTTGTGGTCCTGGGTGGTGGAGAGCTTGGTTTTCAGCGCTTTCAGGTCGGTGCTGACCTGTTCGATTTGCGCCTTCAGCCCAGCGGAAAATTTCTTCTCGGCGGCCAGTTGTTCGGGCAGGTCCTTGACGTGCTCGGCCACGGCTTCCACGGCTTCGCTGATTTGGGCGAAGTCGGCGTCGTCCTTGGTCTGTTTGCCCTTGAGCAGGGCTTGCACCTTGCTGAACAGCTGGGCGCCGATGCCGGGCCTTTCTTCGACTTCCTCGAACGTCAGCTCGGTCTCGACCGCCTCGGTGAACATCGAGGTTGCGGAGTAGTGGCGATCCTTGAACGGGCTGGCGTCAGGTTTCTGGGCTGAGAACGACAGCACGTCAGTGCCGAGGCTGGCCGGGGAGTCGGTGATGCCAAGGCCGACGATGTAGGCTTCGCCGGTGTCGGCGAAGCTGTCGTCGATTTCAATCGAGGTGTAGACCTTCTGCTTGGCCTTGTTCAAGGCGATCAGTTCGGCGGTCGGCTCGACCTGGGCGAACAGCGCCAGTTTCTTCTGGCCGCTGATGTCCACTTCTTCGGTCTTCACCGCCAATACATCGCCGTAGGCCTTGAATGGGCCGTCGGGCAGCACGCTGCGGTAGTGCTCCAGCCAGATGCGCGCGCCGTAGGTGGATGGGTTGAAGTTCTTCGCCGCCTGTTCCAGCCAGTTGCGTTTGATGGTGCGCTTGTCGGAGGTAGCGCCCTCGACGGCGACGCGGAACCAGTTGCTGCGGAATTTCTTCATGCCGGGAATCCTCATTGCGTGGGGCGCCTGCCGGTGGGTAAGCAGTGCGTTGCGATGAGAGGCATGGTCGTGACGCGCGCGAGTGGCGGCAACGAGGCGGGACTGTAGGGGAGGGAGGTACAAGGGGCGGTGCTATTGAGTCACGGGCGCGGGCGGCAGCATCGCGGCCATGACTACGACCGAACTGCTGCCCATCGATCCACGCCGCCAATCCAGGTTTTTGTATTGGATGGGGTGGCGCGTCTGCGAGATTGCCGAGGCTACGGGCGAAAAGGAAAAAACGCTACACAGCTGGAAGGCCCGCGATGAGTGGGATCGGGCCGATAACATCGAGCGCATCGGCGGGGCGTTGGAGGCGCGTCTGGTGCAGTTGATCCTCAAGGAAGGTAAGAGCGGCGGCGACTTCAAGGAGATTGATCTGCTGCACCGGCAGTTGGAGCGGCAGGCGCGGATTCAGCGCTTTCAGGGTGGCGGTACCGAGACTGACCTCAACCCGAACCTGGCCAAGCGCAACGCCGAGCCGAAGAAAAAGGCCGTCAAGAACGAGATTGATGAAGACCAGGTCGAGTTGCTGCGCGAGGCGTTTATTGATGGCTGCTTCGACTATCAGAAGGACTGGTACCGGGCTGGCAATCAGCGCACTCGCGTCATCCTCAAGAGCCGGCAGATCGGGGCGACTTACTATTTCGCCCGTGAGGCGTTCATCGATGCCCTGGATACCGGGCGTAATCAAATTTTCCTCTCGGCCTCGAAGAACCAGGCTTACCTGTTCCGCGGTTACATTCAGGCGTTTGCCCGTGAGGTGATCGGTGTTGAGCTGACCGGTGACCCGATCGTGCTGCCCAACGGCGCTGAGCTGTTTTTCCTCGGTACCAATGCCCGGACTGCCCAGGGCTACCACGGCAATTTCTACTTCGACGAGTTTTTCTGGACGTTCAAGTTCGAGGAGCTGAACAAGGTCGCCTCGGGCATGGCGATGCACAAGAAGTGGCGCAAGACCTACTTCTCGACGCCTTCCAGTATGGCGCATGAGGCGTACACGTTCTGGACGGGTGAGCGCTTTAACAAGGGCAAGCCGGCGGCGCAGCACACCAAGGTCGACGTCTCGCATGGGGCGCTGCAGCAGGGACGACTCTGCGAAGACAGGTTATGGCGGCAGATCGTCAACATTCTGGACGCAGAGCAGGGTGGCTGTGACTTGTTCGACATTGAAGAGCTACGCCGCGAGTACAGCCCCGAAGCGTTTGCCAACTTGCTCATGTGCGACTTTGTCGACGACGGGGCGAGCATCTTCCCATTGGCCTTGCTGCAGTCCTGCATGGTCGACAGCTGGGTCGAGTGGGCCGAAGACTACAAACCGTTCGCCATGCGGCCGTTCGGCGACCGTCAGGTGTGGATTGGCTACGATCCGGCCGAGACGGGCGATTGCTCAGGACTGGTGGTGGTTGCGCCACCGCTGGTACCAGGAGGCAAGTTCCGCGTGCTGGAGCGGCACCAGTTTCGCGGGATGGACTTTGCCGCGCAGGCTGCGTTTATCAAGAGCGTCTGCGACCGTTACTGGGTGACTTACATCGGCATTGACGTCACCGGGTTGGGCAGCGGCGTGGCGCAGCTGGTGCGCCAGTTCTTTCCGGCGGTGACCACCTTCAGCTATTCGCCTGAAGTCAAAACCCGCCTGGTACTCAAAGCCTACGACGTTATCCACAAGGGCCGGCTCGAGTTCGACGCCGGCTGGACCGACATGGCCCAGTCGCTGATGGCGATCCGCAAGACCGTCACTGCTGGCGGAAGGCAATACACCTATACCGCTGGGCGCAACGACAACACCGGCCACGCCGATCTGGCGTGGGCGCTCTTTCATGCATTGCACAACGAACCGCTTGAGGGGCAGACGGCTGCCAATACCGGGCGGATGGAGATTTATTGATGACTGAACAAGTTGCTGGTCAGACGCTGTTGCCTGCGACCAGCGCCGGGACCCAGGTGTTTTCCTTCGGCGAACCGACACCGGTGTTGGGTGGGCGGGAGGTGTTCGATTATCTGGAGTGCTGGTTTAACGGGCGGTGGTACGAGCCGCCGTTGTCACTGGATGGACTGGCGCGGTCGGTGGGGGCGAGTGTGCATTTGCACTCGGGGTTGATGTTCAAGCGCAACTTGCTGAGCAAGACGTTTATTCCGCATCCGCTGCTGTCGCGGGCTTCGTTTGAGCAGTTTGCGTTGGACTTTTTGTGTTTGGGGAATGGGTATCTGGAGGCTCGGCGGTCGGTACTGGGCAACACGCGGCATTTAGTGCCGCCATTGGCCAAGTACATGCGAGTTGGGCCGGAGGGGCGGTTTTACCAGGTGCGTGGGTGGAAGGATGAGTATGCCTTCGAGGAGGGAAGCGTCTTTCATCTGCGGGAGGCGGATCTACACCAGGAGATCTATGGGCTGCCGGAGTGGATCAGTGCGTTGCAGTCGGCGCTTTTGAATGAGTCGGCGACATTGTTTCGGCGTAAGTATTACGAGAATGGGAGTCATGCGGGGTTCATTCTGTACATGACAGATGCGGCGCAGACTGAGGCCGACATCGATGCATTGCGCAAGGCGCTGAAGGAGTCGAAGGGGCCAGGCAACTTTCGCAATCTGTTTGTCTATTCGCCGACTGGCAAGAAAGACGGGATTCAGCTGATCCCGGTGAGTGAGGTGGCGGCGAAAGATGAGTTCAACTCGATCAAGAATCAGACACGGGATGATGTGCTGGCGAGCCTGCGGATTCCGCCACAGCTGATGGGTATTGTTCCACAGAACGCTGGGGGCTTCGGGTCTATCAGAGAGGCGGCGCAGATCTTCGCGGCGAATGAGCTGGAGCCTATCCAGGCGCGGATGTTACAGCTGAATGATTGGCTGGGTGAAGATGTAGTCGGGTTTAAAGTATATGAAGTCGGTGGGGAGTGATTAACTCCCCCGACTCTTCGAACCAAGTTTAATCAGTATTCCTTTCATATAGCGCTAGGTAGCTCGCAATGTCAGCGGGATGATCATTGGGTACTCTACCGAGTTTGTCGCAGGCGTCGTCTAGCAGGCGAATGAATTCTCGAGCATCCGAAAAATAGTTTCGAAACGCCAGTCTTACTTCCTCGCTGGAATCGGCGCGTACCAATACGATGTCCTTGTTCGGCATTTGCTTTTCTAGGTCGAACAATGCTCGTAGCGCGTCTGGCGCGTCTCGATAGCTTTTGACTTCAAGCTCACCAGACTCAGAAAAAATTAATATAGTATTTCGTTTGTCGGAAATCTCACCTTTGGCTTCGTTTAAACCACGCAAAGTTTGTAATAGCGAGAGCTCCTTATCTAGCAGGAGAAAGTTTTCAAGCAGTTCTCTGTCGGATAGGTTAGGGAATGGACCTTTTAGTCCTTCATGTGCCCTAGCTAGAATCTCACTCGCAAGCGCCATGGCTTGTTCGTATCTACGATCACCTTGCTTGAATTTAGGCTGGCTCTCGGTAATAAAACCGATCACTTCAATCGCCGTCGCCCATGCGTGTTGAACTAATGTTCGATACTGAATTTCAATGTATAAGCCGGCCAGGTTCTGGCCTGCAACTGAATTTACATCGTATTCATAAACGTCGTGGATGCCTCTATATCCCGTATCCTTTGGGTTGTTTATGTAATGGTACTTTTCTTCGTTATTTCGTCTTTTGTGTTTGAAGCGAGCTTTGTGAAAGCTTGCTCGAAAAGCATATAGCTCGTCGAGGCTTTGAAATATCAGTCTGCATCCTGCAACGTCATCCATGCGGGCAAGCTTCATGCCCGGCAGGCGTCGTAGTTTATTGAATATAGTGTTTTTTCGTTTGTGTCGTTGGGCAACAATAATGTCAGTGAACTTGGTTCTAGTTCTCAGAATAGCTTGGAAGGTGTTAAGCACTCCTCGATGAGCCGCCCGCCACTCCTCAATCGTATCTAAGTCGTCCTTGCTCGCGGCATCAATTCGAACGTTGTCACCTGCCCGACTCACTCGTTTTCTTGAGCCGCCAGGGTAAATTGCTTCTTCAGCCATTTCCAAATCCTTTTATTGCCCAGTCTTCTTATGTTGTGAGTTTGACACCGTCGTAGTGCAGCTGTCGGGCATGAAGCAGAAACTACCTTGTCTTTGAAAAAAATGATATTGCCATCAGCAAAAATCGCTAAAAGGTGAGGGGGTTTCGTTGTAAAGCCCTTCCCGACACCTACGCGGATATCATCACGCATACCGAGGCGATCAAGGCAGTCAGTGCAGGAACGGAATCAAGCCAGCTCAATGAATGGCTGCGGCCCTTCATCAGAGTGAAGGTCTCAGCACTCTCGGGCTAGTTGGGCTACATCGACCGGGGAGGGGTATAGGTCCGGGTTATCAAGCGGCTCATAAGTGGTACCACCGATGGTGCGCGGTCTCGATCGGTCTGTATTGCTGTCCGTCCGGTATCGTCAACATAAGGCCGGTGACTCTACCGGTTTCTCCGGACAAGTTGAGTGCAAGGGCTGCCCCATTAGCATTCGGGAATACCTTTCCGTCGTATGTGTAGGTTGTTCGTGGAGGCTTGTCAGTTGCTTCATTAAAGAAGGAGCGACTGATTGTTCCTAGCAGTTCATATCGGTGCCGATCCTCACAATGTCATAGCTCGAAGGTTCCGATATTGATCAGGGGAACTTTGGAGCTCTTCTACGGCGCACCAGCACGCCGCACCCGCAATCTTATTCACCTCGAACTGCTGGAGTTGGTTGACAAGCCCTTCTTTCGCCAATGTGGCCACCATCGAATGGAGTGTTTCACAGTGCGCCTATGGGGCCGAATTCGAAAGTCGTGGCTGTCAAGGGTCGAACACCACTGACGAAGCCTGAACTCTTTGGCCTGGTCGAAATTCACGAGAGCAAATCGTTGTACGAATACTGTTTGTACGGACAGTAAATGAGCCATTTGGCTGACGCGAGTATGAGTAGATGGTCTGCAAAAAAAAGTGGGAGTTGGCGTGCCACAATGTGTTCACCTGGATAATTCACACTTGGCGCGCGCCGTCGTCCCCCCACCTCGCCTGCGGGCTAAATGGGTCTTTTTTTCTGCACTTCTGCATTTGGTCGAAAGCGGCACCGGCCGGGGACTGGGTCTGGGTATAAGGGAGGATTAAGGCCCGCGAATCCCTGCGAGGGTGGGGGAAAAAGAAGGGCGAGTAAGGCGGTTTCGAACCTTGATCAGGCTGCGCCCTTAATTTTCAGGAGCGGCATCGGAAAAAGGTAATGAGGTAATTCGGGAGTGAGGACGAGCTGGAAACCCTGTTTTTACAGGCTTTGCCGGATTACATCAGAAGGTAATTTTGAGTAATGAAAGAAGTAATATTTATGTAAGTGCTTGATTTATAAGGTTTGTAGTAAAGAGGTAGATTACCTTGTTAAAGAGTAATTATCTTACCTCTACATTACTTAAAAATTACCTTTTCCAAAGCACTCCACGCCCAATGAAATCAGGGGGTTACAGCGAAGGCAAGGGAGGTCTTACTAATCTTACTCGTTTCCGATGCCTTTCCCGAAAAATCAAGCTATTCCCTTTGGCACCGTGGAGCGATGACGTTCTGTGCAGATTTCCACGAACTGTCACCAGTCCTATGCAGCTAGGCTTCAGCATCGCTGTAAGCCTTGACATTAGGGGCGCGGGTGAAGGGAATCGAACCCTCGTTATCAGCTTGGGAAATTGGCAACGAGACAGATCTTCATCGTTTGGACGGCGCCGAGGAACACTGGCATCATTTTCGTCAACTGACTCTAAAGAAGGAATTTTTCCTATGTCGAATCCGGTGCCCGACGAGCCCATCCAGGAAACTGATACGAAAACCACGTATAAGGTCTCGCCCCATGTATTTGACTTAGTGCAAAAGAGCGCTCGTGACTACCGCAAACGGATGCGGCGAGAGAGATTTGTAGAGCGTAACCCGTTAGCGTGGTTCTTAAATCAGCTACCCGCTCAGGATATGTATCGGGCATCGCTGGAGAACCGCAGGAGTACCCGGCAGGAAATGCGGTACCACAGATTGAGGCAGCGAACGAGTTGGTCTTTCTGGTCGCATATGAAATCTTCAACGGGGCTGAAGTTCGCAGCTATTGCAGGGTTAGTTAGCGCGTTGTTCCAAGCGGTGCCGGAGCTGCGTGGTCACACGAAAGATGCGGTGCCGTTTAACTGGCTACTGGTCGCTGGGCTCTTCTACATCGTCGCAGTAGTCTGGTTTGAAGTGTGTTGTCCAACGCTACTCAAACAGTCGCTGAGCCCTAAACCGCGTTACCTGGGCTTAGGTGGGAGACGATGGCTGCAGGCGTTAGTCGAGGATGAGCTATGCCGTTGGTGGGAGGTACGCAAGTGGTGGCCTGATCCTCGACTGCTTGACATGGACTCGTCTCATGACAAAACCGCGTTAGCGATTATGAGCGGATACGGAGTGCCCGCATTCGCGGGATTCAATGTTTATGCCTGTGCTCATATCGAACAAGCGCTCTACGAGTTCAGTCAAGTTACCGGCGCTAAGATTTGGCGCAGGGAGCGGACTAGTAAGAAAATGGAAAAATTTAAGCCCAGCCGTTCCCTAGAAGGTAATCGACCTGTGATGCGTAGGTTGGTGCTCAGGCACTTGGAGATTTACGACATTGGGCCGGAGGATCAAGCTAAGGCCGGGGACATCGTGTTTGAGTGGTTTAAATCACCGATAAATATTGCGCACAATTTACCCAGCCACCGAAAAGTGAACATGATGTCAGAGGCTGAAGGTCTGGACCATCTGTTCAAGGATGATCGTAGCGCGTTAGCGATCACAGAGATAATTGCCTTCTGGCAGGACAATATGCGCCCGCTCCGGCGTTTGGTGCTGATGATGCTGTTCAGTGGTAGTGCCTTGTCATTTTCTTGGTTTGTCTTCCTACAGCTGAGGATCGTACTATCAGGCATCACCTTCTGATTACGGATTTCCACTAGGACTCAGATTGTTTTGCTCCGCAAAAAAATCCACAAGGCCGGTAAACAGAGGCTTCCGAAAAAACACATACGCCTAATAATTGTAGCAATTACCGATCTAAGTGATTAATTTGTAAGGGTTTTGATGTGGACTTAAAATCCCCCGCTCGTAAGGGCGTGCCGGTTCGATTCCGGCTTCGGGCACCATGAATATCAAGGGTTTGCGTAAGGTTTCTCATGCAAGCCCTTAATTTTTTCTTGCCGCAATTCCTGTTTTGTAGACATCACTTTCTTAGCTTTTCGATCCCGGCTTTTTTCCTTGCCAGATCAAAGTTACCCCTGAGCGTTGAGTGTCGGTGCCGAACTGCACTTTTTCGGCGCGAACGCTCGCACGCCAGGGCGTGAAACGGTCGGTCAGGCACTCACGGTGCGCCCGCGGACAGTTTCAGCAACTGAGAAAATCGGAAAATGGCGATATTTATATCGTCCATGGTTTCTCCATCCCACTCTTCGATGGTTCCCAGCTCGGCTCTCAATGCAGCGATTCGCTCCTCGATCTCTGCTATCTCTGCAGGACCGCATTGAGAGGCGATCGCCTCCCATCTTTCTTGGGAAATCTTCTGCTGGATGCATAACCCTTCACGCGCCTGCGTGATCAGTGTCGACAATGTGCTCATAAGATTCCTTACCTGGAAATGTCAGCCATGTTACTTGCACTACTAACCGGTAGGCTGCCTTGAGTGGGAAGCGGTCGTTCATATGAACGGCTGCTTCTGGCTGTGGATTCAACCGGTCGCTGAACCCAATAGGCCTTCAATTGGCTACACCGGGGCGCCCTCTGTTATTTGCGGGAATTGCTGGGTGTTTTACCAACCGGCTTCCTAAAGATGTGCGTGAACGCGCTTGGACTTTCGTACCCCAGTGATAGCGCTACATCGATGATGTTCTCTCCCTTCGCGACCCACTCTACTCGGGTGGGGTGCGAGGCGGTGATGGAGGATTAACCTGCAGGCCTCATAAAACGCGCCTGCCACACGTTCTGCTGCGGGCGCGCGAATTCAAAGAGGTATCTGCTGTGAACCGTTGCATATCCACTTTGGCCGGTAGAAGTCGCAAGCTTGATGGTGGCGTGATGTTCGGAAAAACGCCAAGGCAATTGTGGGTCGACTGGATCAAGCCTGACCAGGACAATCTGGTCGATCTGGCCTCCCGGGGCCTTTTGGTGCAGCAGGGCGGCCGGAATATCCTGATTCTGGCAGGCGCGGGTGCGCTGCTCGCGCCCTTGCGGCGGACCTGCAACTGCCAGAAACACACTTCGGGATTGCTGGAGAACCTGGCGCAACACGGGCTCACTGAAGACGACATCAGCGCGGTGGTACTGACCCACGTTCATGCGCAACTCAGCCCGGAGCTATGTGCAGCGGTCAAGGATGGCAATACGCCGCGCCTGCTGTTTCCCTCCGCGCAATACATTACCGGGGCGCGGCACTGGTCCCGGGCTTGCCACAATCATCCACATGATCGGTCCTTGTTCGTGCGGCAGATCGTGCACCGACTCGAAAGCAGCGGTCGACTGGTGCTGGTCGATGGCACGCGATGCGATGAGCTGGGCGATGGTTGGCAGTTCCACTTCAGCGATGGTTACACGCCAGGACAATTGATTCCGGAGATCACCATGCCGGGCGGTCCGGTGGTGTTCGCGGGCGACTTGATTCCCGGTACGCATTGGCTGCGCCTGGATGTCACCACGGCCAACGACCGTAACCCGGAAGGCCTGGTCGGTGAGAAAGAGCGGCTGCTGGATCACCTGGTGGCCTGTGGCGGGCGGCTGGTTTTCTCCAGTGATCCCGAAATTGCGATGATCAAGGTCATGCGTGACCGGCAATCGCGTTACCTGCCGTTTGATTCGCATAGAGCGCTTAGTCGTTTCGACTGTTGAGCATGGCCCGTCGGTGGCCAGCACTTCGGCGGTGAACAGCCGGTAACCGTCGCCTCTACGAGGGCCCAGTTTGCGGCTTTACAGGTCAATCGCCTGGATGCCTTCGGTGCCCTCGTGGATCGGGCTCAGGCGATTGTCGCGCCAGTACTGGACCGCCTTCGGCGTAGACCTTCTGCTGCAACAACATCCGGCGCACATCGGCATGCTCGACGATGCGCACGTGGGCGCCGCCGGGTTCTTGTTGCCGGGCAGGCGACCCTGCGGACGCTGCCGGGCATAGTCAAGGGCGTGAATGTAGCTTTGATAAGCGAGACTGGCGGCTCCGAGGCCAACGCCGATACGAGCCTCGTTCATCATCTGGAACAACTTGGGCACCAGAAACAGCGAAATGCCCTTGGTCCCGGCCGGTGCACCGTCGATACGGGCCAACACCATGATGTCCATCCAGCCGGTTAGACACGGGGGCCAATCCGGACACGACTCAGGTTGACCGATGTTAGATCCCTAGATTCCGGTGATCTACTGGAGCCCTTACAGAGCAAGGCCTGCAAGGTCTACTTCTGCGACCCCCATCGTCCCTGGCAACGGGGATCGAATGAGAACGCCAACGGGTTGTCAAGGCAGTACTTCCCGAAAGGGACCGACCTTGCGGAGCACTCGCAAGCCACACTCAATGAAGTGGCAAGGCAACTGAACAACCGTCCTCGGAAAACACTAATCTACGAGACGCCCGCTGAACGATTTAGCCAATCTGTTGCATCGACCGGTTGAATCCACAGCCAAAAGCAGTCGGTGGACGGAGCGATAGCAAACTAGTAGCTATGCTTGTTCTACTGCTGGAACTGATTGAGCAGATTGGGCTTTCCATCCATGGTGTATAAACCCCTTCAGCGGTCACCCGGCTGTCACAATGCCCGGCCTGGTCAGGGATAGAGGACAGAACAAGGAATGTTGTCCACCAAGCCCGTGACGGCGTCATCACCCCACTTGGGGGCTATTTAGAGTCAGGTCCAAAGAGGAGTCCGCCATGACCGTAGTCGATCGCCTCAGGTATTTGCGCGTCGTCCTGGTTTTGGCTGGCCTCGCGTGCCTTGCTCTCTACCCGCTTATGTTGTTCTGGCCGTCCGGCTGGGCCTGGCACGTCGGTCACTCGGACTACCCGATGATGATCGTTGGCATCTACGCCACACTTGGCGTGTTCTTGATCCTGACCGCACGTGATCCATTAGCCAATCTGAGCCTGATCTGGTTCACCGTGTGGTCTAGCGCCGTACACGGAGCAATCATGGCCGTCCAGTCGGTCACCCAGCCGGGGCAAATGGGGCACTTGGCAGGTGACGTGCCGGCGCTCTTCATCGTGGCGGTTGCCTTGGCCATCTTCACGCCCCGCTCGCAATTGCCCGCTCGGCCCCGGACACACGATGGGGCCTAAGAGCAGGTTTGACTGTCAGGATCAGGACGAAAATCGCGTCTACGCAAATTTTTGGTGTGCTGATCAAACAACGCCGACAGATTCTATGTAGCAACGCAGTCTTCAAGACGGTGCCCGCGTTTTTTCACAGCCTGGGGCGTTTTCTGCCTGTCACGACTGACCGGTTCGGGTCGTTTTAGCCGGTCGCGACAGACAGCAATCGTCAAGAAGGCACGAGGATCAAAATGGAGTTCATCTTCGACGTTGTAATCAACCTATTGGCTCATCGGCTGCGGATGTATTGCTCAGTCATCACGAAGTTGGTGTGATCAAGCGGGTCCATTACCTGCCGAATGTTACCGGTTGAATCAGAAACAGCCCAGTATGCGGATCGAAGCGGCGCACAAAGTGAACGTGCCCGGAATCGAAGGACTGATCGCTGACCCCTGGCACTCTGATCACCTCGAAGTTGTTCATCCGGCGGATCAGTATGAAGCGCCGGTTATCCATTGGTACGAATTGCCGGTTGTCCATTGGGACGAATTGCCGGTTGAACATCGGTACGAAATGCCGGTTGTTCATGGATACGAAGTGCCGGTTGTTCATCGGCATGAAATGCCGGTTTCCCCCATGAAACGAGCCGCTGTGGAAATGGTGGAATTGCCCGCACTGCTGTGGCTGCCCACTGACCAGAGCGGCCGGGTGAGGATTTTGACCGAGGCCGCCACCGCTGACTGCCTCCAGGGAAAGGCTGCTTGCCAGGAGCCCTGCGAACAAAAGCAGGAGCTGTTTGAAGATACGCATGGCGCCACCTCCGAAGGTCCCCCCCTGCACTAAATTATAGTGCGTCACGGACCCCTGCCTGGCGCTGAATTGAACAGCTAGCCAGACGGTGGCTATTGTTTCTTTGCACCGCAAAATCAAATGTCTGCTGCGCAACTTGTTGCGTCCTGCAACCGAACGTCTGCAACAGTGATTTACAAAGCAGTTTCGCAATAAGGGTGACGCGAACTGGATGGATGTCTTCTGACGTTTTTGTCTGCAATTGCCTGATTCAGGCGCCTTGCAGTAAACGGAGGGCAGTTTGTGTCCTTGTTTTTGAGGGGGATGAATGAAACAAGGGCACGTTTTGCTGTTGGCTTTGTTGTTTGTATTTTTGACCGGTTGCACAACCACACCACCAAAAGATCAAGGCAATCTCTGCAGTATTTACCGTGAGTATCCCGACTGGTATGAAGACTCTCTTGAGATGCAGAGTGAGTACGGGACGCCTCTGCACGTGGCCATGGCGATCATGAAGCAGGAAAGCAGTTTCGTGGCTGACGCATTGCCGCCTCGCGACTATCTGCTTTGGGTGATCCCTTGGGGGCGAGTCAGTTCGGCTTACGGTTATGCGCAGGCTCAGGATCCGGTGTGGGGCGAATACAAGGTCAGTACTGGCAACGGTGGTTCGCGTGATAGCTTCGACGACGCGATGATGTTTATCGGTTGGTACACCACTGGCACCCAGCGTCAGCTCGGAATCTCCAAATGGGACACCTACAATCAGTACCTGGCTTATCACGAGGGGCGTGGGGGCTTTAGTCGCAATTCCTATCGCAGTAAACCCTGGCTGATGCAGGTTGCCCAGAAAGTGCAAAAGCAGTCAGAGATCTATAGCGCCCAGCTCAAGCAGTGTCGCCAGGAGCTGGAGGATGAGCGTAGCGGGTGGTTTTAGCGAGTAAAGGCCGCGGCCAGGGACTGGGCAGATGTCGTACTGAAAATAGTGAGGTCAGGCCGATTCCAATGCACGTCTGTCTACGCTGACAGGCAAGGAATGGGGTGCATTTATCCGGCCTTCCAGTCTGTTCACGAACGCTACGGCTTGTGCATAGCTGCGAAATTTAACGCACCACTTGTTCATCCAGACATTCCAGTCTTGCGGTGTGCTCGCCTTCTCGATTTTTATCAGCATCCTCGAATCCCTCCGTACGGCGGTTTTGCCTGGTCAATAGGGTGAGGAGGGCAGCCGCTGTGAATGCAGATTCGAGTGCATTGCAAGCGTCCGTCAAAAGCTTCACCTGTAGGCTCTACTCTGGCTGACCCTCCTCGAGGTGCATTTAAAGTAGATGGGGCGGGACTCGGGAAATCAATAATTATCAAAAATGGATTTAACAAGACCGAAACAACACCGGACAAAGAGTGCCGTCTGATCGAGGTTCCCTCACGAACCGAAAACCTCCGTTCTTGATAAAATCAAGGGCTTGCCGGCCAAAGCCATGCAAGCCCTTGTTTGTTTCTGCTCCAGTATTTATATCCGGACAGTCGTTCCTGATGCTTGTCAGGACGCCGGCTCCGCCTTGCGGCGATCGCTGCCGGCCGGGTTGCCGGTATTGATCAGCCTTCTTTCCAGCAGCACGTTTTCCAGTGCCTGGCGGTCTGAAGGGTTCATTTGATGCTCTCGCTCCTTGAGTTCCAGCAGGATCGGCGTGGACCACTGGCGGTAGGTTTGTTCGGCACTACGATTGAGTGACATGGGTTCCTCCTGAATCAGGCTCCTGCCAATAAAGGCACCGCAGTTCAATACGCAAGAGACCCTAGACGAGGAACCCTGTTTTCGCCAATGCGTTACGTCGGGCTTGCTTCTCCCCAGATGCCCGCAGCGGCAGTGCGCTGCACGTAGTCGCTGAAGTCGCGCGCCGGCCGCCCCAGTGCCCGCTGTACGCCATCGGCTATTGGCGTGTTGCGGCCATCGAGCACAGTGGTGAAGAGATAGAGCACCAGGTCGATCAACGCCTGGGGAAGTTGTTGCTGTTCCATGGCCTGTCGATAGGCTTCCGCGGGTACGGCCACGAATTCGATGCTGCGATCGGTGGAGCGGGCAATCTCGGTCACGGCTTCGGCAAAGGTCAACGCCCGGGGGCCGGTCAATTCATAGAGCTGGTTGCTGTGTCCGGGTTGGGTCAGTGCGGCGACGGCACACTCGGCGATGTCTTCGGCATCGACAAAGGGTTCAGCAACCTGGCCGACGGGGAGTGCGAGCTCGCCTTGCACAATGGGTTCAAGAAAGTGCGCCTCGCTGAAATTCTGGCAGAACCAGCTGGCCCGCAGAATCGTCCAGTCAATCCCGCTGTCCTGTACGACGCGTTCGGCCTGTTCCGCTTCGACTTCACCGCGACCGGATAACAGGACCAGTTTGCCGACTCCGCTTTTAACCGCCAGGTCGGTGAACGCCTGGATGGTGTCCACGGCGCCAGGAACAGCGAGATCCGGTTGAAAGCAAATGTAGACCGCATCGACGCCATCAATCACCGCGTCCCAGGTTGACCGATCTTCCCAGTCGAAAGGGGGATTCGCCTCGCGGGAGCCACGGCGAACGACCCGGCCGGCAGCTTCGAGTCGTTGGGTGATTCGCCGCCCGGTTTTGCCTGTGGCGCCAAGGACCAGCGTGATTGGTTGATCGGTTTTCATCGCGTTCATCTCCATCGGTTAATGTGAGTGATGCTCATGTTTAAAAGATGATAGATCCTCATGTTTTTCCGTCAACCCGCCGGTTCGAGTTCCCCGACGTGCGGTATCTGTTATTGGGTGTTGGCAGTGGCGATGCTAAGGTGAGTACATGTCACGTTATTGATCGGGAAATTCACCGGTGCGCAAAAAGACTCCTGAAGCCCTCGAACAACCTGCTGCAGAGGCTGTTCGACGCAACCCCACGCAACAGCGCAGCCGCGAACGTCAGGAGCGGATTTTGGCGACGGCGACTCAATTGATTGCGGACAAGGGCAGCGACCAACTCAAGATGAGCGAAATCGCCGAGCTTGCCGGGATCTCGATCGGTTCGCTTTATCAGTATTTTCCCGACAAGAGTTCCGTCATCCGCACGCTGGCCGAGCGCTACAACGCTGAAAGTCGTCGCTGCATTGCAGAGGCGATGGAGGCCGTCGAGGATGCCCAGGGCTTGCAAGCCGCCTATACGCAGTTGCTCGACCTGTATTACGAGATTGTGATGGCGACACCGGTGATGCGTGATATCTGGTCCGGCATGCAGGCCGACAAGCAGTTGTTGCAACTGGAACTGGTGGAGAGTCGGGTGGCCGGTACGCTACTGGCCCAGGCGATGCTTTGCGTATATCCAGGCATCGATGAACAACAGGTTCAGGAGTCGGCGTTTTTAATCTGGCACCTGGGTGAGGCGACCATGCGCCTGGCGGTCACTTGTGCACCGCAGGAAGGGCGAGCACTGGTCGAGGCGTTCAAGCGCATGTCCCTGCGCGAGATCATGGAGCCGGCGCGCAAGGGCATCGACACGCAATAAAGTGACGCCTCTGTTCATGGATTTCCCCTCCGATTGAATTCGCGCGCGGGAAATCAGCCAGTCGCCCGGTCCTGGTGTTATGGACGGCTGGTTTTGCACAACAAAAAATCCCGGCTCCGGGCCGGGTTGTGGGAGAGGAATGAATCCTGGCAGGCAGCCGAACGTTCGGAGACGTCACCGTCACCGATCATGCTGCCCGAATCGGGCCTGTCCTCGCACCGTAAGTCCGTGACGGATCATCTGAACCGAGGCAGAGGCCGGTCGACAGGTTGAAGAGACGACAGCGTGTGCCGGATCAGCGGCGTGTCCTTCTCGATATCGTTCAGGCGATCACGAATCCTGAGGGCGGTGGGGTGCCCGCCTTGATGATCGACCCAATCGGCGATTTCCTTGCAAGCCGCTGCCAGGCGGGCCTGACGGGAGTCCAGCAAGGTGAGCAGGGTGGTGATGGACTCTTTTTCGGACATGGGAGACACCTCCGTTCAAGAAACCTGGGTGTGGCAGCAAAAAGCCCGCCTGGAGCGAGCTTTCTGCCGATGGGGTCGCTGATCCTTCAGCCTTTTCAGTATAGACCCGTTAAAAAATGGCGACAGGCCGTCAGCTTTGTCGGGCTGTCACTTGTGATTTGGCGTTCAACTGCCGGCAAACACGCAGGGCGTCCTCTTCAACATCGTAGCCATCGCCGATGAAGCCTTGGGTGCGGGTATCGGCAATGCGATACCAGACCGCAGCATCCGGTGGCAGGTGGTCATGTTCACCCGCACGGCGACCATGGATGATGATCTTGTTGCAACGCTTGACGACGAAAATGTCTTCCATGGCCTCTCCGCTGCGGATTCCTGATCACATCAACTATAGAAGCCATTGGTGATCGTGCAAAAAATAGACAGGTCGATTCGTCGGTTCAGGCGTGCCGCCGGATTTACGCCAGCACCGCAACCGCTTTGATTTGTGCCCACAGTTGCTGGCCAGGGTGGACGTTGAGTTGATCGCGGGAATAGCGCGTGATGCGCGCCAGCAGTGGCGTGCCTGCGGCGTCCAGGCGAATCAGCACATGGGCGGCATTGTCGGCGTTCATTTCACTGACCACGGTGACCGGCAGGCGATTGAGGATACTGCTTTGCCCGGTACTCTGCAGGCTCAGGCTCACGTCCCGCGCCTGGACCTTGCAGCGCAGGGCCTGGCCCGTATCCAGTGGCGTATGAGGTACACGAATGTTGAGGCTGGTGTCGGGCAGTTGCAGGCTGAGCAATTGATAGTCGGCGTCATAGGCGCTGACGTGACCTTCGATGACCACGCCGGCGTCGTCGCCCATCGCCAGCGGCAAGTCGAGGCGCGCCAGGGTCTGGCCGATCGGGCCGCTGGCCAGTGCCTTGCCGTTGCTGAGCAAGACGATATGGTCGGCCAGGCGCGCGACTTCATCCTGGGAGTGGCTGACGTACAGCACGGGGATGTCGAGTTCATCGTGCAAGCGTTGCAAGTAGGGCAGGATCTCGCTTTTGCGTTGGGCATCCAGCGCGGCGAGCGGCTCGTCCATCAACAACAGTTTCGGGCTGGTGAGCAGGGCGCGGGCCATGCCGACGCGTTGCCGCTCACCGCCGGACAGGTGTTGTGGATGCCGGTCCAGCAAATGGCTGATGCCCAGCAATTCGGTGGCGTGCGCCATGTCGACCCGACGCTGCGGCTTCGGGATACGCTTGAGGCCGAACTCCAGGTTGGCCAGCACCGACAGATGAGGAAACAGGCTGGCTTCCTGGAACACGTAGCCCAGCGCGCGTTTGTGCGGCGCGACGAACACCTTGTTTTCGCTGTCTTGCCAGACTTCACCGTTAACCTGGATAAAACCGTGGTCGGCCCGTTCCAGACCGGCGACGCAGCGCAGGCACGTGGTCTTGCCCGAGCCGGAATGACCGTAGAGTGCCGTGACGCCACGGCCCGGCAGTTGCAGGTCGACGTCCAGGGCGAAGCCCGAATAACGTAGTGTCAGGCGCATTTGAATCATCGGTCAGCTCCAGCCCGTTTTGGTTTTACGGCTGGAATACAGCGCCAGCAGGACGGCAAACGAGAACACCAGCATCGCCCCGGCCAGCCAATGGGCCTGGGCGTATTCCATGGCTTCGACGTGATCGTAGATCTGCACCGAGACCACGCGGGTCTTTTCGGGAATATTGCCGCCGATCATCAGCACCACACCGAACTCGCCGACGGTGTGGGCGAAACCGAGAATGGCGGCGGTAATGAAACCGGGGCGGGCCAGGGGCAGTGTCACGCTGAAAAAGGTGTCCCAGGGATTTGCCCGCAACGTCGCAGCCACTTCGAGCGGGCGTGTGCCGATTGCGGAAAACGCGTTCTGCAGTGGCTGGACCACGAACGGCATCGAATACAGCACCGAACCGATGACCAGCCCTGCAAAACTGAACGTGAGGGTGCCAAGGCCGAGTGATTGGGTGAACTGGCCGATGACCCCGTGAGGGCCGAGCGCCAGCAACAGATAAAAGCCAATCACCGTCGGTGGCAGCACCAGGGGCAGGGCGACAATCGCCCCGACCGGACCGCGCAACCAGGAGCGGGTGCGCGCAAGCCATAACGCAATCGGAGTGCCGACAATCAGCAGGATCACGGTCGTCAGGGACGCCAGTTTCAGGGTCAGCCAGATGGCGGATACATCGGCACTCGATAGCGACATTTAGATTTCGTAGCCGTAGGACTTGATGACAGCGGCCGCTTTCGGCCCCTTGAGGTAGTCAACCAATGCCTTGGCGGCCGGGTTGTCCTTGCCTTTGTTGAGAATCACCGCGTCCTGTTTGATCGGGTCGTGCAGGCTGGCTGGAACGATCCAGGCCGAACCGCTGGTGATCTTGCCGTCCTTGTAGATCTGCGACAGGGCGACAAAACCCAGCTCGGCGTTGCCGGTGGAGACGAACTGGTAGGCCTGGGTGATGTTCTGGCCTTCAACGAGCTTGTCCTTGACCTTGTCGGTCAGCCCTTCCTTGGCCAGTACCTGGGTAGCTGCCAGGCCATAAGGCGCGGCTTTCGGGTTGGCGATGGACAGGTGCTGGTATTGGTTCTTTTTCAGCACATCGCCCTTGGCATCGACGTAGCCTTCCTTGGCCGACCACAGCGCCAGGGTACCGACCGCGTAGGTGAAGCGCGAACCCTTGACGGTGTCGCCTTCGGCTTCAAGTTTTTGCGGGGTGCTGTCGTCAGCAGACAGGAACACTTCGAACGGCGCGCCGTTTTTGATCTGGGTATAGAACTGGCCGGTGGCACCAGAGGAGGTGACCAATTTATGCCCGGTGTCTTTTTCGAAATCCGCGGCGATAGCCTGGAGGGGCGCGGTGAAGTTGGCAGCGACCGCTACCTGGACTTCGTCTGCCTGGGCTGAGCCGAAGGCAAATACGGCGACAAGGCTCGCCAGGCAGGTAGGGGCAAAACGTGAGGCACGAATGGTCATGAAACGGCTCCGTTAAAGGCAATTGCAGCAGGGGGTGAATCGTTATGTACAGAAATATATAGCGAATTGCCTTTAAACGGAATGTGCTGTCATAAAATTGTATACAATTTTAACGAAAGTGATGCTCAGGGGCGACGTAGCAGTCTCGCTAATCCCTCTTCAGCCAGTTGTCGAGTCAGTTCCGCGGTGGTCAATTCGACACCAAGGGTAAATGCCTGGCCGGCCCAGAGATTGCTGAAGTCCGCTTCACCTTTGGCTCGCAGCGGCATCAGCGCGCCACCGGCCAGGGGGAAGGCCGGCGCCTTGGCGCTCATGGGGCCCAATTCACGCATCACCCGATTGAGAATGCCCCGGGCCGGGCGCCCGGTGAACACGTTGGTGATGGCCGTCTCGCTTTCCCGGGCGGTGCGCAAGGCCTTGTGATGGGACAGGCTGACCTTGGCCTCTGGCGTGAACAGGTAGGCCGTACCCACCTGTACCGCCGAAGCGCCCAGCATGAAGGCAGCGGCGACTCCTCGTGCATCGGCGATGCCGCCAGCGGCAATCACCGGCACTTTCACCGCGTCGACGACTTGTGGCACCAAGGCGAACGTTCCCACCTGGCTGCTCAGGTCGTCGCTGAGAAACATCCCGCGATGGCCCCCGGCTTCGTAGCCCATGGCAATGATTGCATCGCAGCCATGCTGCTCCAGCCACACCGCTTCGGCGACGGTGGTGGCCGAGGACAGCACTTTGGCACCCGTGGCCTTGACCCGCTCGAGCAGGGATTTTTCCGGCAGGCCAAAGTGAAAGCTCACCACTTCAGGGCGAAACTCCTCGACCACTTCGCAGGCCGCGTGATCGAACGGCGCCCGGTTGGACACGGGCGTTGGCGCATCGAAGTCGACACCAAGTTCCTGGTAGTAGGGTTGCAGCAGGTTTTTCCAGTCCTGCGCGCGTTGCTCATCAGGGGCTGGCGGCTGATGACAGAAGAAGTTGACGTTGATCGGGCGCTGGGTGTGTTGGCGAATCGTCTTCAGTTCTTCGCGCAATTGATCGATGCTGAGCATCGCCGCTGGCATCGAGCCCAACCCGCCGGCATTGCAGGCTGCAATCACCATGGACGAGTTCGTGGCACCGGCCATCGGCCCCTGGATGATCGGCAGTTCGATCCCGAGCAGGTCAAGGATGCGGGTATCTGGCCATTGGTTCATGTGCAATGTTCTCCGACGTTGAAGCAGGGCAGGGACGGTAGAACAGGATTTGTAACGCAACGATCGGTGCAAGGCCAGTGGTGATTTCGGCCGGCGCCGCCATTGCGCTCATGGATACCGGGATTGCCCGGTTAGCTTAAAGTCGGGTACGGCAATCTGTTGCCATGTGTTATTTCAACTACACCACAACCAGACTGATTCCATTGAGAGGCCGTGATGTTCAAAGGTATTTTGATCGACAAAGACGACAGCGGTTACCGGGCCACACTGCAAGAGATCCAGGACGATCAGTTACCCGAGGGCGATGTCACGGTGCGTGTTGCCTACAGCACGCTGAATTTCAAGGATGGCCTGGCGATCACCGGCAGCAGTCCGGTGGTGCGCAAATTCCCGATGGTGCCGGGCATCGACCTGGCCGGTGTCGTCGAAGCCAGCGGGCATCCGGACTACAAGGTCGGTGACCAGGTCCTGCTCAATGGCTGGGGTGTGGGTGAAGGCCACTGGGGCGGATTGGCGCAGAAGGCGCGCCTGAACGGTGACTGGCTGATTCCGCTGCCCAAGGCGTTCACCGCTGCCCAAGCGATGGCCATCGGTACGGCGGGCTACACGGCCATGCTGTGCATCCTGGCGCTGGAGCACAACGGGGTGACGCCTGAGCAGGGTGAGATACTGGTGACCGGCGCCAACGGTGGCGTCGGCAGTTTCGCCATCGCGTTGCTCAACAGGCTCGGCTACCGGGTGGTCGCTTCCACCGGGCGTACGTCGGAGCACGACTACCTGAAGCAACTGGGCGCTGGCGAAATCATCGACCGTGCCACGCTGTCCGAGCCGGGCAAACCGTTGGCCAAAGAGCGCTGGGCAGCGGTCATCGATTCGGTCGGTAGCCACACCCTGGCCAATGCTTGCGCCAGCACCAAGGCCAACGGCACCGTCGCGGCATGCGGCTTGGCCCAGGGCATGGACTTTCCGGCCTCCGTTGCACCGTTCATTTTGCGCGGTGTGACCCTGGCCGGGATCAACAGCGTGACCCAGCCCAAAGCCAGGCGTGTGGAGGCCTGGAGTCGGCTGGCCAGGGATCTGGACTTCAACCTGTTGCCGCTGATCAGTCACGAAATCGGCCTGAGCGAAGCCATCGAAGCCGCGCCGCGCTTGCTTGCCGGGCAGTTGCGCGGGCGGGTGGTGGTGGACGTGAATCGCTGATTACTGCGACTCGCGTTCCAGCAACTGGCGTTTGCGCTCGACACCCCAGCGATAGCCCGACAGGTGCCCATCGCTGCGCACCACACGATGGCAAGGGATTGCCACGGCCAGGCTGTTCGCGCCGCAGGCTTGAGCCACGGCGCGAACGGCTTTTGGCGAGCCGATTCGCTGGGCGACCTCGGCGTAGCTGGCCGTGCTGCCAACGGGAATTTCCCGCAACGCTTGCCAGACACGCTCCTGAAACGCCGTGCCGCGTACATCCAGAGGCAAATCAAGGCCAATGGCCGGCGCCTCGATAAAGCCGACGACCCTGGCAATCAATTGCTCGAACTCATGATCGGCGCCAATCAGGTTGGCACGGCGGAATTTGTCTTGCAGATCACAGACCAGTTGGTGTGGATCATCACCCAACAGGATCGCGCAGACCCCGCGCTCACTCTGCGCCACCAGTATCGCCCCCAGCGAACACTGGCCGACGGCAAAACGAATGTCATTGTTTTGACCGGCCGCGCGGTAGTCCCCGGGTTTCATTCCGAGCAGATGGTCTGCCGCTTCATAAAATCGACTGTTGGAGTTGAAGCCGGCGTCATACAGGGCATCGGTCACCGAGCCGCCATCCGCCAGGCGCTCGCGCACCTTGCGTGAGCGATGAGCATCGGCGTAGCCCTTGGGCGTCAGGCCGGTGACGGCCTTGAACACACGATGGAAGTGGAAGCTGCTCAGTCCCGCCGTCTCGGCCAGTTCGCCCAGGGCAGGCAGCGTTTCCGCGCTTTCGATCTGGCGGCATGCGGCAGCCACGGTGGCGGCATGTTGCGCGGCGAGTGCGCTCTGATCCCTGGTCGCGCGTTTGCTCGGACGATAACCCGCGGCCTGCGCCTGTTCGGCGCTGTCGAAGAATTCGACATTGTGTGGCTTGGGCAAGCGCGCGAGGCTGCTGGGGTTGCAGTAGATGCCGGTGGTCTTCACGGCATAGACAAACTGCCCGTCCGCCTTGGGGTCGCGCGCAACCACGGCGGCCCAGCGTGGATCGTTTTCGATGGTGATCTTGCTCGATTGGGTTGTCATGGCGTCATGTCCTTTGAGGAGTTGCCTGCACATTAACCATGGGGTAATTGCCACACACTCCGGCGCTTGCGGTCAAATTCGAAGTCGTTATCCGGCGGTACGGAAGGTGAAGTTGATGCGTTGCTCGCCGAGCCTCGGATGAAGGCCGTCCTTGATCGGCAGCACCCCGTGATAGCGCAGGCGATCGACGCCACCCCACACCACGATGTCGCCATGCAGCAGGGGGATGCGCTGGCTTTTCTCGCTGCGTGCAAAGCCGCCGAACAGGAACATTGCCGGCAGGCCCAGCGATACCGAAACGATAGGCGCAGCGTAGGAATGCTCGTCCTTGTCCTGATGCAATGACATTTTTGCCCCGGGGAGGTAACGGTTGATCAGGCAGGAGTCCGGCGCAAATTCGCTGAAGCCCGCTGCCTGCGCCGCCGCTTGCGCCAACTGGAAAAACACCTCGGGCATCCTTGGCCAGGGCTGGCCGGTCTGTGGATCGTCGCGGGTGTAGCGATAACCGCTGCGGTCAGTGGTCCAGCCGAAGGTGCCACAACTGCTCAGGCCGACCGACATGGTAAAGCCGCCGGGCGTGACCATCTGCCGAAACGGCGCGGCCGCGAGGACCGTCTCCAGGGCGGGCAACAACCGCTCAAGCCAGGGCAGGGCGAAACCTCTAAGCACATAGGACTGTTCGCCGATCTGCTCGCGCCTGGGCTGTTGCTCGGGCTCGGCATTGGCAAACAGATCGAAAGTCAGCGGATTCATGGGGTCATAACGCATCGTGAAAAATGATTCCAAGGGTATGCCGTTTGCCACTGTGCAGGCGACTCACGCCGTGACGCAGGGTCACGCGGTAGTAACCGCGAACCCCTTTGACCGGCCGCTGGTTGACCGCGAAGATCAGCCCGTCACCTTTCTTCAGGCCGATGACCATCGGGCGTGACTGCATGCGCGGGCGCTGTTCGGTCATGACAAATTCGCCGCCAGTGAAGTCTTCGTCCGGGGCCGACAGCAGAATCGCCACTTGCAACGGGAAAGCGTGCTCGCCGTACAAGTCCTGATGCAGGCAGTTGTAGTCCTGCGCACCATATTGCAGCAACAGCGGCGTCGGACGGTTCTGACCAGCGGCATGACAGCGCTCGAGAAAGGCTTGGTGAGAGTCTGGAAAGCGGGTCGGCAGGTCCATCTGTTCATGCCATCGGTTGGCGATGGGCACCAGCCGTGGGTAGAGCGCGCTGCGCAAGCGGGCCACGAGGTCCGGCAATGGATAGCCGAAATACTTGTACTCGCCACGGCCGAACCCGTGGCGAGCCATCACCACGTGGGAGCGAAAGGGTTCGGGCCGGGGGTACCAGGCGCTGACCTGATCACAAGCCTTGTGGCTCAACAACGAAGGGATGACGGCGCAACCGTCCTGATCCAGTTGCTGTTCCAGCCGGGGCCAGTCCAGCCCGTCCAGATATTGCTCGCTCATTGCCAGGCCTCTTGTGGTTGAGGTGGCCAGTCTAAAAGGCAAGGATGCAGCAGGCACTCCGGTGCTTGCGGTCGAACTGCGAGCGGGAGCCGACGTCCATTGTCGCTCCGGGTCGGCTTACAGCGCTTTGCTGACGCTGATGTCGCTGATGACGTCGTCCTGTCCGTGAATGGCATCCAGCGCCGCCTTGGCTTCTTCTGCGGTGCCGTTTTCAAGCTGGGCAAACTCGAAGCGGCGCTCACCGTTGAGTTTGTATTTGATGACGTACTTGGTCGTTTGGGCCACGGTTGTATCTGCCTGTCTTTTGTTTCGGGTTCGCGGCTCAGCTCAGTTTCGAACTGGAGCGGCGAATGATTTTGATCGAGTGTGTCAGGGTGGGTTTGCGGGTCACGCTGATAGGGCGCCGGTTGACGGTATCGATGGTGATGTTCCAGAAACCGGTACTCGGAGCGGTGATGCGCGCCGGAAACGTGTCGAATGCACCGCCGTGATAGGTGTGACGGCCGCCATTTTTAAAGCTGCGGAAGTTGGCGTCGTTCATCAGGCGGATGTTGCACATTTGCGAGCATTGAATGACGACAATGTCGTCTTCATTGAGGTGCTCGCGCTGGTGGATAAATTTCATGAGGCGCCTCCAGAAGGGCTTTTTCTACAAAATCAAAACGATAGCATGGGCGATTGGCGCAGTTTATCAGCCCGACTACCTTATTATCCGGCCACTTTGACAATTAAAAACGCTAATTTCACCTTTGATGAGCGATAAAGTAGGCCGACTTGGAGAAAAAACGCATCTACGCTGTCCGAGCGTCTTTATCGGAGGTTTTGTATGAAGTGGGGTTTTCCTGTTCTTTCGCTGGCGGTATTGGTGAGCGGTTGTGCGAACGTCTCTGAAATCAATGCGACGCTGCCGACCATGAACGTGATTTCTGGCAAGAAACCCCATGAATATGCGCAATGCCTCAGCGAAAAACTGGCCAAAAGCCGTGGCGCCCTGCAAATCGAGCCGCACAAGGATGGGGTGCGCGTGATCGTGCCGCTCAAGTATTCCTCGGGTCCGTCTGCGGTATTTGACATTGAAGAGCGCTCGGGCGGCAGCAGCATCAAGCTGCACGAGAGCATGTCCAATGTCCCGGTACGTCCAAAGGACGTACAGAATGCCGCCACCGAGTGCATTTCCGGCTGATAGACTATCGACCCACAGCACCGATGCCGCCAAAGCCTGGCTTTGGCGGCATCGCTATTTCTGGAGTCGAACATGAAGCGAGAGCAGGTCCGGGCGCGCCACGCAGAGGGGCTTATCTCTGCCACCCACGTGATTCAGAATCCGGCGGACCTTGGAGAGTGGATCGTGTTTTTCAAGAAAAGCGCCGGGCGCAGCTATTTCCTGGTGGATGACAACGATGAAGTCGAGTCCTTCGGCAATCTCAATGACTTGATCGAAACATTGCGCGGACTCGGGATCAAGTTCGCCGAAATTCATCTGTAGGGCCCAGCGCCTTACTTGCAGACCACCACGACGCTGCGGTTCTTGTAATTGCCGATATCGGCGCCGAAGGTCTTTTCACTTTCCTTGAGCGATGGCGTGCCGTCGGTGCCGACAATCCGGTAGCCGGTACCTGCGCAGGAGGCATCGGCCTTTTCATAGCAGGCGGCCCAGGAATTGGCCTCTCCCGAACAATCGATCGTCAGGCCCTGCTCGCCGTTGTCGAGGTAGGTTTCTTCCGACGTTGCACAGCCGCTCAGGGCCAATACTGCCAGCAAAGGCAAAATCTTGTTCATGGATTGATCATCGTCAGGGTGGTTGGCCATGGCTGAGACAGCGCCGGATTGAAAAGGTTATAGCGAAAGGCCACTTCTTTTTCTGCGATCATAAAAAAGCCCTGTGCAATGACAGGGCTATTGGAAAGGCGCGTCGGTCAGTTCTTGTCCTTGCCGCGTCGCTTCGGTTCCGGGTGTTCAAGCTCCAGCACCGAAGCCACTTCGATTGCCAGGGCTTCGGAAGGGAAAGGTCCGGCGATATTTTCACCGGCGGCACTCGCCACCCACCATTGACCGTCCTTCAGCTGATTGATCAGGAATCCGTTGACGCTTTTTGCTGCCGACATCTATTTGCCTCGTTGTCTGGTTCAATCGCGCCATGATACAGCCAATCACATGCAACGGGTGCCGTTGGGCGTACGGTGGGATGCCCGCTGTGGTAGAAACCGTGCAATTGCGCGAGTCTCTGCTATGCATAAGAGGTTGTGCCGCGACCTGCGCATGGTTGCAGGGAACTATCGGCAAGAATATTTCTCTATGTTGACATCGGTTAGCCAGCGCGGGGCATTGTAAGGTGCACGCCGCCTGATTAGACTGCGCCGAAACTCGTACACACAGCCCTTTCAAGGACTTATATGATCAAGAAATGCTTGTTCCCAGCAGCCGGTTACGGTACTCGCTTCCTGCCAGCGACTAAAGCCATGCCCAAAGAAATGCTGCCGGTGGTGAACAAGCCACTGATCCAGTACGGCGTCGAAGAAGCACTGGATGCCGGCTTGAACGAAATCTCCATCGTTACCGGTCGCGGCAAGCGCGCCCTGGAAGACCACTTCGACATCAGCTACGAGCTGGAAAACCAGATCAAGGGCACCGACAAGGAGAAATACCTGGTCGGCATCCGTCGCCTGCTGGATGAGTGCTCGTTCTCCTACACCCGTCAGACCGAAATGAAAGGCCTGGGCCACGCGATCCTGACCGGTCGCCCGCTGATCGGTGACGAACCGTTCGCCGTGGTGTTGGCGGATGACCTGTGCGTCAACCTGGAAGGTGACGGCGTACTCAAGCAGATGGTCAAGCTGTACAAGCAGTATCGCTGCACCATCGTCGCGATCATGGAAGTAGACCCGCAGGAAACCAGCAAGTACGGTGTGATTGCAGGCGACCTGATCGGTGACGACCTGTACCGCGTGCGCAACATGGTCGAGAAGCCAAAGCCGGAAGATGCCCCGTCGAACCTGGCGATCATCGGTCGCTACATCATGACGCCGGACATCTTCAGCCTGATCGAACAAACCGAGCCAGGCAAAGGCGGCGAGATCCAGATTACCGACGCCCTGATGAAACAGGCACAGGATGGTTGCGTGATTGCCTACAAGTTCAAGGGCAAGCGTTTCGACTGCGGTGGCGCCGAAGGCTACATCGACGCGACCAACTTCTGCTTCGAGAACTTCTACAAGACGGGCAAGGCTTACTGATAGCCGGCGACCTCTTGTATTGAAAAGCCACCTTCGGGTGGCTTTTTCATTTTCCGGCCCTATATCGTTTGCAGCGCTTGCCCCACAAATGTCTGCGGGTATGCTGGTCACCTGCCGAGGAGATTGAAAATGGCCTACGATTTTGACCTTTACGTGATTGGTGCCGGTTCTGGCGGTGTGCGGGCTGCGCGGTTTGCCGCCGGGTTCGGTGCGAAAGTGGCCGTGGCCGAGAGCCGCTACCTGGGCGGTACCTGTGTGAACGTCGGCTGCGTGCCGAAAAAGTTGCTGGTCTACGGTGCGCACTTCGCCGAAGACTTCGAGCAGGCTTCCGGTTTTGGCTGGAGCCTGGATGAGGCGCAGTTCGATTGGGCGACGCTGATCGCCAACAAGGACCGCGAGATCAATCGCCTCAATGGCATTTATCGCAACCTGCTGGTCAACAGCGGCGTGACCTTGCATGAGGGCCACGCGAAGATCGTCGATCCGCATCAGGTCGAGATCAATGGCGAGCGTTTTACCGCCAGGAATATCCTGATCGCTACCGGCGGCTGGCCGCAGATTCCGCAGATTCCGGGGCACGAGCATGCCATCAGTTCCAACCAGGCGTTCTTCCTTAAAGAACTGCCCAAGCGCGTGTTGGTGGTAGGTGGGGGCTACATTGCGGTCGAGTTTGCCGGGATCTTCCACGGCCTGGGCGCCGAGACCACGCTGTTGTATCGCGGTGAACTGTTCCTGCGCGGTTTCGACACTTCCGTGCGCAAGCACTTGCAGGAAGAGTTGACCAAGCGCGGCATGGACCTGCAATTCAATGCGGACATCGAGCGCATCGACAAACAGGCCGACGGTAGCCTGAAAGTCACGCTCAAGGATGGTCGCCAACTGGAAGCCGATTGTGTGTTCTACGCCACGGGCCGTCGTCCGATGCTGGACAATCTCGGGCTGGAAAACACCGGGGTCAAGCTCGACAGCAAAGGCTTTGTCGAGGTCGATGAGCTGTATCAGACCGCTGAGCCGTCGATCCTGGCTCTGGGTGATGTGATCGGCCGTGTTCAACTGACACCGGTTGCCCTGGCAGAAGGCATGGCGGTTGCGCGGCGCCTGTTCAAGCCCGAGCAGTATCGTCCGGTGGATTACAAGATGATCCCGACAGCGGTATTCAGCCTGCCAAACATCGGCACCGTCGGCTTGACCGAGGAAGAGGCGCGCGAAGCCGGCCACGACGTGCAGATCTTCGAAAGCCGCTTCCGGCCGATGAAGCTGACCCTGACTGAATGTCAGGAGCGCACGCTGATGAAGCTGGTGGTGGATGCCAGGACCGACAAAGTGCTGGGTTGCCACATGGTCGGTCCGGAGGCCGGTGAAATCGTCCAGGGCCTGGCGATTGCCTTGAAGGCCGGCGCCACCAAGCGCCACTTCGATGAAACCATCGGTGTACACCCGACGGCCGCCGAAGAGTTCGTCACCATGCGCTCGCCAGTCGCCGGTTAATCGTCCTTCGTTGCGTCTGCCGCTGCCGCAAGGGTGGCGGCCTGACGCACGCGGTCTTCCAGATCCGTCCGGGTTTTGGTCAGCTCGATTTCCAGTGACTTGTTGAGTTGCGACTGCTCGTCGACGTTCTGTTTGAGTGCCTGGCTTTCCAGCAGGGCGACGCGCAGGCGTTCCTGGAGGAGGGTGCGTTCGCTGTCGACGCGGGTGGCCTGTTCCAGTAGCTGATCCTGGCGGGTGTTGCTTTGCTTGAGCTGTTCCTGCAACAGGCTCAGCTCGCGCAGCGTGCCGCGGTTTTCAGTCAGCAAGCGTTCATTGTCGCGGTGCAATTGGGTGATTTCATCCTGGCGCACCAGCGCGCTTTGTTGCGCCTGGCGCAGTTCCATCTGCAGTTGTTGCACCTGGCTTTCATGGCGACTCAATTCCTGCTCGCGCTGTTCCTTGACCGCGTTGCGGTAGTGTTCCAGTGCGTCCCGGGTGTGCAGGTGCTTTTCTTCAAGGGAGCGAATCTGCTCGTCCTTGTCTTTCAAGCGCAATTCGAAATCGGCCAGCGCCTGGTTCAGCCCGGCGTTGCGGGTTTGTTCCGTTTGCAGCAGGGCGCGGGTTTCGTGCAGGGCCTCGGATTCCTGGGTCAGTGCCAGGCTCTGAAACTCGTATTGCTGGTGCAGTTCGCTATTGGACTTTTGCGCTTCGCCGAGCTGGTTTTCCAGCACCTTGCGTTGTTCCTCGTACTGCGCGCGCGCCTGGTCGATAGGCTCCTGCGCTTGCTCCTTCAGGCGTTGTGCGAGCCGCGCGACCAGCGCCATCAGTTCGTCGTCAATCGGTTCCGTCGGTGGTTCTACCGGTTCGTTCCTGTCATCGAGCTCTTTGAGGTAGCGATGAATCGTGGTTTTCGAACCGGTATTGCCCATCTCGATGCGTACGGCATCGATGCTGGGGTTTTCGCCACGGGCGAGGATCGCCAACCGAGCGGCTTGCACCACCGCTTTATTTACACCGCCGCGTGCCATGAGTTCTCCCGGGTTTTGATGATGTGGTACGTACCACGTAAATACACATTGTACCATTCAATGTGAAAAGTTAAATGCTGAATACAACTAACACGGGATATACTGGTATTACCCCGTGTGATAACGGTTTCGAGGTATTCCTCGCGCTATTTCCGTACACATACCCCTGCAGGAGCGAGCCTGCTCGCGAAAAAACCGAGAACGCCGCGGGGCACCTGCCAGCCAGCGTTATCGTTAACGACCATCGCGAGCGAGCTCGCCCCTACAGTGTTTTGTGTTTTTTGCGCCAGCGGTCGATGCCTTTTGTAGGAGCGAGCCTGCTCGCGAACAAACCGAGAGCGCCGCGGGGCAACTGCCAGCCAGCGTTATCGTTAACGACCATCGCGAGCGAGCTCGCTCCTACAGTGTTTTGTGTTTTTTGCGCCAGCGGTCGATGCCTTTTGTAGGAGCGAGCCTGCTCGCGAACAAACCGAGAGCGCCGCGGGGCAACTGCCAGCCAGCGCTATCGTTAACGACCATCGCGAGCGAGCTCGCTCCTATAGTGTTTGGTGTTTTTTGCGCCAGCGGGCGATGCCTTTTGTAGGAGCGAGCCTGCTCGCGAACAAACCGAGAGCGCCGCGGGGCAACTGCCAGCCAGCGTTATCGTTAACGACCATCGCGAGCTCGCTCCTACAGACAGTCAAAACAGGTTCATGTCCTATGAGCGATCTGGATCGCTATCTGCAAGCGGCGACTCGCGACAACACCCGTCGCAGCTATCGGGCCGCCATCGAGCACTTTGAAGTCACGTGGGGCGGTTTTCTGCCGGCAACCGGCGACAGCGTGTCGCGCTACCTGGTGGCTCATGCTGGCGTGTTGTCGATCAATACGCTGAAACTGCGTTTGTCGGCATTGGCGCAGTGGCACAGCAGCCAGGGTTTTGCCGATCCCACCAAGGCGCCGGTGGTGCGCAAGGTGTTCAAGGGCATCCGCGCGCTGCACCCGGCCCAGGAAAAACAGGCCGAACCCTTGCAGCTTCAGCATCTGGAGCGGGTGGTCAGTCGTCTGGAGTTGGAGGTGCAAACCGCCAGGGCCGAAGGCGACCGGCCGGGTTTACTACGGGCCAGACGCGACATGGCGTTGATCCTGCTGGGCTTCTGGCGCGGTTTTCGTAGCGATGAGTTGTGCCGGCTGCAGGTTGAACACGTGCAGGCCAGCGCCGGTTCCGGCATCAGTCTCTATCTGCCGCGCAGCAAGAGTGATCGCGACAACCTCGGCAAGACCTATCAAACGCCGGCCCTGCAACGTTTGTGTCCGGTGCAGGCCTATATCGACTGGATTGCCGAGGCAGCCCTGGTGCGTGGGCCGGTCTTTCGCAGCATCGACCGCTGGGGGCATCTGGGCGAGGAGGGGTTGCACGCCAATAGCGTGATTCCGTTATTGCGTCAGGCGCTGGAGCGCGCCGGCATTGCCGCCGAACTCTACACCAGCCACTCCTTGCGCCGCGGCTTTGCGACCTGGGCGCATCAAAGTGGCTGGGATCTGAAGTCGCTCATGAGTTATGTCGGCTGGAAGGACATGAAGTCGGCCATGCGTTACATCGAGGCCAGTCCGTTCCTCGGGATGGCGCGCATTGCAGAAAGGCCGGTTGGACCCTAGATGGTTTTCTTCTATTAATACAGTCGGCTAATAGCGAAAGCCAATCAGCGGCATGAGGTTTGCCAATGAGCCTTCTGTCCGACGAGTGGGTAAAGTTCTCTCCATCAACTTCTTAACCCCTGACGGAGAGTCAACGATGCCTATCATCAACAGCCAAGTTAAACCGTTCAAAGCTGACGCATTCAAAAATGGCGACTTCGTGAAAGTCTCGGACGCTGACCTCAAAGGCAAGTGGTCGGTGGTGTTCTTCTACCCGGCAGACTTCACCTTCGTATGCCCGACCGAGCTGGAAGACCTGGCTGACAACTACGACGCATTCCAGAAACTGGGCGTCGAGATCTACAGCGTTTCCACCGACACCCACTTTGCCCACGCGGCCTGGCACAACACTTCGCCAGCCATTGGCAAAATCCAGTACACCATGATCGGCGACCCGACCCACGCCATCTCCCGCAACTTCGACGTGCTGATCGAGGAAGCCGGTCTGGCGGACCGTGGCACCTTCGTGATCAACCCGGAAGGCCAGATCAAGATCGTTGAACTGAACGATGGCGGCGTAGGCCGCGACGCTTCCGAGCTGCTGCGCAAGATCAAGGCTGCCCAGTACGTCGCTGCTCACCCGGGCCAGGTTTGCCCTGCCAAGTGGAAAGAAGGCGAGGCCACTCTGGCGCCGTCCCTGGACCTGGTCGGCAAGATCTAAGTCTGTGACGCGCTTGATCAGGGCGGACTTCCGCACCTTCTAAGCAAGCTGCACCGCCCAGTAAAAACGCCCGGGCGAGATTCGCTCGGGCGTTTTTTTATGTCTCAAATTCAAGGAAATCGCCCGTATGTTGGACGCCAATCTTAAAACCCAGTTGAAATCGTACCTGGAACGGGTCACCCAGCCGATCGAGATCGTTGCATCCCTCGACGACGGTGCGAAATCCCGGGAAATGCTCGAACTATTGAAAGACGTTGCCAGTCTTTCCACCCAGATTACTTTGCTCGACAACGGCGCTGATGCACGCAAGCCGTCGTTCTCGATCAATCGTCCGGGAGCGGATATCAGCCTGCGCTTCGCCGGCATCCCGATGGGCCATGAATTCACGTCCTTGGTGCTGGCCTTGCTGCAGGTTGGCGGTCATCCGTCCAAGGCCAGCGTCGAAGTGATCGAACAGATCCGCTCGCTCAAAGGCGAATTCAACTTCGAGACTTACTTCTCGCTGTCGTGCCAGAACTGCCCGGATGTGGTCCAGGCGCTGAACTTGATGGCGGTACTCAACCCGAACATTCGCCATGTCGCCATCGACGGCGCGCTGTTCCAGGCTGAAGTCGACGAGCGCCAGATCATGGCCGTGCCCAGCATTTACCTGAACGGTGTGAATTTCGGCCAGGGCCGTATGGGACTGGAAGAAATCCTCGCCAGGATCGATACCAGTGGTATTGAACGCCAAGCCGAGAAAATCAGCGCCAAGCAAGCCTTTGATGTGCTGGTGGTTGGCGGTGGCCCGGCTGGTGCTTCGGCGGCAATCTATGCGGCTCGCAAAGGCATTCGCACCGGTGTCGCGGCCGAGCGTTTTGGTGGGCAGGTGCTCGACACCATGGCCATCGAGAACTTCATCTCGGTGCAGGAAACCGAAGGGCCGAAGCTGGCCGTGGCCCTGGAAGAACACGTCAAGCAGTACGACGTGGACATCATGAACCTGCAACGTGCGGACAAACTGGTGCCTGGCAAAAATGGCGAGCTGCACCAGATTCACTTCGCCAGCGGTGCATCGCTCAAAGCCAGGAGCGTGATTCTGGCGACCGGTGCGCGGTGGCGGGAAATGAATGTCCCGGGCGAGCAGGAATACCGCAACAAAGGTGTTGCCTATTGCCCTCACTGCGATGGCCCGCTGTTCAAGGGCAAGCGCGTGGCGGTGATCGGTGGCGGTAACTCCGGCGTCGAAGCGGCCATCGACCTGGCCGGTATCGTGTCCCATGTCACGCTGCTGGAGTTCGATGTGCAGTTGCGTGCCGATGCGGTATTGCAGCGCAAGTTGCACAGCCTGTCGAACGTCACTGTGATTACCAGTGCGCAGACTACTGAAGTTACTGGCGATGGTCAGAAGGTCAATGGCCTGCGCTACAAGGATCGTCAGAATGATGAATTGCGCAGCGTGGAGCTGGAAGGGATCTTCGTGCAGATCGGTCTGCTGCCCAATACCGATTGGCTCAAGGGCACCATCGAGTTGTCGCCGCGCGGCGAGATCATCGTCGACGCCCGCGGTGAAACTTCAGTGCCGGGTGTATTCGCTGCCGGCGACGTGACCACCGTGCCATACAAGCAGATCGTGATCGCGGTGGGTGAGGGCGCCAAGGCTTCTCTCAGTGCCTTCGATCACCTGATCCGCACGTCCGCCCCGGCATAAAGCCCGGCGCAGAAAACAAAAAAACCCATGATTGATCATGGGTTTTTTTGTGCCCTGCACACCAGCCCTGTAGGAGCGAGCTCGCTCGCGATGCTCGTCAACGATAACGCGGGTTGCCAGGTGCCCCGCGGTGTTCTCGGGTTTTTCGCGAGCAAGCTCGCTCCTACAGGATGGATCATGGGGTTTTGTGTTTCACACATTCCAAATGCGGGATTTGTTGTGCGGGTTACAGCGGAGCAGGCTGGATGATCTCGACCCAGTAGGCGTCCGGGTCCTTGATGAACGCCAGGCTCTTCATGCGGCCATCGCTCAGGCGTTTCTGGAAATCGCAGCCCAGTGCTTCGAAGCGCTCGCAAGCGGCGACGACATCCGGCACCGAGATGCAGATGTGGCCAAAGCCGCGCGGGTCGGTGTTGCCATTGTGGTAGGCGAAATCCGCATCGTTCTCTGTGCCATGGTTGTGGGTCAGTTCCAGAATGCCGGGGATCGATTTCATCCACTCGGTGCGCGCGGCGGCATCGGCCGGGATCTGGTTCTTGTCGACCAGCGCCAGGAAATACAGGCTGAACTCGGCTTCCGGGAAGTCGCGTTTTTCCACCAGGGTAAAGCCCAGGATGCGTGTGTAGAAATCCAGGGACCTGGTGATGTCCTTGACCCGCAGCATGGTGTGGTTGAAGACGAATTTCTGCGTAGCGACGTCCGGTTGGGCGGTGACGCCGGGGAAGGTGTTCAATTCGTGCAGGCTCATGGGCCCTCCGGGAAATATGTGGGCTAACGAATGGTGGTCATGATACGCAAGGGTTGGGACATCACCAAACCCAAACAATCGGCTATTGCCTGACAGCCGGCCTGGGCCCAGACTTTACGGCTTGATCCGTGGGTGCCCATTGCAATGATTCGATTTCGTAAACTGCTGTTCATTCTACTAGGCGTGCTTTCGGTGGCCGACGCTGCTTGTGCCGATGCGCCCGTAATGACCTGGCCCCAGGGCTGGCAGATCGAAGTCGTACCTGAATCGGCTTCGGGGGTCAGTCGCCAGCGTGCGGTAAAAAACGATCAGGATGGGTCGCCGCTCATGGTGATGGAGCTGACCATGAGCCCGGTACAAGGCGATCATCGGGTTAACCTCGAAGGCGTGTTGCTGGAGATGCGCAAGTCAGTACAAAAAGACTTCTTTCAGGGCGGGTATCAAAGTGTCTGCACGCGAATCCATTCGACTACCTTGAGTCGATTGGCCGCGCTGGAAACAACCTGCACCGTCACGCAAAACGGCAGGCATGTGCTTTCTCAAACATTGGTGGCCGCAGTGGATGCCGATAAGGCCTATGTTCTTTCCTACGCGGGGCAGGCCGAGGCTTATAAGGCGAGCCAGGAAGAAATAGACGCAGCCCGTAACAGCTTGAAACTTTAGTTGGCGTCAGTGCTTTTTCGATGCATGAAGAAAATTTTAGATATCCAAATGGATTAAGCACAAAGTTGCTGGCAGTCAGGTAGTTGTCTGGCGACCCATCCCGGGCATTTAGATAACCCATGAAAAAAGCCCTGCATAAGCAGGGCTTTTTTGTTACCGCGAGAGTTAGCCGCGCAGCCAGGAGTCAACGGTGGCTGCACCGTACTGTTCTTTCCAGGCTTTCAGGCCGCGGTGGTTGCCGCCCTTGGTTTCAATCAGCTCGCCGGTGTGCGGGTTCTGATAAACCTTGACCACACGGGCGCGGCGGGTTTTAGGAGCTGCTGCCTGCTTCAAGCCGGATTTTGCCGGGTTGGGATCGAGAATGGCGATGATGTCGCGCAGGCTCTTGCCATAGGTTTTCATCAAACCCTGGAGCTTTTCTTCGAATTCGATTTCTTTCTTGAGCCCGGCATCGTTCTTCAGGGATTCCAACTGCTTGAGCTGTTCTTGAAGGGCCTTTTCGGCTGCACGAAATTCAGCGAGTCTGGACAATATCTTTACTCCAATAGTGTGTTTGGCTGATACCAACCGCAAACAAAGCTATAAGCCAAGAGCCTTGAAGCGACTCGGTGATAGTGGCTCACCTGCAAATTCAGCGCAGGCATGAAAAATTGTAGTAGTTAATTGGCCAAGAGTAAATCCTGTCTTTTTCTTCATGTAACGTCAGTAGTGTTTTGATTCAAATTTGTGCGCGCAAGCATTGTTTTATCGATTAAATCCACGAGTTAATGGTCGCTTAATGCACTAATGAATTCCGCGCCGGGCATGGGTTTGCCGAACAGATAACCTTGCAGGAAGTTGACCTGGTGAACGCTCAGGTAATCACTCTGCTCAGGGGTCTCGACACCTTCGGCCACCAGGGCAAGGTCGAGTTTGACTGCCAGTTCGATGATGCTGTCGAGGATGTGGCTCGAGAGCGTGTCGATACCGATCATGGCAACAAAACTCTGGTCGATTTTCAGGAAGTCCACATTGAACTGGCGCAGGTAGCCAAGGCTTGAGTGACCCGTGCCGAAATCGTCGATGGCGATTTTCACGCCCAGTTCGCGAAGTTGCTCCAGCAGTTGCAGGGTGATGGCCGTGGGCTCGATCAGTTCGCGCTCGGTCAGTTCCAGCACCAGGTAAATCGAGCCCGGTTCGAACGCCTCGAGAAACTCGCGACAGTCCCTGACCAGTTCCAGGTCCTGACAATGGCTGGCGGTGATGTTTATACCAATGTGAAACGGTTTGTTGAACCTGGCGGAGTGCGGGGCGAGCAGGGCAGCGGTCTGCCGCATCAGCGAACGGGTCATCGGCACGATCAGCCCCGAGTGCTCGGCAAATGGGATGAACAGGTCCGGCCGCACCAGGCCTTCCTTCGGATGTTTCCAGCGCATCAGCACTTCAGCGCCGGACCAGCTTTTGCTGTCGCCATGCACCACGGGCTGGAAGTAGGGAATGAACTCGCAAGCTTCCAGTGCCCGTTGCATTTCCTGGGTGGGTGCCGAGGAGCGTTTTTGCAGGAAATGACCGATTGCTCCGGCAATCACTCCGAAGAAAATCAGCAGGCTGAACAGTGGCGGATATTCGCTGCTCATGTAGCGCCAGGTTTCACCTTTGGGGAAACCGGCCTCCACGGCAAAAGCATAGTGCCCGGAAGTCAATCGACTTTGCGCAACGGCCAGTTCAGGTGCCGCACCGGTGTGAACCTTGCCATCGACGGACATCCAGTCCGGGCCAACCTGCAGCACCAGCAAGGTCTTTCGACCGATCAAGCGCAGGATGTTGCTCAAGTGATAACCATCGAGGGTCGTCAGCGCGCCTTTTTTCCCTTCGCTCAGCCGGTACACCAGCAGCGCGGTGTTGGGCGTCACAGGATTGCCGTTCATGAGCCATAAGGCGCCCTGGTTGTAGTCACCGGGGTTGACCTTCTCCTGGTAATCGCCGAACAACGAGCTGCAATAGAGGTTGTTGTCCCACACCAGATTGGTTGAGCGCACGAATGGGCGGCGAGTGACCTGCTCGCGCAGAGCCAGGTTGACGTCAGCACAACTTTGACCGGACAGCGGCAGCAGTTCACGAGCGGCCTGTGAGGTGTTGTCGAGCATCAGGTCGAACTGGCGAACGGCTTCTTCGGCGGTTTGTTCGGTGTCCTGTTTGAGCGCACGCCCCGCTTGCATGTAAAGAATGGCGGCCCCCAGCAGCACCGGGAGCAATCCACTGATCAGGGTGACAGCAATTCTTGCGCTGCGACTGCGGGTTTTGGCTTTCAGTGGCATTCGCGACTCCTGTCACGAAGAACTAAGGCTCTCAAATGCTGGAAGGTCAATACGCCTCCCATGAAGAGTTGGGGTATGGCCATGATAGTTGGCCCTTGGCGGTTATGCCGCTCAACGCAAGTCCAGGCTTTGCGCCAGATCGATAAAGGCCCGCGTTGCGGGCGATGCCTGGCGTCGATCGAGCACCGCCAGGCCGACCTGGCGCAACACCGCGGGCGACAGCGGTTTTTTTACGCAGCGGCTGTCCATCCGGCTGGGCAATGAACCTTCGGCAACCACCGTCACCCCGTCGCCACGTGCGACAACATCCAGGGTGCTCAGCAATTGCGAGCAGCGGTAACGGATGTCGGGTGTCAGCCGGGCCGCGGTGAACAGGCGTGAAACCAGCTCCGAAGAACCGGCCTCGGTCAGCACAAACGGGGTATGGCACAGATCCTTCAGGCTCAGGCTGTCGCAAGTCGCCAGCGGGTGGCCAGCGGGCAGCAGCGCGACCATCTGATCCTCGATCAGCGCGACCGTGTCGAAACGCTCCTCGGGCAGTACCACAAAACCGATGTCGATCCGCCGTTCCTCGAGCCACTGTAGCACCTGGCGGTCAGGGCCTTCATCGATATGCACCTCGATGCCGGGATGGGCGGCGCGGTACTGCTGCAGGATCAATGGCAGCAACTTGACCGATGAGGTCGGGCCGAAGGAGCCGATGCGCAGCGTGCCGCGTTTCATGCCCTTTGCATCAGCCGCTTCCTGGCGCAGGGTGTTGGCCAGGCCCAGCATTGCACGGGCGCGCAGCAACAGTTGCTGGCCGATATCGCTCAATTCGACCCGCGATTGCTGGCGGCGCAACAACTCGACACCCAATTCCTGCTCCAGGGACTTCAAGGCATGGGACACCGCCGATTGGGAAATCCCCAGGCGATGGGCCGCTGCCGTGAAACCGTGGAGTTCGGCCACCAGGGAGAAAATCTCCAGTTGCGTGAGGGTCATGAGTATTTGCTCATTTTACGATGACTGGGTATTAGCAGAATGATACGCCATCTCTCCCGCATCCGGCCCTGGAGTCTTATGACGATCTGCGAGCAAACCCTGTCAAAACCCTCGTATCTACCGGTGTATCTGAAGCTGGCGGCGGTCACCATGGTGTGGGGTGGCACCTTCGTTGCCGGGCGCTATCTGGCCGGCAGCCTCAGCCCGTTGCTGGCCGCCAGCCTGAGGTTCCTGCTGGCCAGCGTGGCGTTGCTGCTGTTTGTACGCCTGGCGCGGATACCGCTGGTGCGGCCCAGCGCCCGGCAATGGTTGCAATTGTCATTGCTTGGCTTTTTCGGGATCTTTTTCTACAACCTGTGTTTCTTTTATGGCCTGCATTACATCAATGCCTCACGGGCGTCGTTGATCGTCGCGCTGAATCCGGCCGTGATCGGCCTGGCTTCCTGGCTAGTGTTCAAGGAGCGTTTGAACCGGGCGAAAGTCGTCGGCATTGCGATCTGCATCGCGGGCGCGAACCTGGTGATCGTCAGTCGCGATCCACAATTGTTGGCCGGTGGAACCGAGGCCTGGCTCGGCGATCTGCTGATTTTCGGCTGTGTCCTCGGCTGGGGGATCTACTCGCTGTGCTCCCGGGAGCTGAACCAGACCCTGGGGCCGGTGCAAACAGTGACGTATTCGATTCTACTGGGCACAGCCATGCTCTGGATGACCTGCATCCTGCGTGGCGAAGTGAGTTTTGTCGCGATCGCCCACCTGGGTACGCCGCAGTGGTTGAGTCTTTTGTACCTGGGTGTGCTGGGGTCGGCACTGGCGTACATTGGCTATTACGACGGCATTCGCCAAATCGGTGCGACGCGTTCCGGGGTGTTCATCGCCCTGAACCCGTTGACGGCGGTTCTCCTTGGCGCGCTGCTGCTGGATGAGCCGCTGACGCTGGCCATGTGCCTGGGTGGCGGGCTGATACTGGCGGGGATTTACCTCTGCAATAAACCCCTTGCGCGAGCAAGGAAAAAGGGGATTTGATACAGAAGGCGGACAAACCGATTTACGCTGTGTAGAATCAGGTTACGCATACAATAATAATCGTCTTCTGGCAGCAGAAGCCTCGCCCGCAAGAGCCTTGGGTCGATAATGAAGATATTCGGGTTTCAACTGATCTACGGTGACTTTCTCGCCCGCAGTGTGCGGGGCATCTCCTGTGCGCCACCCACTGGTCTCAGCATTGCTTGCAACTAACCTTTGTTAATTGATAAAGAATGATGAGGCGCCAACCATGGCAGATTTATACGAAAACCCGATGGGCCTGATGGGCTTTGAATTCATCGAGCTCGCATCGCCGACTCCCAATACCCTGGAGCCGATCTTCGAGATCATGGGCTTCACCAAGGTGGCGACCCACCGCTCCAAGAACGTGCACCTGTATCGCCAGGGCGCGATCAACCTGATCCTCAACAACGAACCCCACAGCGTGGCTTCCTACTTCGCGGCCGAGCACGGTCCGTCGGTGTGCGGCATGGCGTTTCGCGTCAAGGATTCGCAAAAGGCCTTCAAGCGCGCCCTGGAACTCGGCGCCCAGCCGATCCACATTGAAACCGGCCCGATGGAGCTGAACCTGCCGGCAATCAAAGGCATCGGTGGTGCGCCGCTGTACCTGATCGACCGTTTCGGTGAAGGCAGTTCGATCTATGACATCGACTTCGTGTTCCTCGAAGGCGTTGACCGCCACCCGGTCGGTGCCGGCCTGAAGATCATCGATCACCTGACCCACAACGTGTACCGCGGTCGCATGGCCTACTGGGCCAACTTCTACGAGAAGCTGTTCAATTTCCGCGAAATCCGCTACTTCGACATCAAGGGCGAGTACACCGGCCTGACCTCCAAGGCCATGACCGCACCCGATGGCATGATCCGCATTCCGTTGAACGAAGAGTCGTCCAAGGGCGCCGGGCAGATCGAAGAGTTCCTGATGCAGTTCAACGGCGAGGGCATCCAGCACGTTGCCTTCCTGTCCGATGACCTGATCAAGACCTGGGATCACCTGAAAAGCATCGGCATGCGCTTCATGACCGCGCCACCGGACACCTACTACGAAATGCTCGAAGGCCGTTTGCCGAACCACGGCGAGCCGGTAGGCGAACTGCAGGCACGGGGCATTTTGCTGGACGGTTCGTCCGAGTCGGGCGACAAGCGCCTGCTGTTGCAGATCTTCTCGGAAACCCTGATGGGGCCGGTGTTCTTCGAGTTCATCCAGCGCAAGGGCGATGATGGTTTCGGCGAAGGCAACTTCAAGGCTCTGTTCGAATCGATCGAACGTGACCAGGTTCGTCGTGGTGTTCTCTCCACCGACTAATCTGTTGACGCTGTAAAAAACTGTGGGAGCGGGCTTGCTCGCGAAGACGGAGTGCCAGTCGCCATCAATGCTGACTGATACACCGCTTTCGCGAGCAAGCCCGCTCCCACATTTGTTTTTGCGTGTGGTTAAGGCCTGCGTTGCCGGACCAGGTGCTTGAACCCCTCAAACACCAACACCAGCACGGCCATCCAGATCGGGATGTAGGTCAGCCATTCGCCGGCCTTGATGCTCTCTCCCAGCAGCAGCGCCACGCCCAGCAACAACACCGGTTCGACGTAGCTCAACAGGCCGAACAGGCTGAACGGCAGCAGGCGACTGGCAATGATGTAGATCACCAGTGCCGACGCGCTGATCACGCCAAGCATCGGGATCAACAGCGACAACCATGGATGCTGGTCAAACACGCCGAAACCTTGTGCGCCGCTCTGAACGAACCATAACGCCACCGGCAGCATCAACGCCATGTCCAGCCACAAGCCGCCAAGATTGTCCGTCGCCAGTCGTTTGCGCACTACGAAGTAGGTCGGATAACCCACGCAGACCAGCAAGGTCGCCCAGGAAAATCCACCGACCTGATACACCTCGTTGATCACGCCCAGGCAGGCGAACACCACGGCGATTTTTTGCAGGTAGGACAGGCGTTCGCCATAGGCGATACGCCCGGTCAGGACCATGGTCAGCGGCAGCAGGAAATAACCCAGGGACACATCCAGGCTGTAGCCGTTCAGCGGCGCCCACATGAACAGCCACAATTGCACGCCGAGCAGGGCCGAGGAGGCGATCAGCGCGCCCATCAGCTTCGGATTGGCAATGACCCGCCCAACGAGCTCCAGCACGCGCTTCCACTCACCGGACACCACCATGAACACGGTCATGCACGGCACGGTCAGCAGCATGCGCCAGCCAAAGATTTCCACGCCGCTCAAGGGGGTGAGCAGCGACGTGTAGTAATACATGACGGCAAACAGCACCGAGGCTGAAACCGATAGAGCGATACCTTTAGACAAGCTGTCCTCGCGAAGTTGAAGGAAAAACGGGCTGCGGAGGATACGTGGTTTTTGTGCTGAATATTGGCCAGATGATCAATATTTCCAACACACACCCTGTAGGAGCGAGCTTGCTCGCGATGTACGACCAGACACCGCGGGCATGCAGGCTCCCCGCGTTATCGTTGACCACCATCGCGAGCAAGTTCGCTCCTACAGTGGAAATGGTCTGCGGCCAGACACAAAGTGGCTTACGTCATTGAACCCCGGTGTCGACGCATGCCCCGGCGTTACCAGCGAATCGATGAACGCCTCATCCTCGACCGTGATCTTCACCGCTTGAGCCTTAGTGTAGGCATCCCACTGCGCTTCGGTACGCGGCCCGACAATGGCTGAAGTAACGGCGCTGTTGTTCAGCACCCAGGCAATCGCGAACTCGACAATGCCTGTGCCGCGTTCCTGGGTGTATTGCTGGATTTGCTGGGCGATGCGCAGGGACTCGACGCGCCATTCGGTTTCCAGGATGCGCTTGTCTGCCCGCCCGGCGCGGCTGTTGGCGTCCGGCTTCACGTCCGGTGCGTACTTGCCGCTGAGCACCCCCCGCGCCAGCGGGCTGTAGGGCACCACGCCAAGACCGTAATTGTGCGCAGCCGTGATCTGCTCGGTTTCGGCCTGGCGGTTGACGATGTTGTACAGCGGCTGGCTGATCACCGGCCGGTCAACGCCCAGTTTGTCGGCGACGCGGATGACTTCGGCGATGCGCCAGCCCCGGTAGTTCGACAGGCCCCAATAGCGGACCTTGCCCTGGCGAATCAGATCGCCAATGGCCGATACCGTCACTTCCAGCGGCGTATTGTGGTCTTCGCGGTGCAGGTAATAGATGTCGAGGTAGTCGGTGCCCAGGCGTGTCAGGCTGGCATCGATGCCGTTGAACAGGTGCTTGCGGCTCAGGCCGCTGCGGTTGGGGATACCGTCCACGGGACCGAAACCGACCTTGGTCGCCAGCACCCATTCGTGGCGGCGGCTGGCGATGGCCTCGCCGACGATCTCCTCGGAACGGCCGTTGGTGTACACGTCGGCAGTGTCGATGAAATTGATGCCCTGGTCCCAGGCCTTGTCGATGATGCGCAGGGAGTCCTCGGGGCTGGTCTGTTCGCCGAACATCATGGTGCCCAGGGTCAGGGTGGACACCTGCAGGCCCGAATGACCCAGTGTGCGATAGCTCATGAGCAAATCCTTTTACCGGTGGGAAAGGCTCAATCAGATACCAGAACAACCACTGGGGGCAAACTGATTTATTTAACACCGCAGAGCCAAATGTGGGAGCGGTCTTGCTCGCGAAAGCGGTGTGTCAGTCACTATCAGGCTGCCTGATACAACGCCTTCGCGAGCAAGCCCGCTCCCACATGGGTACTTCGTTGATCAGGCGCGCAGGGTCCGGGTCATGCGCAGCGCCAGCAAGCTACCGCAGATAATCACACCCGCCAGCAGGTACAGCGCGGCATCGGTCGAGCCGGTGCTGTCCTTGACCCAGCCCACCAGGTACGGGCTGAGGAAACCGGCCATTTGCCCCATCGAGTTGATCAGCGCCAGGCCACCGGCAGCCGCGCCGGCACTGAGCAGGGCGGTCGGCACCGGCCAGAACATCGGCAGGCCGGTGAGGGCGCCCATGGTGGCGATGGTCAGGCCGAGAATCGCGATGGCCGGGTTGGCGGCAAAGTTCACCGCGATCAGCAGCCCCAGCGCGCCCATCAACATCGGCACTACCAAGTGCCAGCGGCGCTCTTTGCGCAGGTCCGCCGAGCGACCGACAAACAACATGAACAACGCTGCCAGCAGGTACGGAATCGCACTCAGCCAGCCGATCACCAGGTTATCGCTGAAGCCCAGGTTCTTGATGATCGACGGCAGCCAGAAGTTGATCGCGTAGACGCCGCTCTGGATGCAGAAGTAGATCAGGCCGAAGGCCCAGATCGCCGGGTTCTTGAACACCGCCAGCAGCGAATCGGTCGTGGTTTTCGGTTTGTTGGCCAGGTCCTCGGCGTGGTCGGCTTCCAGCACCGAACGCTCGAACGGGGTCAGCCATTTCGCATTGGCGTAACTGTCGCTGAGCAGGAAATAAGCCAGCGCACCGAGGATCACCGTCGGAATGCCTTGCAACAGGAACATCCACTGCCAGCCCGCCAAACCACCTTGGCCCGCCGCAAAGTGATTGAGAATCCAGCCGGAGAACGGGCTGCCAAGCAGGCCGGATACCGGGATCGCCGACATGAACAGCGCCATGATGCGGCCACGACGGAAGGTCGGAAACCACTGCGAGAGGTACAGCACCACGCCCGGGAAGAACCCGGCTTCGGCCGCGCCGGTGAACAGGCGCAAGGTGTAGAACCCGGTCGGCGTGGTGACGAACAGCAGGCAGGTCGACAGCGTGCCCCAGGTGATCATCATCAGCGCGATCCAGCGTCGCGGGCCGAATCGGGTCAGGGCCAGGTTGCTTGGCACGCCGCACAGCACGTAACCGATAAAGAAGATGCCGGCACCGAGGCCGTACACGGTTTCGCTGAACTTCAGTGCATCGAGCATCTGCAGCTTGGCAAATCCAACGTTCACCCGGTCGAGGTAGTTGAACAGGTAGCAGATGAAAATGAAGGGGATCAAACGCAGGGTAATGCGTTTGTAGACGGCGTTTTTATCGTCAGCGATGGCCTGGGACGCTACGGCGCTCTGTGACATGGCGGCTCTCTCTTTATTATGATTTTTTGCGATGCAAAGGGTAACGTTGATCGCCCTGAGAGTCTCGGTCACCCTCGTGGCTGCTGTCTTTGTGCCTGAGCACAGGGTTTGCCACCAAGGCCTGTGCGGGTGAACAACCCGTTCCACCACTGTTTCAAGGATCCGCGCTATGTTCGAACTCGATCACGACCTGGCCCAGGATATCGTCGACCGGGCGATGGCCATTCTGCCGTACAACGTCAACGTCATGGACAGCCAGGGGCTGATCCTGGGCAGCGGCGAGCCGGAGCGCGTCAACACCCGGCACGAAGGCGCGCAACTGGTCCTGGCCAACGGCCGGGTGGTTGAGATCGACGCACAGACGGCGATTCATCTCAAGGGCGTGCAGCCGGGCATCAACCTGCCTCTGCTGCTCGATGAGCGTTTGATCGGTGTGTTGGGCATCACCGGCGAACCTGAGCAGTTGCGCACCTACGCCGAACTGGTACGCATGACCGCCGAGATGCTGGTGGGCCAGCGCAATCAGCAGGCCGAACAGCAATGGCGGCGCCAGCGTTGCGACGATCTGCTGGCGTTGCTGCTCAGTGACGCAGGAAGTTCGCCCCGCCTGATCGACGAGGCGCAACAGCTGGGGCTCAAGCCACAGATAACCCGTGTGCCATACCTGTTCGAATTGGGCATGGAGCATGGACCGGGGCAAACCGCCGAAGCACTCAGCGCCTGGCTCACCTCGCGCTACCCTGATAGCTGGTGCGTGAGCTCGGCCAAAACTTCATTGCTCTGGTGCCGGCCGGCCAGCCAGTCGGTCGAGAACGAACGCTTGCTGGACAAACTTGACGGCCTGGGCTGGAACATCCTGCGTATCGCCGTGGGTGGGCAAGCCGACGGGCTGGCGGGGTTGCGCCGCTGTTACCGTCGGGTCGGCGACTTGCTGGCCTACGGGCGCGATGTATTGCCCCGCTCGAGGTTGCTGACCCTCAACCGCTTTCGTTTGCCGGTGATGCTCTGGCGCCACCGCAACGACGATGCTCTCGACGAATTGCTCAACCCGTTGCGCAAGGTCATCGCCAAGGACAACAACGGCCAACTGCTGGCGACCCTGCGCAGCTGGTGCGAGCACGACGGCCAGAGTCAGGCTTGCGCCGATGCGCTGGGCATCCATCGCAACAGCCTGCGTTATCGCATGGAGCGGATTGCCGAGCTGAGCGGGGTTGATCCATTGCGTCTCGACGGCATGCTCGCGCTGTACCTTGGCGTGCAACTGCTGCCCGAGTCAGACTCAATTTCGTGAGCGACAAAATCCCCCTGTAGGAGCGAGCTTGCTCGCGAAAAACCAGAGGGCGCCGCGGTAAGTCTGATTTCCCGCGTCATCGTTACCCTCCATCGCGAGCAAGCTCGCTCCTACAGGTGAAACGTCTGCAACGGGTTTTGTGGAAATGAACAATAATTCCCGATACCGCTTGTGCAGCGGCCCGGCGTTATTGTGCAGGGCGGCTGGCAGCATGGGTGGCATTGGAACTGGAGAATTCCCATGAAAATCGTGATCGCCCCCGATTCGTTCAAGGACAGCCTCAGCGCTCAAGGCGTGGCCGACGCCATTGCATTGGGATTGGCACAGGTATGGCCTGATGCCCAACTGATCAAATGCCCGATGGCCGATGGTGGGGAAGGGACTGTCGAGTCGATTCTCGCCGCGTGCGAAGGCGAACTGCGCCGCACCGTGGTTCGCGGGCCGCTGGGGGCCATGGTGGATGCCGCCTGGGGCTGGTTGCCGCAGAGCCACACCGCGATCATCGAAATGGCCGAGGCCAGCGGTTTGCAGTTGGTCCCGGTGGATCAGCGTGATGCCTGTATCAGCAGCACCTTCGGCACCGGTGAGTTGATCCGCGCTGCACTGGATGCCGGCGCACAACGGGTGATTCTTGCCATTGGCGGCAGCGCCACCAATGACGGCGGCGCCGGGGCCGTGCAGGCTTTGGGCGTGAAGCTGTTCGATGCGCAAGGCCAGCTCTTGCCACCGGGTGGCCTGGCGCTCGCCCAGCTGTTCCGCATCGATCTGAGCGACATCGATCCGCGACTGGCCGAGGTGCGTTTCGACATCGCCGCCGACGTCAACAATCCGCTGTGCGGCGCCCACGGCGCGTCAGCGATTTTCGGCCCGCAAAAAGGCGCTACGCCTGAACAGGTTCAGCTACTGGATCACGCCCTCGGGCACTTTGCCGATCACTGCGCCAACGTCCTGAACAAGGATGTGCGTGATGAGCCGGGCAGTGGTGCGGCGGGTGGTCTGGGCTTTGCGGCCAAGGCCTTTCTCGGTGCGCAGTTCAAGGCGGGTGTTGAAGTGGTCGCCGAGCTGGTTGGCTTGGCCGACGCAGTGCAAAACGCCGATCTGGTCATCACCGGTGAAGGCCGTTTCGATGCCCAGACCCTGCGCGGGAAAACACCTTTTGGTGTGGCGCGCATTGCCCGGCAACAAGGCGTGCCAGTGATCGTCATCGCCGGCACCCTGGGCGAGGGCTATCAAACGCTGTACGAACACGGCATCGACGCCGCGTTCGCCCTGGCCAGTGGGCCGATGACCCTGGCCCAGGCCTGCAGCGAAGCACCGCAATTGCTGCGCGAGCGGGCGAGCGATATCGCCCGCGTCTGGCGAGTGGCCTCGCATAGACCCTGAACACAGCCGCGTTTTGTAGGAGCGAGCTTGCTTGCGATGAACATGAGGACGCCCAGTTCAACCAGGCATCCCGCGTCATCGTTGAAGTCCATCGCGAACAAGCTCGCTCCTGCAGTAGGCAAAAAATATTTCTGCCAACCCCCCGCAAAAATCCTCAAGCCCTGCCGATACAACGATCAGGCGCACACACACCTGTAAAAACAGTGTCGCCCGACTGAACGGCGCGCCTCAACGCCTGCCCGCCAGTGATCATGGCAAGGACGCTCGAAGCCTCAACCACCCGAGTATCGTCCTATGTCCCTGCGCCATCTGAACATCGCGCCTCGAGCTTTCCTGGGGTTTGCCTTCATTGCCTTGCTGGTCATCGTGCTGGGTGTGTTTGCCGTCAATCGCATGAGTATCATCCGCCAGGCCTCTGTGGACATGGGAGCCACGCAACTGCCCAGTGTCGGCTTCCTGGGCAACATGACCGAAAACGTCCTGCGCATGCGCATCCTCTCGTTCCGCATCCTGGTCAACCGTGACCCGGCCGCGTTGCAGGAAGCCCAGACCCGTATCGGCGTGCTCACCGACAAACTGCGAAGTGCCCAGCAAAGTTATGCCGCGCTGCCCGCCCAACCGGAAGAAGCCGCGCTGTACAAGACCTTCACCGCCACCCTCGACAACTACATGCAGGCCCAGAGCCAGATGATGGAGCTGTCGCGTGCAAACAAGCTCGATGAGATGCGCAGCCTGATCAACACGCGGATCAAGGACGGCACCGACCAGATGGGCGAGCAGCTCAACAAACTGGTGGCCCTCAATACCGGCTATGCCCAGCGCGCGTTGGCCGAGGCGGGCGAGCAATACAACAACGCTATCACGGGCATCATTGTGGTCGCGGTGATCGCGGCGCTGATGACCGTGTTGTTGGCATTGCTGCTGACCCGCAGCATCGTCACGCCGCTCAACCGCGCGCTGCAAGCCGCCCTAACCATCGCCGGGGGCAACCTGACCAATGCCATCGAAGTGGACGGAAAGGATGAGCCGGCGCGCTTGCTTGGCGCTTTGTCCAGCATGCAGACCAGCCTGCGCAAAACCATCGAGCAGATCGCCGGTTCCGCTACCCAACTGGGAGCCGCCGCCGAAGAACTGAGCACCGTCACTCAGGAAGCGTCCCGCGGCCTGCAACAGCAGAACAACGAGATCGAACAGGCCGCCACCGCCGTCAATGAAATGACCGCGGCCGTGGAAGAAGTGGCGCGCAATGCGGTGTCCACCTCCGAAGCCTCGAACCAGTCGACCCAGGCTGCCCGGGAAGGTCATGACCGTGTGGTGGAAACCGTCGATGCGATCCAGACCATGACCCGTGACGTGCAGAACACGGCATTGATGATTGAAGGCCTGGCGACCCAGGGCCGTGACATCGGCAAAGTGCTCGACGTGATCCGCGCCATCGCGGAACAGACCAACCTGCTGGCGCTCAACGCCGCCATCGAAGCTGCCCGGGCCGGTGAAGCCGGGCGCGGATTTGCCGTGGTCGCCGACGAGGTGCGGGCGCTGGCCCATCGCACGGCACAGTCGACCCAGGAAATCGAAAAAATGGTCGCCGGCATTCAGAACGGTACTGGCCAGGCCGTGTCGTCGATGCAACAAAGCAATCAACGCACCCAGACCACACTGGAAATGGCCCGCGCCGCCGGCATTGCCCTGGAACAGATCACCCAGTCGATCCACTTGATCAACGAACGCAACCTGGTGATCGCCAGTGCGTCCGAAGAACAGGCCCAGGTGTCCCGCGAGGTGGATCGCAATCTGGTGAACATTCGCGACCTTGCTACCCAGTCCGCCGCCGGTGCCAATCAGACCAGCGCCGCGACCCACGAATTGTCGCGCCTGGCGGTGGATTTGAACGCCATGGTGGCGCGTTTCGTGATTTGAGATAGGGTTGAGGCTGGGAGCACCCGCGCGACAGGAGACAGACATGCGCTATTCAGCCTTGACCCAACGAATCGCCGGTGACGGAGCGGCGGCCTGGCAGATTCACGATCGAGCGCTGCAATTGCGCGAACAGGGCGTCGACGTCCTGCTGTTGTCAATTGGCGACCCTGACTTCGATACGCCGCAACCCATCGTCCAGGCCGCCATCGCCAGCCTGTTGGCCGGTGATACGCACTATCCGGAAGTGCGCGGCAGCCGCGGGCTGCGCGACAGCATTGCCCGCCGGCATCGGCACCGCAGCGGTCAGGTGGTGGATGCCGAACATGTGATCGTTTTTCCGGGCGCGCAGTGCGCGGTGTATTCGGTGGCGCAATGCCTGCTCGATCCGGGCGACGAAGTGATTGTCGCCGAGCCGATGTACGTGACCTATGAAGGCGTGATCGGCGCCTGTGCGGCCACCGTGGTCCCGGTGCCCGTGCGCCCGCAGAACGGGTTTCGCGTCGACCCGGTGGATGTCGCGGCCCGGATCACGGCAAAAACACGCGCCATCCTGCTCAACAGTCCGAACAATCCGTCCGGCGCCAGTTTGCCATTGGCCATCTGGCAAGATCTGGCGGCGCTGTGCATTCGTCATGATTTGTGGCTGATCAGTGACGAGGTCTACAGCGATCTGCTGTACGAGGGCGAGCACATCAGTCCGGCAAGTCTGCCGGGCATGGCCGAACGGACGGCGACGATCAATAGCCTGTCCAAGTCCCACGCCATGAGCGGCTGGCGGGTGGGCTGGGTGGTCGGGCCCAAACCCATGGCCGGGCACCTGGTCAATCTGTCGCTCAGCATGTTGTTCGGTATTCCGGATTTCGTGCAGAACGCCGCGCAATTGGCGCTGGACCGCGACCTGCCGGAAGTGGCCTCGATGCGCGAAGAGTATCGCCAGCGTCGTGATCTGGTGTGTGCAAGCCTGGGCCAATGTCAGGGCCTCAGGCCGATTCGCCCGGATGGCGGCATGTTCGTGATGGTCGATGTGCGCCAGACCGGGTTGTCGGCCCAGCGCTTCGCCGAGCGGTTGCTGGAAGGCTATGGCGTGTCGGTTTTGGCCGGTGAAGCGTTCGGGCCGAGTGCGGCGGGGCATATCCGCATCGGCTTGGTGGTTGACCGGCCGAAACTGGCAGATGCGTGTCGGCGGATCGTACGCTGTGCGACGGATTTGCTGGAGGCGCGGCGTGCCTGAAAGACGCCGAATACCTCAGCCCTTCCACGCCCCGACATTCACCAGATTCACCGGTCGCTCACCCGCCAGCGCCGCCAACAGATTGTCCACCGCGCATCTGGCCATGGCCTCCCGTGTTTCATGAGTCGCCGAGCCGATGTGCGGAGTCGCCACCACGTTGTTCAACTGCAGCAACGGCGAGTCCAGGCTCAGCGGTTCGCGTTCGAATACATCCAGCCCGGCTGCGCGAATCCGGCCCGCACGCAAGGCTTCAATGAGCGCCACTTCATCTACCACTCTGCCCCGTGAAATATTAATGAAGATGGTCTCGGGACGCATCAGGGCGAACTGTGCTGCACCGATCAGGCCTTCGGTTCCGGCGGTCAGCGGCAGCGTCAGGCAAACGAAATCCGCCTGTTGCAGCAGTTCCGGCAGGCTGCGGTACTGCGCATTGAATCGCTGTTCCACCGCGGGTTTCGGTGACTGGCTGTGATAGATCACCGGCATGCCGAAACCGAAATGCCCGCGCTGGGCCAGTGCCTCGCCAATGCGGCCCATGCCAATGATGCCCAGGGTTTTACCGTGCACGTCGCTGCCGAAATGCGCGGGGCCGATGTTGCGGGTCCAGTGGCCTTCGCGAATCATGTTGGCCAATTCCACTACGCGCCGGGCCGTTGCCAGGATCAGCGCGAAGCCAGTGTCAGCGGTGGTTTCCGTCAATACATCCGGTGTGTTGCTGAGCAAGATGCGCCGCTCGGTCAGGTAGTCGATGTCGTAGTTATCGACACCCACCGAAACGCTGGCAATGGCTTCAAGGCTGGGGGCCAGATCGAGCAGTTCGGCATCCAGTTTCAGGCTGGCACCCAGCAAGCCGTGGGCACGGGGCAGGGCATCACGCAGCTTGGCCAGGCCCGAGGCATCGAGGTTTTCGATCAGCGTCACTTCGGTCTGCTCGTGCAGGCGAGCCATCAGCAGCGGCGAGAGTTTCTTGTACAGGACGACTTGCTTTTTCATCTTTGAGATCTCAGCTTCAATTCAGGAATGTGCCGTGGCAGTGCGCGTTACCGTGGCCGTGGGCCGCTCCCGATCGCTGGCGCCGGGCTTGAGAAAAAGGGTCAGCAGCACCGAGAACATCAGCGCGCCGCTCATCAATAGGTAGGAAGCGCCGGGCGAGCCGGTGGAGCTGTTCAGGTAGCCGACCAGATAGGAACCGCCAAACGAACCGAGGGCGCCCATGCTGTTGATCAGCGCCATGGCGCCACCGGCGACGTTGGCCGGGAGGATTTCCGGGATGATCGCGAAGAACGGCCCGTAAGGTGCGTACATGCAGGCGCCGGCAATCACCAGCAGGGTGTAGGACCACCAGAAGTGCTCGGCACCGAGTGCGTAGGAACCGTAGAAGGCAATCGAGGCGATCAGCAGTGGTGGCCAGACGAAACGTTTACGCTTCTGCAATTTGTCCGAGCCCCAGGACACCAGCAGCATGCCGATCACCGCCGCCAGGTACGGCAGCGCCGAGAGCCAGCCGGCCTCGACCATGTCCATCTGCGCGCCAGCCTTGAGGATCGACGGCAGCCACAACACGAAGCCGTAGACACCGATGCTCCAGCAGAAGAACTGCAAGGCCAGGACGATCACTTTCGGCGAGCGGAAGGCTTCAGCGTAGTTTTTTACCGCCTTGATGCCGACTTGTTCGGCCGCCAGGGCGCTTTCCAGGTCGAGCTTTTCCTGGTCGCTGAGCCACTTGGCCTGGGCCGGGCGATCATCGGCCAGGCGCCACCAGATAAACGCCCAGAGCACCGCCGGCAAGCCTTCGATGATGAACATCCAGCGCCAGCTGAAATGCTGCACCAGGTAGCCCGAGACCACCGACATCCACAGCATGGTCACCGGGTTGCCAAGGATCAGGAAGGTGTTGGCCCGTGAGCGTTCGGCACGGGTGAACCAGTGGCACAGGTAGATCAGCATCGCCGGCATTACCGCCGCCTCGACCACGCCGAGCATGAAGCGAATGACGATCAGCCAGTAGGCGTTGGAGACGATCCCGGTCAGGGTTGCCAGGCCACCCCAAAGGATCAGGCTGACGAAAATCAGCTTCTTCACGCTGTGTTTCTGGGCGTAGATCGCGCCGGGTACCTGGAAGAAAAAGTAGCCGAGGAAAAACAGCGCGCCGAGCATCGACGACAGGCCGGGGGTGATCATCAGGTCGGCGGCCATGCCGGAGGCGGCGGCGAAGCCGTAGTTGGCGCGGTCAAGGTACGCCAGGCTGTAGGTGATGAACACGATGGGCATGATGTACCACCAGCGGCGGGTGGCGAGTGTTGCGGTTTTCATGGTGGTGCTCCTGAGCTTGTTGTTTTTGTCGCAGCAGGTAACGGTTTGGATCTTCATTGCTTATGCGGGCCTCTTCGCGAGCAGGCTCGCTCCCACAGAGGCGTTACGTTGGAATCCGGTCCAGTGTGGGAGCGAGCCTGCTCGCGAAGACGGCCTCAAATTCGCTAGCCATTTCAGGCCGGGTCGGCAACCCCTCCATATCCCCCCGACTCTGCACCGCCCGACTGCCAATCCAGTTGGCGCGTTTCACGGCGTCGGCGATGCTGTGGTTTTCCAGTAGTGCGCTGATCATGCCGACGGCAAACCCGTCACCGGCGCCTACGGTGTCGACCACCGTCTCCACGGGCACGCCCGCGACGAAGCCTTCATCCAGCTGCGTGCGGTAATACGCCCCGTGTGGGCCAAGCTTGATCGCCACGGCCTCGACGCCCTGGTCGAGGTAGAAGGCGGCGATGTCGGCCGGGTCTTCGAAACCGCTGAGCAAGCGACCTTCACTCAACCCCGGCAACACCCAGTGGGCGAGGGCGGCGAGGCGGTTGATCCCGGTGATCATCTGTCGCTCGCTGGCCCACAGGCTCGGGCGCAGGTTCGGGTCGAAGGACACGCTGCGCCCGGCGTCGCGCATACGGGTCATCAATTCGAACGACATTTGCCGTGCCGACTCCGACAGCGCCGGGGGAATGCCGGTGGCATGCAGGTGCCGGGCCTTGAGCAGTTCGGGGACAATGGAATGCGGCGACAGATGACTGGCCGCCGAGCCCCGGCGGAAGTACTCCACGGTCGGGTCGCTGCCATCGTCGGTGCGCGACTTGAGCTGAAAACCTGTAGGGTGCGCCGGGTCGATGTCGACGTGGCGGCAATCCAGGCCTTCTTTCTCCAGCGTGCCAATCACGTAGCGCCCCAAAGAGTCGGCGCCGACCCGGCTCAGCCACGCCACCTTGAAGCCGAGCCGCGACAGGCCGATGGCGACATTGCTGTCGGCGCCGGCAATGCGTTTGTGGAAGGCGTCGACGTCGGCCAGATCGCCAGCGTGCTCGGCGACGAACATCGCCATGGTTTCGCCGAACGACAGAATATCGATCTCAGACATGAGCGCTCTCCAGCTGCGACTGGCCCAGATGGGCGAGGGCGGTGACGTGTTCGCGGGTCAGTTGCACCAGGTCTTCGCCCTGCAGCGGGTATTCCGCCGCGCGCATCACGCCTTGGGGCATGTGGCGCAGCAGGAGTTCCCACGCCTGCCAGTCATTGGCCGTGGGTGGTATCGCGACCAGTTTGCCGTCGGCGCGTCGCGCCACTGCCTTGCAATGCACGTAACCGACGTGACGGCCGAGCAATCGCGCAGCGCTGGCGGCGGATTGGTCCTGCCAAAGCCAGTTGCCGATGTCGAAGGTCATTTTGATCGGCAGGTTGTGCTGCTCGACTTCGCTGAAAAAGCGCTGGAAAGGTTCGATGCGCCCGCCGTACAGGGTCTGGTCGTTCTCCACCAGCAACTGCACGGCAGTGTCCCTCAGCATTCGGGAGAGGGTGTGCAAATCGTTGTTGTCGGTGAAATAGCCCAGCGACACCTTGAGCCATTTGGCGCCAAAGGTTTGGGCACGTTGCAGCGCATGGATCAGCTCCGGATTGGGTTTCGATTGTCCGGCCAGCCAGAGTTCCGTTGGCGAGGAATACACGCTCTGCAACCCCTTGGCCTGAGCCTCATCGGCCAGTTGCACCGGGTCTTCGCCGGTCAGCAGTTCTTCGCGCCATTCGATGCGCGTGGCACTGGCTGCAGCGAGAATTTCGATGAAACTGCCCTGACCGAGTTGACGGACCAGATCGGCGCCGTAGCTGGACAGGCTGATGGAAACGGCGGGTTTGTTCATTGTTGTTTTACCTCTGAAACCGGTTTCATTTTTGTTCAAAAAAATAGGTGGTGATCTTTCGGGCCTCTTCGCGGGCAAGCCCGCTCCCACAGTGTCCTTTATCGTTCACAAGTGTTGCGTACTCCAAAGATTCCTGTGGGAGCGGGCTTGCCCGCGAAGGCGTCGGAACATTCACCGAGAAAAACCACGGGTCGACCCCCGCACAATCAACCGCGCCGAAAAGTCCAGCGTCCGCACCGCCCCGTCATCCCCGCGCAGCCGCTTGAGCAAACACTCGAACGCGCTGGCACCCATCTCCTCGGTCGGCTGGGCGAGGGCGGTAATACCGCTGCCTACCAACGGGTACCAGTCCAGGTCATCGAGGGCGATCAGGCCGACGTCTTCAAACAGATTGCACTGGAGTTCACGCAGCGCATGGGTGCTGGCCAGCGCCGCGATGCCGTTGGCGCAGAACAGCGCTTTCGGACCGGGGCCGGGTGCATCGAGAAAGGTTCTGATGTTCGCGGCGAGCTCGCTACCGGTTTCGATGAGCGTGCCGGCAAGCGCCGGTCGCTGTTCGATTTGTGCCTTGAAGCTGGCGACCCGCTCGATCCGCGAACTGGTGCCATCGAACGGTTCGGTGACCAGCAGCACATCGCGATAACCGCGCTCCTCAAGGTGAGCAAGGGCCATTTCAACGGCTGCCGGGTTGTCCAGCCCGACCATGTCGCTTTCAAGGTGCGCGACCTTGCGGTCCACCAGCACCAGGGGCATTTCCCGGTGCAGTTCGTGCAACTCGTCGCGGTGATGACCGAGGGTGTTCACGATCAGGCCTTCGATGTTGTACGAGCGCAGCAGTGCCAGATGCTGGCGTTCCTGCTCGTCGTCGCGGTCGGTGTTGCACACCACCAGGCTGTAGCCATGCTGGCGGCAGGCGGTTTCCACCCCGTGCATCACGGCTATCGAGTAAGGGTTGCGGATGTCGGCAACCAGCATGCCGATCAGGCGGGTCCGCCCGCGTTTGAGGCCGCGAGCCATCTGGTTGGGGCGATAGCCCAATTCGGCGATCGCCTGCTCGATGCGCCGGGCAGTCGCATCGGAAAGCAAAGCGCGATCATCGCCGATGAACCGCGAAACGCTGGCCTTCGAGACCTTGGCGTGTTCGGCCACGTCGAGCATGGTCACGCGGCTGCGCTGGGCGGCGGAGAAGTCGTTCACGGGCTGAAACCTTCTTATTGGATTTATAGGGCCTGCGCTTTTTCAGATAGCGCTGAAACCGGTTTCAGAAGACACCAAAAGCCATTTCGCCGTCAAGCCTCCAATGACGAATTGTCGGAACATGACCGACGGCTGGCGCTCAAGGCAGCACGCTCAACCACGCTGAGACCAGTAGCAGCAGGGCCATGCAGCGGTTGAAACGTTGCATTGCACCGGGCGCGCGCAACCAGCGTGTGGAGCCAGCGCCCAGCAGAGCCCAGACCCCAAGACACGGCAGGGAAATCAGGAAAAACGCCAGCGACAGATACACCACATGGATCAGGCGATGTTCACCGCCTCCAGCGAACACACTGACCACTGCCAGCGCCATCATCCAGGTTTTCGGGTTGATCAGTTGCAGGCTGGCAGCGCCCATCAACCCGAGTCGTGCGCCAGTGTCCTGCGCCGTGACGTCGACGGCGGGGGCGCTGAAAATCTGCCAGGCCAGGTAACTCAACCACGCTACGCCCAGCCACTGCATCGCGATTTGCACGCCAGGCAAAGTGGTCAACGACGAACCCACCCCAGTGCCGACCACCAGTACAAGGGTCGCCGCGCTGGCACCGGCACCCAGGATGATCGGTATGGCGGCCGACAGCCCATAGCGGGCACTGTTGCTGAGCACCAGGATATTGGTCGGGCCGGGGGTGATGGCGGCCACGAAGGCAAACAGCAGGAAGGGAACAAAGGTCGGGAAAGAGCTAAACATCGCAGGCAAATTCCGCTGAAGATCAGTGAAGTGGATCTTCACAATCCGCGGCATTACCTGTCTGGAAGATTTGAGCAGCGCTTGCGGTACAGCGCGGGCGTCAGGCCATAGGCACGCACGAACCAGCGTCCCAGATGACTCTGATCGGCAAAACCCAGTGCCATGGCCACGGTTGCCGGTTGCTCGCCCCGTGCCAGCAGTCGTCGGGCCGTGGCCAGGCGCAATTGCACCAGATAGGCGTGGGGTGCCATGCCATAGGCGGCCTTGAACGCGCGGGTCAGGCGAAAGCGATCGACGCCAGTGGCGACGGCCAACTGGTCCAGGCCGATGTCGTATTGCGCATTGGCGTGCAGATACTCCCGCGCCCTCTGCGCAACCAAGGGCAAGCGCGGGTCTTCGCTATAACGGGCTCGCCAGTGCAAATGGCTGGTCAGGCGTTCGAGCAAGGCATCGAGGGCGGTCTGGCGGACGATCTTCAGCTCACCGTGATGCAGGGTTTCAAAGGCCAGGCTGGTGGCCTGGGCCAGTCGTGTGTCGCAGGCCAGTGTGTTGGCGAAACTCAATTGACTGTTGTCGGGGGCGTTGTCGAACACGGCAGTCAGTTCACGCTGCAGCCACTGCGGGTCGAGGTACAGCATGCGGTAGGTGAAACCGTCCTCGGTCGGGGCTTCGCCGTCATGGATGTCACCGGGTTCGAGCAAAAACACCTTGCCCGGTGTGCTCTGGTGTCTCGCCCGGCGGCAATTGAATTGCTGGACCCCTTGCTCGGTGACACCCACCAGATAGCTGTCGTGCCAATGCGGGTCGTAGGCGTGACCTTCGAAATGCGCGCGCAGGGTCTCGATGCCGGTGTCGGCGTCCTGGGCCAGGTCGATCCAGTTGTGAGGGGGCATACAGCACCTGTGGGACGGGTTCCCGAGTCATTTAACCCCGGCACCGAAGCGCTGACTAGAACGTTTGTGCAGCCGTCAACTGAACAACCCGGCGGCAATGTTGATCGAAAACCCCAGTATCGCCGTGTTGAACAAAAAGCCGATCAGCGACTGCGCGAGCACGATCTTGCGCAAACCTCGGGTTGCTACGCCGACATCGGAGGTCTGGACCGCCACGCCGACGGTGAATGAGAAGTACAGGAAGTCCCAGTAGTTGGGCGTGGTCAACCCTTCGGCAAATCGCAGCGCCGGCTCCTTGCCCTCCCAGGTGTAGAACAGCCGTGCGTAGTGCACGCTGAAAATCACCCCGATCAGCAACCAGGAGCCGATCACCGTCAACGCGGTGAAGCCGTAGTGCAGCAGTTTGCGGGTGGTTTCCAGGTCTTTGCCGCCGGCCAGTTCGAGGGTGATGGCGGCCAGGCTGGCAATTGCCGCAACGCACACCACGAACAGCACCAGCCCGGCGTTCTCGTCCTCGATTTCGGCAATGCGTTTCACATCAGTCGCTTTCGAACGCACGACGAGCCAGGACATCAGGATCAGGTAAGTCCAGACCCCGGCATTCCAGCCGAAAAGAATCTTGCCAATGATCGAATCGGCCGGAGCCAGAATGCCCACTGCGATGCCAAGTGTGGCGGCAGCGGACAGGCGAGGGTGGGTGTGGGTGAGGTAAGGCATGGAGGCTCGATGGGTCGGGGCTGTGCAATCACCTTAGCCCAGGTGAGCACAATCTTGAAATCACCGGGATTCCCTGTGGGAGCGGGCTTGCCCGCGATGGCGGTATAACGGCCAACAGTGATGTTGAATGTTTTGGCCTCATCGCGAGCAGGCTCGCTCCCACAGGTAATCGGTGGTGTCAGCTATAGGTCTTTATGGCGCCTGCGCACCAGCTTCATCACCACCACAAAAAACACCGGCACGAACACCACGGCCAGGGTCGCCGTGATCATCCCGCCGATCACCCCGGTGCCGATGGCCTGCTGGCTCGCGGAACTGGCGCCAGTGGCGATCGCCAGGGGCACCACGCCGAGGATGAACGCCAGCGAGGTCATGACAATCGGCCGCAACCGCAAACGTGCCGCTTGCAGGGTCGCGTCGATCAGGTCATGGCCTTCGTCGTACAGGCTCTTGGCGAACTCGATGATCAGGATCGCGTTCTTCGCCGACAGGCCGATGATGGTGATCAACCCGACCTTGAAGAACACATCGTTGGGCATCCCGCGCAAGGTCACGGCCAGCACCGCGCCGAGCACACCCAGCGGCACCACCAGCAGCACCGAGGTCGGGATCGACCAGCTTTCGTACAGCGCCGCCAGGCAGAGGAACACGATCAGCAGCGACAGCCCCAACAGGATCGGCGCCTGGCTGCCGGACAGCCGTTCCTGCAATGACAGCCCGGTCCATTCCTGGCCCAGGCCTGCCGGGCCTTGCGCCACCAGGCGCTCGATTTCGGCCATGGCCTCGCCGGTGCTGTGGCCCGGCGTCGGTTCACCGGAAATGCTGATCGCCGGATAGCCGTTGTAGCGGGTCAACTGTGCCGGGCCCTGGGTCCATTTGGCCTGCACGAAGGCCGACAGCGGCACCATTTTTTCGTGGGTGTTTCGCACGTGGATTTTCAGCAGGTCGGCCACCTGGCTGCGTTGATCGCCCTCGGCCTGTACCACGACGCGTTGCATCCGCCCCTGATTGGGGAAGTCGTTGATGTAGGCCGAGCCCACCGCCGTGGACAGCACATTGCCGACGTCGGCAAAGGACACCCCCAGCGCGTTGGCCTGCTTGCGGTCGACGATCAGTTGCACCTGCGGTGCCTCGGCCAGGGCGCTTTCCCGGACATTCATCAGGATCGGGCTTTTTTCGGCGGCCGCGAGCAAGTCGGTGCGCGCTTCCATCAGCCGTGCATGACCGAGACCACCACGATCCTGCAACCGGAACTCGAATCCGCTGGACGTACCCAGGCCATCCACAGGCGGCGGCAGTACGGCAAACGTCACCGCATCCTTGATCTGGCTGAGGGCGATGTTGGCCCGGTCGGCAATCGAGGCGGCCGAGTCGTCGCTGCCGCGCTCGGACCAGTCTTTGAGCGTGCTGAATGCCAGCGCCGCATTCTGCCCGCTGCCGGAGAAGCTGAATCCGAGAATCACCACGCTGTCGCGAATGCCCGGTTCGCCGGCGTTGTGCGCTTCAACCTGCTCGGCCACCTGCACCGTGCGGTTCTTGCTTGCGCCCGGCGGCAACTGGATGTCGGTGATGGTGTAGCCCTGGTCTTCCACCGGCAGGAACGAAGAGGGCAGGCGACTGAAGGCCAGGCCCAGGCCGATCAGCAACACGCCGTAGATCAGCAGGTAGCGCCCGGTACGTTTCAACGCATAGGCGACCCAGCCCTGATAACGGTCGGTCAGTTGTTCGAAGCGACGGTTGAACCAGCCGAAGAACCCGGTCTTTTCGTGGTGTTCGCCTTGGGAAATCGGCTTGAGCAATGTCGCGCACAGGGCCGGGGTCAAGGTCAGGGCGAGGAAGGCCGAGAACAGGATCGAGGTGGCCATCGACAGCGAGAACTGCTGGTAGATCACCCCGACCGAACCCTGCATGAACGCCATCGGAATGAACACCGCGACCAGCACCAGGGTGATGCCGACGATGGCCCCGGTGATCTGCTGCATGGCCTTGCGCGTGGCTGCCTTGGGTGATAAACCCTCGGTGGCCATGATGCGCTCGACGTTCTCCACCACCACGATGGCGTCGTCCACCAGAATGCCGATGGCCAACACCATGCCGAACATGGTCAGCACGTTGATCGAAAACCCCAGCGCCAGCATTGTCGCAAAAGTGCCCATCAACGCCACCGGCACCACCAGCGTCGGAATCAGCGTGTAGCGGATGTTCTGCAGGAACAGGAACATCACCGCGAACACCAGCAGCATCGCCTCAAAGAGCGTGTAGACCACTTTGGTGATCGAGACCTTGACGAAGGGGGAGGTGTCGTACGGAATCGAGTACTCCACGTTCGCCGGGAAGTAGCGCTTGAGTTCGTCCATCTTCGCCCGCACCAGGGTCGCGGTGTTCAGCGCGTTGGCGCCGGGTGACAACTGCACGGCGACGGCGGTGGACGGCTTGCCGTTCAGGCGCGTGGAAAACTGGTATTCCTGGCTACCGATCTCGACCCGGGCCACATCGCTGATGCGCACGGTCGAACCGTCCGGGTTGGCCTTGAGCACGATGTCGGCAAACTCTTCGGGGGTCGACAGCTGGCCCTTGACCAGGATGGTCGCGGTAATTTCCTGGCTGGTGCGGGTCGGCAGGTCGCCGATGCTGCCCGCCGAGACCTGGGCGTTTTGCGCGACAATGGCGGCGTTGACGTCTGCCGGCGTCAGGTTGAAGGCGAGCAGTTTCTGCGGGTCGATCCAGATCCGCATCGCCCGTTCGGCACCGTACAGTTGCGCCTTGCCGACGCCGTCCAGACGCTTGACCTCGTTCATCACGTTGCGCGCCAGGTAATCGCTGAGCGCCACGTCGTCGAGCTTGCCGTCGCTGGACGTCAGTGTGATCAACAACAGGAATCCGGAGGAGACTTTCTCCACCTGCAATCCTTGCTGGATCACCGCTTGCGGCAGACGCGATTCCACGGCCTTGAGGCGGTTCTGCACATCCACCTGCGCCAGTTCCGGGTTGGTCCCCGGCTGGAAAGTGGCCTTGATGGTGGCGCTGCCCAGGCTGCTCTGGGATTCGAAATACAACAGGTGATCGGCGCCGTTGAGCTCTTCCTCGATCAGGCTGACCACGCTCTCGTCCACGGTTTGTGCCGAAGCGCCCGGGTACACGGCGTAGATTTCGATTTGCGGCGGCGCCACATCGGGGTATTGCGCCACCGGCAGTTGCGGAATGGCCAGCGCCCCGGCCAGCAGGATGAACAGGGCAACCACCCAGGCGAACACCGGGCGGTCGATAAAGAACTGCGGCATAAAAAAGCGTCCTGCTTACTGGCCAGTCACCTGGGCAAGTGGAAGAGGGGTGTTGTCGATCTGCACTTTCTCGCCGGGGCGGGCGTGCTGCAGGCCCTCGATGACGATGCGGTCGCCTGCTTTCAGGCCGCCGGTGACGATCCAGCGATCGTTCTGCACCGCCCCCAGCTCGACCGGTTGCTGTCCGACGCGTTGTTCGGCGTCGAGCAGCAGCACCTGGGCGATGCCGGCACTGTCGCGCTGTATGGCACGTTGCGGCACGCTGATGCCTTGCTGATTGACCGCTTGTTCAAGGCGTACGCGCACGAAACTGCCGGGCAACAAGTCGAGGTCGGGGTTGGGGAACTCGCTGCGCAGGATGATCTGGCCGGTGCCCGGGTCGACAGAGATGTCGCTGAACAGCATTTTGCCGGGCAACGGATAGAGGCTGCCGTCATCCTGGATCAGCGTGGCCTTCGCCTGGCCCTGGCCGACCTGCTGCAACTGTCCGGAACGGAAGGCGCGGCGCAGTTCGTTGAGCTCGCGGGTGGACTGGGTCAGGTCGGCATGAATCGGGTTGAGTTGCTGGATCAGCGCCAGCGGCGTGGTTTCGTTCTGCCCGACCAGCGCGCCTTCGGTGACCAGCGCGCGACCGATACGCCCGGAAATCGGCGCGGTGACAGTGGCGTAGCCGAGGTTCAACCGGGCGCGCTCCACCGCAGCCTTGCTGGCCGCGACGTCGGCGGCGGTCTGCCGTGCGTTGGCCCGGGCGTTGTCATAGTCCTGGCCGCTGATGGCCTTGTCGTCGATCAGTTGGGCGTAGCGTTGCTCCTGCAACCGGGCCTGGAACGCGTTGGCTTCGGCCTTGCGCAATGCCGCTTCGGCGCTGTCCAGGTCAGCCTTGAACGGCGCCGGGTCGATGTGGAACAGGACATCGCCCTGTTTCACGTCACTGCCTTCACGGAAGGTCCGCTGCAAGACCACGCCGGCCACGCGGGCACGCACTTCGGCGATGCGCGGTGCGGCAATCCGCCCGCTCAGTTCGCTGCTGATGGTCAGTGGCCGCGCTTCGATGGTTTCGATGCGGACCGTGGCCAGTGGCGCCTGTTCCTCGGCGTTCGAGGATTTGTCACACGCAGCCAGTGCCATCGCCAGTGCAATCAGGCCGAGCCTGGCAAGCAGATTTTTCGACATGTCATACCCCAATAAAGACCCCCAGCATCCTACTGGGCGCCAGCGAGGTTAGCGGTGAAGCTTTGTTGGTGCTGTGTGAAATTGTGTAAGGGTTTTACTCAGAGACGAGTGAGGGCGTATATCCTTCAGTCCTTGAATTTTATTGCGCCTGTCAGGCCGCCTTCGCGGGCAAGCCCGCTCCCACAGTGGTCAGTGCTGTTCACAGAGGCTGTGTCCACATCAAATCCCTGTGGGAGCGGGCTTGCCCGCGATGAGGCAGGGGCAGGCGCCACAGCTCTTTCTGGAAACACCCCATGCCCAACATCCTCCTGGTCGAAGACGACACCGCCCTTGCCGAACTGATTGCCAGCTACCTGGAGCGCAACGGTTATTCCGTCAGCGTGATCGGTCGCGGCGATCATGTGCGCGAGCGTGCGCGGCTCAATCCACCGGACCTGGTGATCCTTGACCTGATGCTGCCCGGCCTCGACGGCTTGCAGGTCTGTCGCCTGCTGCGCGCCGATTCGGCGACTTTGCCGATCCTGATGCTCACCGCCCGCGACGACAGCCACGACCAGGTCCTGGGCCTGGAAATGGGCGCCGACGACTACGTCACCAAACCGTGCGAGCCGCGGGTGCTGCTGGCCCGGGTGCGGACCCTGTTGCGCCGCAGCAGTCTCAGCGAGCCGCAAACCGCCAATGACCGCATTCTGATGGGCAACCTGTGCATCGATTTGTCCGAACGCACCGTGACCTGGCGCGAGCAGTTGGTGGAGCTGTCCAGCGGCGAGTACAACCTGCTGGTGGTGCTGGCCCGGCATGCCGGTGAGGTATTGAGCCGCGACCAGATCCTGCAACGCCTGCGCGGCATCGAATTCAACGGCACCGACCGTTCGGTGGACGTGGCGATCTCCAAATTGCGGCGCAAATTCGACGACCACGCCGGCGAGGCGCGCAAGATCAAGACCGTGTGGGGCAAAGGCTACCTGTTCAGCCGTTCCGAGTGGGAATGCTGAGCCGATGTTCAGAATTCTCTTTCGTCTGTACCTGGTGACCATCGTCTCGTTCAGCGCGGCGATCTACCTGGTGCCGGATCTGGTGGTCAAGGTGTTCCACGAGCGCTTTGTCACCTACAACCTCGACTATTCCCGTGGGCTGCAAACGCTGATCGTCAATCAGTTTCACGCGGCCCCGGCCGAACACTGGCCGGCCCTGGCCGCTGAAATGGACAAGGACTTCCATCCACTGCACATCTTGCTCAGCACCAATGACGACAGCAGCCTGACGCCTGATGAACAGCAACGCTTGCGCCGCGGCGAGAACGTCGTGCGCGTGGGCGACTGGGGCTGGCGCACGCTGGCGGTCGCGCCGCTGAACGAGCGCACCGTGGTGCAAATGGTCGTGCCGCCGGATCCGCTGGACGTCAACCTGTTGTACTGGAGCATCAACGTACTGATCGGCGCGACCATGCTCGCTTGCCTGTTGCTGTGGCTGCGCCCGCACTGGCGCGACCTGGAACGCCTCAAGGGCGCGGCCGAACGCTTCGGCAAGGGGCATTTGAGCGAGCGTACGCAAATCTCACCGAGTTCCAATATCGGCAGCCTGGCCAGTGTTTTCGACACCATGGCCGGCGATATCGAGAGCCTGCTCAACCAGCAGCGCGATTTGCTCAATGCGGTGTCCCACGAGTTGCGCACGCCGCTGACGCGCCTGGATTTCGGCCTGGCGCTGGCGCTGTCCGACGACTTGCCGGCGACCAGCCGCGAGCGTCTGCAAAGCCTGGTGGCGCATATTCGCGAACTCGATGAACTGGTGCTGGAGTTGCTGTCCTACAGTCGCCTGCAAAACCCGGCGCGGCTGACGGAGCAGGTCGAGGTGTCGCTGGATGAGTTCATCGACAGCATTCTGGGCAGCGTCGACGATGAAATGGAGTCCCCGGAAATCGTCATCGACGTGCTGTTGCACGGCCAGCTCGAACGCTTCAGCCTGGACCCTCGCCTGACTGCCCGAGCTTTGCAAAACCTGCTGCGCAACGCCATGCGCTATTGCGAGAAGCGTATCCAGATCGGTGTGCAGGTGTACGCCGGAGGCTGTGAAATCTGGGTCGACGATGACGGCATCGGCATTCCGGACGATGAGCGCGAGCGGGTTTTCGAGCCGTTCTACCGCCTCGACCGTAGCCGCGATCGGGCCACGGGTGGTTTCGGACTGGGCCTGGCGATCAGCCGGCGCGCGCTGGAGGCGCAGGGTGGCACCCTGACGGTGGAAGCCTCGCCGCTGGGTGGGGCGAGGTTTCGTTTGTGGTTGCCGACTTTAGCCTAACGCGCTCAGGCACTCAGGCGACTGCGCAACAGCTTCGCCATCTCTTCCAGATCGGTCATCGGCTGATGCCCGATCAGCATCCAGGCGTGTTCCATGTCAGCCCAATACACGATGTTCAGCTCGCGTCGCTGTTCCCGGGCAAAGTGCCGGCTGCCGCTGTTGGAGCGGGTGACGCACAGCGCCATGGGGCCGTGCAGCGGATCGAGGTAGGTGATCTGGGCGATGGGTGCGCCGTCGTACTCGAGGATTTGCGCACGCTTGAACTCGGCACGGGGCAGGCTCAGTTTGGCCGGTGCGAGGTCAAGACCCAGGCGCGCATCGATGGTGCGCAGTTGTGCCCGTTGGGTGGCTTCATCGCCGGGTAGATGATCCAGGGTTTCCGGTACGTAGAGCGCCATGTAGTCGGCCACCAGGCCGCGCCAGTTGTGTGTCTGCTGACTCGCTTGCCAGCCGAGAAACAAACGGTCCGCCAGCACGCCGCCGGCCAGCAGCCCGGCCGCCGCGGCAAGGAACCAGCGGCGATTGAGCGCAGGGCGCACGGGAGAGGGCAGTGTGGCGAGCATGACTTGCAGGCGATCCACCGGCGCCTGCCGGGCCAGTTCATCGTAGGCGTCCTTGAACGGCAGGCTGCTGCGATTGAGCCATTGCAGGCGCAGGCCGAGCATCGGGTCTGCGATGATGGCCGCGTCGATACGCGAGCGCTGCTCGGTATCGAGTTGGTTGTCGAGGTATGCCACCAGTTGTTCGTCCGAGGGTCTGACGCTCATCAATGTTCTCCCCGGTTAGGGTTGGGCACCGTGTGCAGCGGTGGGTATTCGGCCAGTTTCGCCCGAGCCGCGGCCAGACGGCTCATCACCGTGCCGATGGGCACTTGCAGCACATCGGCGACTTCGCGGTAGGACAACCCTTCGACGTAGGCCAGAAACACGGTTTCGCGCTGGGCCTCGGGCAAGGCATCGACGCGCCGGATCACCTGTGACGCCAGCACGTGGGTCTGCGCCACGGATTCTCCATCGAACGACAAGGCCTGATCGGCGTCCACCCAGCCCTGACCCTGGCGCACCCGTTGGGCGCGGACTTCGTTGAGCCAGATCGAATGCAGAATGCTCAGCAGCCAGCGGTCCATGCGCGTGCCCTCCACATATTGCCCGGCCCGCTCCAGTGCCCGTACGCAGGTGGCCTGCACCAGATCGTCGGCGACATGTCGTTGTCGGGACAGCAGCAGGCCGTAGCGCCATAAACGCGCCAGATGCTGGTTCAGCTCCGTTCGTATTGCCTGATCGCTGGCGATGGCGACCTCCGTCCGCTCGGGTTGTCAGGTTTTCGATGAATCGTTGATGGCTTCGGCCAGGTCCTGGTATTCCTCGCACTGGGTGCTGCCGCAGATGGCTTTGATCTGCTGCAGTTGCTCCTGCGCAAGGTCCAGCCGGCCTTTGATCACATAGGCCTCGCCGAGGTATTCACGGACTTGTGCGTATTGCGGGTCGAGTTTTACCGATTGCAGGTAATAACCGATGCCTTTGTCGGTTCGCCCCAGTTTACGCGTGGCGTAGCCGCGATAGTTCAAGGCTTTTGCGGTATTTGGCTGTTTGAGTGTGTCGAGCAGGGCCAGGGCTTCTTCGTAACGCCCGTCCTTGGCCAGTTGATAGGCATAGTTGGTGCGATCTTCGTCAGGCACCAGGTTGCTGGTCTGCCTGACGCAGCGTTGCGATCGGGTGTCGAGCACCTGACCTTTAGGGCAACTGGGCCTGGCGGGGGGCTCGCTGCCGCCGCCGCCACCGTTGGCCAGGGCGAGGGAACCGGACAGCGCAACGGTCAGCAACAGCGGAGTGGTCAGAACGGCAAAACGAATATTCATGGGCTTGGCTCCACAGGTTCATGCGTTTCAGATCAGGTCACGCCCCGCCAGATGCCGCGCAAGGCCGAAACAGCCAGCGGCTTGAACAATTGAAGGGGGCTGACAGCCCCCGGCAATCTTATGTTCACGGTTGATGTGATGAGAACACCGCAGCAAGAACAATTATTCATTACGTTGTGACGATGAACGCTGACTCGCTATCAGCCCAGCAAACGAATGGGCGTGCCGGCAGACCAGGCCTGGATGTCCTCGATCATTTGCGAAAAGAACAGCTGGTAGTTCTGTTGGCTCACGTACCCGACATGGGGGGTTGCCAGCACATTGTCCAGCGTGCGGAACGGATGGTGGGCGGGCAGCGGTTCCTGTTCGAAGACGTCCAGAGCGGCTCCGGCCAGCCGTTGTTTCTGTAGCGCCTTGATCAGCGCCGCTTCATCGACAATCGGTCCGCGAGCGGTGTTTACCAGCAGCGCCGTGGGCTTCATCCAGCCCAGTGCCTGCGCATCCACCAGGCCGCGACTGCGGTCGCTGAGCACCAGGTGCACCGACAACACGTCGGCCTGTTCGAACAGCTGCTGCTTGCTGACATGGGTCACACCGACTTGTGCCGCGCGCTCGGCGGTGAGGTTCTCACTCCAGGCGATGACGCGCATGCCGAACACCTGCCCGAACTGCGCGACGCGCTGGCCGATGCTGCCAAGGCCGAGCAGCGCCAGCGTCTTGCCGTGCAGGTCGCCGCCCAGGCCTTGTTGCCACTGGCCGGCACGCAAGGCATTGGCTTCGAACACCAGGTTGCGGGTGGCGGCCATGATCAGCGCCCAGGTCAGTTCCGGTGCGGCGTGTTTGTAGCTGTCGGTGCCGCAGACCTGAATGCCCAGCGCAGCGGCGGCGTTCAGGTCGAGGGCGGCGTTGCGCATGCCGCCGGTCACCAGCAGTTTGAGCCTGGGCAGGCGGCGCAGCAGGTCTTCATCGAAGCGGGTGCGCTCGCGCATCACGCAAATCACCTCAAACCCGGCCAGGCGCTCGGCCAGGGACGGGTTATCGGTGGGGTAATCATGGAGAAAACTCACCTGGCCGACGCTGTCCAGCGCCGACCAGTCCACCACGTCCCGCGCCACATCCTGCCAATCATCCAGCACTGCAATCTGCACAGGCATCAGTCTTTCCTCTTCAACGCACGGGGTTGGTCTTGTTCAGCCAGGCGAGCAGGGCCCGGTGGAATTCTGCCGGTTGTTCCATCTGTGGCGCATGGCCCATGCCAGGGAATTCGACCAGCGTGGACTGGGGAATCAGCCTGGCCACTTGTTTGCCGAGAACGTCGTAGTGCCCGATCTTCGCCTTGACCTCGGGCGGGGCGATGTCGCTACCGATGGCGGTGGTATCGGACGTTCCGATCAACAGCAGGGTCGGCATCTGCAGGTTGTGGAATTCGTAGTACACCGGCTGGGTGAAGATCATGTCGTAGATCAGCGCCGAGTTCCACGCGACTTGCAAATGCCCCGGGCCTTTGTTCAGGCCGGCGAGCATGTCGACCCAGCGATCGAATTCCGGTTTCCAGCGGCCGCTGTAATAGGTGGTGCGTTCGTAGTTGCGGATGCCGTCGGCGCTGAGTTTGAGTTCGCGTTCGTACCATTGATCAACCGTACGATAGGGCACGCCGAGGGCTTTCCAGTCTTCCAGGCCAATGGGATTGACCAGCGCCAGTTGCTCGACCTGTTCGGGGTATTGCAAGGCAAAGCGAGTGGCAAGCATGCCACCGGTGGAGTGCCCCAGCAGGGTCGCTTTCTGGATGCCCAGCGCCTTGAGCAATTGCTGGGTGTTCGTCGCCAGTTGCTGGAAGCTGTACTGATAGTGCGCCGGTTTGCTGGAGGTGCAGAAGCCGATCTGGTCCGGGGCGATGACCCGATAGCCGGCGTCGCTGAGGGCTTTGATCGAGCTGTCCCAGGTGGCGCCGCAGAAATTCTTGCCGTGCATCAGCACCACGCTGTGACCATTGGCCTTGCCGTGGGCGGCGACGTCCATGTAACCCATTTGCAGGGCCTGGCCCTGGGATTGGAACGCAAAGTGCTTGAGCGTGTAGGGATAGTCGAAACCCTGGAGTTCCGGGCCATATTGCGGCCCTTCGGCGTGGGCGATGGCGGGCAGTGCGGCGGTCAGCAACAGGCCGGGTAACCAGCGCGAGAGCGAGCGTGACATAGGGCAACTCCACGGAAAATCCGCCGATGCTGGATCGGCTCGATTAGGGCGACATTAAACACAGGCAATCGCCGCCCCTGATGGTTCAACCCATCCAGCCCAGTGTCGCCACGGCCAGCACGCCGTAACGGGCGCCTTTGGCCAGGGTGACCATCAGCAGGAAGCGTCCCGGCGGCTCGCCCATGACCCCGGCGACCAGCGTCAGCGGATCGCCGATCACCGGCAGCCAACTGAGCAACAATGACCAATGGCCGTAGCGTTGGTAATGAAGCCGGGCTTTTTCCAGGTGCCGGGGGCTCACCGGAAACCAGCGTCGGTCGCGGAACCGCTCGATCCCGCGCCCCAGCCACCAGTTAAGCAGCGACCCCAGGACGTTGCCGACGGTTGCCACTGCCAGCAGCGCCCAGAGCCAATACCGATCGCTGAGCAGCAGTGCGACCAGCACGGCTTCGGATTGCAATGGCAGCAGCGTGGCGGCACCGAATGCGGCGAAAAACAGCCCCAGGTACGCGCCGGACATCACTGGGCGGGGTAGTCTGCAACCACTACGTCAGTGCCGTCCTTTTTCAGGCCAATGACCTGATAGGCATCGCTCATGCCATCCATTTCCATGCCGGGCGAGCCCATGGGCATGCCGGGGGCGGCGACGCCCAATAGATCGTCGCGCTTGCTCAGGGCCAGGACCTGGTCGGCCGGAACATGGCCTTCGACGAACTTGCCGTTGATCAACGCGGTGTGGCACGACGCCAGGCGCGGCGGTACGCCGTGCTGTTGCTTGAATTCGCTCATGTTGGCTTCGACGTGGTCGTCGACCTTGAAGCCGTTGGCCTGCAGGTGGGTGATCCATTTTTTGCAGCAGCCACAATTGGCGTCGCGATGAACCTCGATCGGAATGAGGTCGGCAGCCTGGGCCAGGGAAGACATGAACAGGGCGCTCAGGGCGATCAGGCGCAGAGGGTTTCGCATGGGATTCGTCTCGGCTAACGGGCAAAAAAACGCATTCTGACCTTTTTTACCGGTCAGGCATTCAAGGAGTGTTTCGAATTAATACAAAGATCCGCCACTCAATGATGCTCGATCAACACTGTCAGGCGGATGAGGGGCGCATTACAAAAACGTCAGGTTGAAATGCCGAAGGCGCGTGTCAGTAGCGATACAAACGAACTAACCAAGACGTACAAAATGTATAAAAGGGATGTCGATGCACTATTCATAAATGCACAAAGTGTCAATAAACATGGTGTTTTACAGCATGTTTCTTAATTGTACGAGAATTGTAAAAACTCTGAATTAAAGTTTGGTCGCGCCAGCCCTCCGGTCGATACTCGGCTCCCACTGAGCTTGGTCAAACAAGGAGTTTTCAATGACTATCGGTTATACCGGCGCCTGGACCGCGAAGGCGGGCCTGTTGGTTCGAGATACTTCCAGCAGTTCAAAACCCGTGTCCCAGAGCGTCAAGGTCAAGCAGATGCTTGCCCTGGTGGGCAGCAACCCGGTTGAGCTGGATACGGTCAAGATGGACAAGATGCAATTGCGCAAGCAGATGAAAGGTTTTGACCCCTCCAATATTTCAGTCAAATCCATGGGCACTCTCAGTGTCTTTCTGAAGGAGCGCGGCCTGATCAGCGACGTGACGGCGGTCACGTTGAGCAATGCCGGCGACAAGTTCGACCGGTTTGGCATCAAGGACCCTGACGCGAAGTTCAATGCCCTGGAATATTTCGCCACGCAACTGGAGAACATCCAGAGCAATAACATGAAGGGTAACAAGTACGCCAACTACCTGATTCCCGAGTTCAAGAGGGCGATCTACGTGCTGCAGAACCTGGAAACCTACGGCCAGAGCAACGGTCCCATGGTGATTCCAGCCAAAGGTCACTCGGATAAGGCCTGACGCCCTGTTGCCCGGCCCGCCCGGATCATCGAACGGGCCGGTACCCGTTAGCGGTCGAGCAGTTTCATGACTTCTTCGGGGTAACGCAGGCCAGCGGTGGCATTCGCCGGAAAGATCGCCTCGAGTGCCTGCAGTTCATCGGCATTCAACGTCACCTCCAGCGCCGCCACGTTTTCTTCCAGGTATCGACGTTGCTTGGTGCCCGGAATCGGAATCAGGTAATCACCCTGCGCCAGTACCCACGCCAGCGCCAGTTGCCCGGCGGTTACGCCTTTCTCTGTCGCAAGCGCCTGAACCTGCTGCACCAGCAGCAGGTTTTTCGCGAAGTTTTCGCCTTGGAAGCGAGGGCTGAAACGGCGGTAATCGTCAGCCGCGAAGTCATCCGGACTTTTCAATGCGCCGGTCAGAAAGCCCCGGCCCAATGGGCTATAAGGCACAAAGGCGACGCCCAGGCGCTGGCAAGCCGCCAGGCAACCGTTTTCTTCCTGATCACGGCTCCATAACGAATATTCACTTTGCAGCGCGCTGATCGGATGAACCTTGTGTGCCCGTTCGAGTGTCGCCACCGAGGCCTCGCTCAAACCCAGATAACGGACTTTGCCGGCGCGGACCAGTTCGGCCATGGCGCCAACGGTTTCTTCAATGGCCACCTGCGGGTCGATGCGGTGCTGGTAATACAGGTCCAGGGTGTCCACACCGAGGCGTTTCAAGCTGCCGTCGACAGACTGGCGAATGTATTCTGGCCGGCCGTTGACGCCCCGTGCGCCGGGGTTCGCCGGGTCGCGGACGATACCGAACTTGCTGGCCAGGAACACTTGGTCGCGCTTGCCGGCAATGGCCTTGCCAATCAGTTCCTCATTGCTGTGCGGGCCGTACATATCGGCGGTGTCGAGCAGGTTGACGCCCAGTTCCAGCGCGCGATGCAGGGTGGCGGTGGCTTCGCGGGTGTCCGTGCCGGTGGTATAGAAGTCGGTCATGCCCATGCATCCCAAGCCGATGGCCGAAACCAGCGGACCGTTTTTTCCCAATTGACGTGTTTGCATGAAATCAGCTCCCTGTGAAGTGAATCGCCATTGTTCGCCTCGACAGAAACAAGATAAACCGGCTAAAACGGTTATCACTATTCGTTTAATCTAAACAATCTGTCGGTGGAACCAGCAATGGACCGTTTCAACGCCATGCGCGTCTTTACCCGAATCGTCGAGCTGGGTGGTTTTGCCAGGGCCGCCGACAGCCTGCAATTACCCCGGGCTTCAGTCACCATTGTGATCAAGCAACTGGAGGCGCATCTGGGGGTACAACTGCTGCAACGCACCACGCGGCAGATCAGCCTGACGCTCGACGGCGCGGCCTATTACCCGCGTTGCGTGCGCTTGCTGGCGGATCTTGAAGAGACCGAAGCGGTGTTCAGTGCTGCGCGCCACAACCCCAAGGGGCTGTTGCGCGTGGACATGCCGGCAGGAGTGGGGCGCCTGGTGGTGATTCCGGCGCTGCCGCAATTCACGGCCCGCTATCCCTTGATCGAACTGGAAATCGGCTTGAATGACCGGCCGGTCGACCTGATTCGCGAAGGTGTCGATTGCGTGTTGCGTGGTGGCTCGCCGCTGGACGATTCGTTGGTGGCGCGGCCGCTGGTGACGATGGATCAGGTGACCTGTGCCAGCCCCGACTATCTGCAACGGCACGGAACGCCGCGTACGCTGGATGACCTCTGCGGGCATCAGGTGGTCGAGTACTTCTCCAGCAGCAGCGCAAAGCGCTATGGACTGGAGTTTGTCGTGGATGGCCAGGTGCAGTCGCTCGACCTGCCCAAGCGGGTGGCGGTCAACAGTGCCGATGGCTATCTGGCGGCGTGCGAGGCCGGATATGGCCTGGTGCAGACGCCGTACTATCACGTGGCGCGGCAACTGGAGGAGGGACGTTTGATTGAAGTGCTGAGGGAAGTGCCGCCACCAGGCATGCCGATGACGGCGCTGTATCCGCCGCACCGCCAGTTATCCCGGCGGGTGCGTGTGTTTGTCGATTGGCTGGTGGAACTGTGTGCCCAGCCTGGCAATGACTTCTACAGAAAGGACTTGGGGCGTTGAGCCGCCTTTAACGATGTTGGTAGTAACCCGGTCCGCCATGGCCGTAGTCGTGATCGTGGTGCCGGCCCCCATGGGGGTAGATGATGCAACCGCTCAGGGTCAGGAGGGCAAGCAGGGGAATCAGCAGTGTGATTCGACGCAACATTTTGGAAATCCTCATGGTTATCGCCGTAATGAAGCGAAAAATCTTCATCGGCTGTAACATGAGACCGCGCTTATAGCAGGTCATTCCCGAAACAGGGTAAGCGCCCGGCATGCATGTCGATACAAACCGGATACACTTTTCAGATTCAGGAACCCGCAATGACTCAGTCGCAACGTTTGAAATACTCGATTCTGATCTCCCTGGTGGTGCTGGGGATCATGTTTGGCCTTTCCTGGTTGCAGAATACCGGCGTCATCAGCGAAAAAATGTTCCAGTACATCGCCATTGGCGTGGCGGTGATAGTGGTGGTCATCAACGGCGTGATGCGCCGCAAGGTCAAGCCCTGATCAGTCGATCACGGATTGCGCAGGATGGCCGCGGCCTGAGGATGCAGGCTGTAGCTTTTGTCGGGGTTGAGGACAATCACCCCCTCGCTGCACAAGCGCTTGAGCACTTCACGCACGCTGAGAAATGACAGGGGAATGTCCAGGTCCAGCAATTGGCTGTGCACACCCCGTACGCCCAGGCTTCGCTCGCTTTCGGCGGCCGTCAGCAGGGCGTCGATGACTTTCAGGCGGATCAGACTGGTTCGCAGGCCATAACTTTTGAGCAGGACCCGGATGCGCTCGTTGCCGTGGCGATCGCTACGCGGCTCGAATACGCCGACTCCCATGGAAGTACCCTTTGGCGCGTTGCTACCGTCCGTTGGCAGTTGCGAGTTGTACATTGCAAAACTCCTTTTCAGAGCCTGATCAGGAAAAAGTGGGCGCTCTTACAGGACTAGACGTATGAGCAGCGCAAATCATGAGGGCTCAAATGTAGAAATTTTGTCGCCAGCATGTGATCAACCTGTCAGTCCATGCGCCGATGCGCGCTAAAACCCTGAATTTCTGATGTGAGCTTCGTTCCTGCAGCGGCCGCGCAGTGATCTGATGGGTATTTGAAACAAACGAGGAAGGCCACATCCCGCAAGGGTTGCGGCCTTTTCAGCTTTTCGGAGTCTTTTGCGGAATCGCGTTGACCACCAGGTTGCCGTTGTCATTGCGTGTCAGGTACACCGGCAGCACGCGGGGCAGGGACTTCACCAGGCCGTTGATCTCTTTGATGTTGTAGATGCCGCCGATGTGGATCGAGCCAGTGCTGTTGTCAGCGATCATCAACGGTTTATCCAGGTAGCGGTTGATCAACGGCAATGCATCGGCCAGCGCCAGATCGTCGAGCACCAGTTTGCCCTGGCGCCAGGCCAGCGAACTGTCGTTGTCATAGGTATCGCTGATGCGCGGAGTGAAATCACCCTGGCGATAGCTCGCCTGCATCGCCGGACCCAGACGCAAACCGTCGCCGGGTAGCTCATCGTTGCTGCTGACCAGCACCGAGCCTTCGATCAGGTTCACCTTCACCTGGTCTTCATACATCCAGACGTTGAATTTCGTACCGGTCACGCGTATGCGGCCTTCGGCAGCCTTGACCACAAACGGGTGACGAGTGTCGTGGCTGACGCTGAAGAACGCCTCGCCTTTTTTCAGCGTGACCTGGCGTTGATCCTTGTAGTTGCTGTAGGTCAGTTCACTGCCGAGGTTCAGTTCGACCTGACTGCCATCGCTCAGGGTGACCGTGCGAACATTGTCGGTCGATTCGAAATGCTGGTACGCGTTGGGCAGCCAGCCCAGGTGCCAGCCGCTGAACGCCGCCAGCGGCAACGCCAGGGCACACACGGCGGCCGCGATGCCCAGGGTGCGCCATGGTGCCTGTGGTTTGGGCTGAGCCATTGGCAAGACGGAATCAGGGCGAGGCAGATCTGCGGCGACATCCCAGATTTCCAGCATCGCCTCATACTCCAGGGCATGAAACGGGTGGGTATCGCGCCATTGCGCGAACGCCTGGCGTTCCTGCTCGGTGCAATCATTGGCGTGCAGACGCATGCACCAATGCGCAGCGGCATCGGTGATGGCGTCGTATTCGGCTTGCGAGAGCGTGTGGTCGGTCATTGGCTCATCCTGATTTCGCGCATTCTAACCTTGGGTAGAAGTTTGCGAGAACATCAGTCATGGCAATTGCCCATCAACGTGCATTTATTTTTTGCCCGAGCGCTGCGCAGAACGGCGGTTCTGCGCATTTTTTTCCGGCAATCAGGGCGCCGGCAGAGGGACCGGGTCCAGTTGGCGACCCATCTGGCAGATCAGATGCGCGATCGAGTCGGCATTGCGCAGTATGGTGTTTATACGTACACCTGCATTGGTCCTGAAAGCATCTCGCGCTTGCTCCATGCTTTTGCAATTGGTTATTTTCAGGATTTCCCTTCCGATGTGTTCAGTATCCGGGATCGAATCAAGACTGATCCAGGATCTCAGCTTACTGTTCCATTGGGCGAACAATTCCTCTTGCGGAGTATCCAGGGACAGTGCCTCCCTCTGGAACGTCTCTTGGGAATACCGGGTAGCCGCGCCTAATCCGGTTATTGTGTTTATTAAATCTGAGAATGGGCGCCTTGCTTCTAAATAGGTAATATCGATCGCTTTTGAAAACAGATGGGCGAACTCGTGAATCAGGATGGCAGCGCGGGCATGACCTTCGATATCGAAAGGTTGAGTCAACATGTGCCTGTACGAATCGAGTTGTTGGTCAAAGAATTTTTCAGTGAAATGCACACGCCTGCGTGCATCCTTGCGCACCACGAACGCACTGGTGTCGTCTATTCCCTTGCGGATTGAGCCTACGATAAAGCGCTCCGAATCCAATAACTCTTCGTCGGGATCCACCAAGGCAATGCAGATGGGGACAATGGCCTGTCGGATTTTATCGAGCAGGTGGGCATCGACTTCGTCGACATCGAAGAAAACCTTGAGGAAGCCATCAAGGCGAGTGCCCTTTTCGAGGCGTCGGGCCTGTACCAGGTTATGCAGGCTGTTGAAGGCGTAGTAGCGCGCCATATCGATGGCTTCCACAATCTGGCGGGCCTTCTCCGGGTGATTGGCGCGAATGTTTGCCATGCCCTGAGCCTCGATGTTGAAAGCGTATCGAACCTCACGATCTGCCGCGTATTCATTAAGCATCTTCGACAGGTTCTTGCCGAAGTGAACGGTATGGCGATCCGGGGCGAGCACCATTTGCCCTGTCGGGGTTTTCAGAAGCGAGAGCCCGTTTTTCCCGTCCTTGCTGAGTTGCCATGCGACACCCGGTTTGGCCACGCCATAGACTTTCCCGGCAACGGCGGCATACCGAAGCTTGCTGATCGGGTCCTCGTAGGTGCCATCAGCCTGGTTTCTGGTCAAGTCTCTCAAGGCCACCGTTGAATCTTCATAGGGTTGCAACAAGGTACGCGTCGTTGCTGTCGGCTTGATCTGTGACCATTGCGGGTCTACCACCGGTGTCTTCACGGGGGCTGTTTCGACCGTTACCTGTCCGATCGACGATTCTAGCGACAACCGCCCCAGCGTGATCATTTGCGCAGCGCCGGCGATGAACTCCTCTAATGCGAGTTTCCAGTGATGGTCTTGCAGCCCCTGGGCTGAGGCCTCGAAATCCTTGAAGCTTTGCCACAGGAACAGCACATAGGCGAGCTTGCCCGGCAACAGTCCGGAAAACAGTCTGATGCCGGAGCTGAACAGGTTTTTCGCCGCCTCCCAGTCCGACTGGCCGGATGTTTTATCCCGGCTGGAAAGTATCTGCGCAAGCAGGTTGATGTTGTCGCTGTACAGGCGCTCAAGAAAGTTGCCGGCAACAGGTGAGGAGGCCAGCGTCATATCGCTGGATTGCCCGACGGTGTCCCTGAACAGATTGCTGAACACGGACTGCTGGTTTTCGGGCAAGCGGCGAATGACCAGGTCCTGCAGGAGCCCCGGAACATTGATTGCCGCGATAACGTCGGCCTCATTGCGGAACTCGCTGAAGACGGAGCCGGCATGGTAGGGCGCATACAGAACCTGTGGCCCGTCATGCCCGGCTCCGGGGCCAATCAGGTATAGCCCCAGCGTTTCAACCGCGACAGCGCCTGGCGTTTTGATCAGTTCCAACGGCCTGACGATGGCGTGGGCACCGATAACCGCAGCCCGGGCGATTGCATCGGGCATGTCCAGTACCTGGCTGATCAGATCGAATGCACCACCGGTAAGATGCTGCTGCAATTTGAGCGCGTGGGCATGTTGCAGGAGCTGCCACGGTAACTGCTGGACAAAACGCAACTTCCGGCTGGCGGCGTCGTTGCCTGTGCCGGTCAGTAGATCAGTCACCGTTTTGCTGTAGTCGTTCTGAATGTTCAGCGACTGTAAAAGCTGTTTCACCGCGTCTTGATCAAGCCGTTCGGGAATCGCACGCGTGGTGGTGGACGCCACCTTGAACCTGGTGCCTTGAGCAATATTGATGTGGTTCAGGGCGAACTCGGTCAGGGTTCGGGGCGGCCCGGCCAACGCCAGGTCAGGGGTGATCTCGATCTCGTTGGGGTCAAGCTCCAAACCGGGGAAACGGCTGGTGAGCAATGCTTTCAGGCAGTCATGGGCAAAGGACGAGAGTGTTTTGACTCCGTGCAAATAGTCTTTGTCTTCGGTGACGCTGTTGCGGTATTGCTCGAGCAATTCGATGTGCAATTGCTGTTCTTCGACCGGGGCCATGCCCAGCCAGGCCGGCAGGGACTGCTGTTGGTAAATCGCGCTGGCGATCCGCGCGGCCCTGCGCAAATTGGTATCGATAGGTGTCCTTGCCAAGTCTTCCAACCTTTTGACCTGTTTAGTGTTTGTGAGTCCGAATGAGCGCACGTGCCCACAAGTTCCCAGGAAATGCTCGATGGATGTCTGTGCGATGTAGTGCAGAACATTGCCTTCGATCAGGCGCAATGAGTCGAGCGAGTAGCGTTGGTGAAATTGGCGTTGCTCAGGGCGCAGGTTTTCCAGCAGTTCCAGGCGATGGTGAGGGTCGAGCAGTCGCTGGTTCAGTGCCAGCCGTGCACTGTCGACCGTGGCGAACACCTGCAGCCCCGTCGCAGGTGTCCACACAATGGCGCGTCCGGAATGCCGAGCGTCGAGTCCGCCACGCTCTGTCAGCAATACACAGTTGGCCAAGGGCAACACATTTTGCTGGCTGGAACATTTCAGGATCAACGCGTAGGCATCCGGTCGGAAACCATTGAGTGCGAGGCGGCTTTTACGGTCCGCCCGGTCCGGGTCGAACACCGTATCGACGATGGCCTGTGCGGCACCTGTCAGCGTTTCGTCAAGCACCCTCAGACTGGCCTCTCCCCGTACGCCTACGGAAAGTGAATGGCCAAGTTGCGGCTTCATTTTTTCCAGATAATCGCGTTGCAGCGCCAATGTGGCAACCGGCTGGGCGGCCAATTTCGTGCTGGTCTGCGCATCGATGTCATTGAACGTTTTCAGGCTGGCCGCTGCAGCGTCCGCTCGTACGATGGAGGGCTGCTGATTGCCGGCCAGTACCGGCCGAGTACTCCAGCGTCCTTTGGCGTTCAGTGTCAGCAAGCGCTCGCTGATCATTGCGCGTATATCCAGTGCCTTGTCGAACAAGGCGTGGATGTCCACGGTGCCGTCGCTGTGACGGAACACCTGCAGGGCGTATTCGATGTTCTGCCGTTGTTTGGTGATGATCGCCTCGAACAGGACGTTGAAAGTCTGTCCGTGAATCACCTCTCCCGAGACATTCGGTTGATCGAAACCGATGAAGCGGTTGCGCTCCTCCAGGCCAAGCAGGCCGTAGAGTTCATCCTCGTGGCCGGCGGCGCTGAACTTGCTGATCAGGGTGGCTTTGAGGTCCTGATAGTCCTGCAAAACCTGAAGCCCATGGGGGGGCGTGTACAGATAGGCGCTGGAATGACTGATCATCAGTGAACCCGCCAGTTCCACATAATTGGCCTCGTGTTCCCACAGGCGCACAGTTTCCAGGGTAGGTCTGCGGATTGCTTCGGTAACAGGCCGGATCATTGCGTGCAAGGCTTGCCACTGATCAGCGGTAATGATTCGGGTCTCACGCTTTTGCAGGATATCCGCTCGCGCCTGTTCGCCAATGGCCCGGCTGAAATACGCCCGGCGCGATGCCCCGTCATCGGTTGTCGATGCGTCCCAATACAACTCCAGTCGGCGAAAAAGCAGAGGGATCAATTGACCCGATGCAGCTGTTACCGCCGTTTCCCAATGTTGTTGATCAGCGCTGGCGGGCGTTCTGTGTGGATGGGAGAATTCGTGGACCTGCCCGGATGGCCATCGTTGGTGACGGTAGTACTGCAGTACCGCGTCATTCAGTGACAATGAGCTATGCCAGCGTCGTGCCGGGTCGTCGCCGGGCTCCACAGAGTAGAAATTGACCTGTGTCCTGCTTTGATCCAGGCCGGGAAACGACGATTGCAGCAACTCGGCCAGAATGCTGCCAAGCAGGGAGGCGAGGGACGGCAGTGCAATCAGCTCGCCGAGCATGGCCTGCTGGTTCACGCGCTGGTTTTGCGCGATGTCCTTGGACTGCTCCGCAAACACGTCGCCCTCGATAGCCTGATAGGACACATGGATACTGTCGCTGGCGGCCAGGGTTTTGCGCTCACCCAACGACATCTGCGCCAGCAGATCGTCGTCTTCGCCGGCATCGTTCAGACGCTGCCGAAGCTGTTCCGTCAGAGCCGTTCGGCTGTAGTACTTCTGTATGCCGCCGTAGGGGGTGTAGATAATGACCCCATTGGTTTCCGGGGTCGGGCTCAGCACGAAACTGCCGGCCAGGGTGACCGGTTCCTGATCGGCCATGCGCAGCAGAATTCTTTCGGCCAGCATTGGCGGATTCTGTTGGCTGCGCAACGTCTGGGTGGCCAATTCCAGGTTTGCGAACCATTCAAAATCCCTTCGTGTCAGGCCGTGCGTTTTGCCCAGCTCGGTCCAGAGGCTTGGGGACTGGAGGGCTTCGGGGAAAAACAGTGGGGCAGGGGGTGTAGGCATCTTCGAGTCTCGTGCAAGGCGCGGTGCAATACGCCAATGAAAGGAACGTCGAGACTAAAATCCGGCGCCGGGGTGCGGGTGGTAGATAGTTAAAGCACGGGCGGCAGGCGTTCGTGCCAGCCTGCGCAATCGAAGGGTTGACAGGTCGCTCCCGGCGCGTTGTTAATCGGCGGTCTACGTACGCTGTTGCCCCCTCCAATAATTAGTCTGGAGCTTCAGATGTCTGCGCCACACGATCACGCCTCCCCTGCGGTCTCGCAACACCTGTCCCTTGAAGCGTTGACCGCTTTGCTTGAGAAAATTTTCCAGCGTCATGGCACTTCGGCCGACGTCGCCAGGGTCCTGGCGCAAAACTGCGCCGGCGCCGAGCGCGACGGTGCGCACAGTCACGGCGTATTCCGGATTCCGGGTTATGTGTCCACGCTGCAAAGTGGTTGGGTCAACGGCCAGGCTGTTCCGATTGTCGAAGACGTGGCTTCGGGTTTTGTGCGGGTCGATGCCGCCAACGGCTTTGCGCAACCGGCCCTGGCGGCGGCACGCGAGCTGCTGGTGCAGAAGGCCCGAAGTGCCGGGATTGCGGTGCTGGCGATTCGTAACTCACACCATTTCGCTGCGCTGTGGCCGGATGTCGAGCCATTCGCCTACGAAGGGCTGGTGGCATTGAGCGTGGTCAACAGCATGACCTGTGTCGTGCCCCACGGTGCCGACCGGCCGCTGTTCGGCACCAACCCGATTGCCTTCGCCGCCCCGCGGGCCGACGGCGAACCGATCGTCTTTGACCTTGCCACCAGTGCCATTGCCCATGGCGATGTGCAGATTGCCGCACGTGAGGGTGAACGCTTGCCGGCGGGGATGGGGGTGGACAGCCTCGGCCAGCCGACCACAGACCCCAAAGCGATTCTCGAGGGCGGCGCGTTGCTGCCGTTCGGCGGGCACAAGGGCTCGGCGTTGTCGATGATGGTCGAGTTGCTCGCGGCGGCATTGACTGGCGGCAATTTTTCCTTTGAATTCGACTGGAAGAACCACCCCGGCGCCAAGACGCCCTGGACTGGCCAATTGCTGATCGTGATCGATCCGGGCAAAGCAGCAGGGCAAAGTTTCGCCGAACGCAGCCAGGAACTGGTGCGGCAAATGCACGGTGTCGGCTTGAAGCGCTTGCCGGGTGACCGGCGTCATCAACAGCGCGCCAGGTCGCAGGTCAACGGTATTGAGCTGGATGCCAGGACGCTGGCGAACCTGCGGGAGCTGGCAGGACTCTAGACGAAATTTTTTGCACAGCCCCTGTGGGAGCGAGCCTGCTCGCGAAAGCGGTGGATCAGTCAACATGAATCCAGACTGACACGACCTCTTCGCGAGCAGGCTCGCTCCCACAAGGTTTGCGGTGTTTGATCGGAATGCTTACCTACGTCCCAGCAACAACCCCACCACCAGCCCGAACCCGGCAGAAATCGCCACGGTTTGCCATGGATGCCCGCCGATATAGGTTTCAGTGGCCTCGACCGCAGGCAGCGTCCGGTCGCGTACGCTGGTCAGCGAATCCCGAGCTTGCCGCAGTTTCAGGGCGATCTGTCCGCGAAGGGTCTCCGCTTCTTCCCCGACCAGTGAGGCGCTGCTTTTCAGCAGTTTTTCCGACTCTTCGATCAGCCGTTGAAGTTCGCTGAACGCTAGGTCCTTGATTTGATCTTCGGCGGCTTGCGCGGCGGTTTTGCGGGCCATTGAAGTACTCCTTGCAGGTGAGTGGACAGTGAACAATGGAGTCTGCGGTTGTCGGAAAAGTTGCAGCCATTTTGCCTGTTGAGGCTATCTTGCTGAAAAACCGGCGCAGGACATTTCGTCCTACAGTGTAAGATGTCGCCTATTTTACGCAGCAGGATATTTCCATGAGCTTCAATCTGGCCGACAAACCCCTCGCCGAGCGCGCTGCGCTTGAAGACGAGAAATCCCGTCTGTTCGAACTCTGGCAAAACAACCTGGGCAAAGCCAAGGGTGAGGCTGCGCGGTTGTTCGGCGAACGGGCCAAGCGCAAGGGCAAGTGGGCCGAATGGGTGCGCGCCGAACTGGACGGCATGTCGCCCCCGGAATTCGCCAATATGGTGCGCAGTGAAGTCAACCGCCTGATGGCCGCCAACAAGTAACAGCGGCTTTCACGGGAAACTCGCGACAATCGCTTCACGCACTTTCAACACCACCGGATCGAGCTGGGTGCTGGTGCGCCAGCCCAGTTCGATCGGGTAGCGCGGCAACGCCAGGGGGCAGGGCAGCAACGCCAGTCCGCTGAGCGCTGCGATGCTTTGCGCCGCATGGGCCGGAATGGTCGCAACGGCCTGGCTGCCCTTGAGCAAATGTGGCAACGCGGCAAAGTGCGTGGTCGAGGCGCACACCCGCCGACTCAACCCCAGCGCAGCCAAGCCCTCGTCGGTAATCCCGATAAAACCGCTGGACGACACCAGAATGTGTTCGCGGGCGACAAACTCTTCAAGACTGATGCTCTGCTGGCCCGCGCCCAGGCTCGACGGGTCTGCCAGGCACAGGTATCCGCCTTCCCCCAGCACCTGCCGGCTGAGCAGCCGCTCGGCAAACCCGCCTGCTGTAATCGCCAGGTCGATGCTGCGCTCCATCAACGCCTGGGCGACGATCTGGCTGTGGGTCTGGCGGAAAATCAGCCGCAGTTTCGGCGCGCTACGGGCGATTTCTTCGATCAGTCGCCGGCCGTAGGCAATTTCGAAATCATCCGACATTCCCACAGTGACCGAGCGACCGTCGTACTGCTGCGCGGCCGGATCGACCATCGCCAGGCTCTGCCGGCATTTGTTCAGGGCATCGCTGACCACCGGTTTGAGCTGATTGGCCTTGAGCGAGGGGGCCAGGCCTCGTCCGGTGCGCACGAACAACTGATCGCCATACACCTCGCGCAACCGCCGCAAGGCTGCGCTGACCGCCGATTGCGTCACGCCCAGGCGCAGGGCGGCACGGCTGGCGCTGGACTCTTCGTGCAGTGCTTCGAAGACTTTGAGCAGGTTGAGGTCAATGTCGGTGATATTCATTTGGCTCATATCATTTTGCAGTGAATCGGTCTTTATTGATGATTGCGTGACGCCGGAGAATGAGCAACACCTGATGCGAATGGAGTGTGTGCGATGCCCAAATCAATTGTTGCTGCCCTGCAGATCGGCGCCTTGCCCGGTGGCAAGGCTGAAACCCTGGAACAGATCCTGTCCTATGAAAACGCGATCATCGAATCCGGTGCCGCATTGGTGGTGATGCCGGAAGCGCTGTTGGGCGGCTATCCCAAAGGCGAGGGCTTTGGTACGCAGCTTGGTTTTCGGCTGGCGGAAGGTCGCGAAGCCTTTGCCCGCTATTTTGCCAATGCCATCGACGTGCCCGGCGCGGAAACCGAGGCGCTGGCGGCCCTGTCCGCACGCACCGGGGCCAATCTGGTGATCGGCGTGATCGAGCGCGCGGGCAGCACGTTGTACTGCACTGCGCTGTACTTCGATCCGCAGGCCGGGCTGCTGGCCAAACACCGCAAGCTGATGCCCACCGGCACCGAACGGCTGATCTGGGGCAAGGGCGATGGTTCGACGCTGCCGGTGATCGACAGCCAGGTCGGGCGCATCGGTGCGGCAGTGTGCTGGGAAAACATGATGCCGCTGCTGCGCACGGCGATGTACGCCAAGGGCGTGCAGGTGTGGTGCGCGCCGACCGTGGACGAACGGGAGATGTGGCAGGTCAGCATGCGCCACATTGCCCATGAAGGGCGTTGTTTCGTGGTCAGTGCCTGCCAGGTCCAGGCTTCGCCCAGCGCCCTGGGCCTGGACATCGCCAACTGGCCGGCGGATCGGCCATTGATCGCCGGTGGCAGCGTGATCGTCGGTCCCATGGGCGACATCCTCGCCGGACCGTTGCGTGACAGCGCCGGTCTGCTCACCGCGCCAATCGACACTGACGACCTGGTACGCGCCCGCTATGACTACGACGTGGTCGGCCACTATGCGCGCCCGGATGTGTTCGAGCTGACGGTGGACGAGCGCGCCAGGCCCGGGGTGCGCTTCATCGACTGAAACCCTGCGGGCTTTGGCCAAAGCAGTCAGGCAACTTGATAACTTTGACCATTGCCCGACACCCCGCGCAGAGCGAGTATTTCCCTGTTGATTACGGTTCCCCCCAACCTAATAAAAACACAACGGGACTCTGGCAATGCGCGATTACCTGTCTGCTACTTCTCAGTTCAATTATCAGCACACCGTCGACGCTGCACTCGCAGGCAATCTGACCGCCCTCAACGCCTGTATCGAATGTTGTGACCGGCATGCCTTGCCGGGCCGCATCGCGCTGTTCTGGGAAGGCCGCGACGGCACCGGTGCTACCTATACCTTCACCGAATTGCAGGACAAGGCCGCGCGTTTCGCCAATTACCTGCAGGCCCAGGGCGTGCAGAAAGGCGACAAGGTGGCCGGCCTGTTGCCACGCAATATCGAACTGTTGATCACCGTGTTCGCCACCTGGCGCATCGGCGCGGTGTATCAACCGCTGTTTACCGCATTCGGGCCCAAAGCCATCGAGCACCGCTTGAGTTGCTCGGGCGCCAAAGTGGTGGTGACCGATGCGGTGAACCGGCCGAAACTGGCCGAAGTCGCCGATTGCCCGACCACGGTGACCGTCACCGGTCCCAAAGGGCAGGGCCTGGTGCGTGGCGATTGCAGTTTCTGGGCCGAACTGGCCAACTATTCCGCCGACTGTGAACCGGTGCTGCTGACCGGGGAAGATCCCTTCCTGCTGATGTTCACCTCGGGCACCACCGGCCCGTCGAAAGCGCTGTCGGTACCGCTCAAGGCCATCGTTGCGTTTCAGGGCTACACCCGCGATGCAGTGGATCTGCGCCCGGAAGATGCCTTCTGGAACCTCGCTGACCCGGGTTGGGCCTACGGCATCTATTTCGGTGTCACCGGGCCGATGGCCATGGGGCATCCGATCACCTTTTACGATGGCCCGTTCACCCTCGAAAGCACCTGCCGGGTGATCAACAAGTACGGGATTACCAACCTCACCGGTTCGCCGACGGCCTACCGTTTGCTGATTGCCGGCGGCGAAGAATTCGCCAGGTCGATCAAGGGCAAGCTACGTATCGTCAGCAGTGCCGGCGAGCCGCTGAACCCGGAAGTGATCCGCTGGTTCGCCGACAACCTTGACGTGGTGATCCACGACCATTACGGCCAGACCGAACTGGGCATGGTGTTGTGCAACCACCATGGCCTTGAGCATCCGATTCACATGGGCGCCGCCGGTTTTGCCTCGCCGGGCCACCGCATCGTGGTCCTCGATGACCAATACAAGGAACTGGGCGTTGGCCAGCCGGGCATCCTGGCGATCGACCGCAGCCAATCGCCGATGTGCTGGTTCGCCGGCTACGAAGGCGGGCCGACCAAGGCCTTTGTCGGCAACTATTACCTGAGCGGCGACACCGTCGAGTGGAACCCGGACGGCAGCATCAGCTTTGTCGGTCGCAGCGATGACGTGATCACCACCTCCGGTTACCGGGTCGGTCCGTTCGACGTGGAAAGCGCGCTGATCGAACACCCGGCCGTGGTCGAGGCCGCCGTGGTCGGCAAACCCGATCCGGAGCGCACCGAGCTGGTCAAGGCCTTCGTCGTGCTCAGCCCGCAATACCGCGCGGAACCTGCGTTGGCCGAAGCGTTGCGCCAGCACGTGCGCAAGCGTCTGGCGGCGCATTCCTACCCCCGCGAAATCGAATTTGTCAGCGAATTGCCGAAAACCCCAAGCGGCAAATTGCAGCGCTTTATCTTGCGCAACCAGGAAATCGCCAAGGCTCAAGAGGCCGCGGCGAAGAACGTTCCAGCTTGAATCCAGGGAAACAATGATGCAGATCGAGAACAAGATATTTATCGTCACCGGTGGCGCTTCCGGCCTTGGTGCAGCCACTGCCGAGGTGCTGGTTGCCGCCGGCGCGAAAGTGATGCTGGTGGACATGAACGCCGACGCCGTAGCAGCCCAGGCCCAGCGTCTTGGCGCGCACAGCGTGGTGGCGGACATCAGCGACGAAGCGGCGGCGCAAGCCGCGGTGCAGGCGACGGTCAAGGCCTTTGGCGGCCTCAATGGCCTGGTCAATTGCGCCGGCATCGTGCGTGGCGAGAAGATTCTCGGCAAGAACGGCCCACATGCGCTGGCCAGCTTCAGCCAGGTGATCAACGTCAACCTGATCGGCAGCTTCAATATGCTGCGCCTTGCGGCAGCGGCGATCGCGGAAACCGAAGCGGATGCCGATGGCGAGCGCGGCGTGATCATCAATACCGCGTCTGCCGCGGCTTACGACGGTCAGATCGGTCAGGCGGCCTACTCGGCATCCAAAGGTGCGATTGTCAGCCTGACCTTGCCCGCTGCCCGCGAACTGGCGCGCTTCGGCATTCGTGTCATGACGATCGCCCCCGGCATCTTCGAGACGCCGATGATGGCCGGCATGACCCAGGAAGTCCGCGACTCCCTGGCGGCAGGCGTGCCATTTCCGCCGCGCCTGGGCAAACCGGGCGAGTACGCGGCGCTGGTCAGGCATATCATTGAAAACAGCATGCTCAATGGCGAGGTGATCCGTCTCGACGGTGCCCTGCGCATGGCAGCCAAATAAGGAGGATTTGTCATGACAATGTCCAACGATCCGATTGTAATCGTCAGCGCCGTCCGCACCCCGATGGGCGGTTTCCAGGGCGAACTGAAAAGCCTGACCGCGCCGCAACTCGGCGCTGCCGCCATCAAGGCCGCCGTTGAACGTGCCGGCGTTGCCAGTGAAGGTGTCGACGAAGTGCTGTTCGGCTGTGTACTGCCGGCAGGCCTCGGCCAGGCCCCGGCGCGCCAGGCGGCGCTAGGCGCCGGGCTGGATAAATCGACCCGCTGCACCACCCTGAACAAGATGTGCGGTTCGGGCATGGAAGCGGCGATCCTGGCCCACGACATGCTGGTGGCCGGCAGTGCCGACGTGGTGGTCGCGGGCGGCATGGAAAGCATGTCCAACGCGCCTTACCTGCTGGACCGCGCCCGTGCCGGCTACCGCATGGGCCATGGCCGGGTGCAGGACTCGATGTTCCTCGACGGCCTCGAAGACGCCTACGACAAGGGCCGCCTGATGGGCACCTTCGCCGAAGACTGCGCCGAAACCAACAGCTTCAGCCGTGAAGCCCAGGACGCGTTCGCCATCGCCTCGACCACTCGCGCGCAACAGGCGATCAGGGACGGCAGCTTCAGGGACGAAATCGTGCCGCTCACCGTGACGGTCGGCAAAGAGCAGGTTGTGATCAGCAATGACGAGCAGCCGCCCAAAGCCAAACTGGACAAGATCGCCTCGTTGAAACCGGCGTTCCGCGAAGGCGGCACAGTGACGGCGGCCAACTCCAGTTCGATCTCCGACGGTGCCGCCGCGCTGGTGCTGATGCGCCAGTCGCAGGCACGGCAACAAGGCCTGAAACCCTTGGCGGTGATTCATGGTCACGCCGCGTTCGCCGACACCCCGGGCCTGTTCCCGGTGGCACCGATTGGCGCCATCAAGAAGTTGATGAAGAAAACCGGCTGGTCGCTCAACGACGTCGATCTGGTTGAAGTCAACGAAGCCTTCGCCGTGGTCGGCATGGCCGCGATGACTCATCTGGAAATTCCCCACGAGAAACTCAATGTGCACGGCGGTGCTTGCGCCCTCGGCCACCCGATCGGGGCGTCCGGTGCGCGGATTCTCGTGACCTTGCTTTCGGCCCTGCGCCAGAAAGGCCTGAAGCGTGGCGTTGCGGCGATTTGTATTGGCGGCGGTGAAGCGACGGCAATGGCCGTGGAATGCCTCTACTGAAATTGACGCTATCCCGTGTGGGAGCGGGCTTGCTCGCGAAAGCGGTGTGTCATCCGACGATGATGTCGACTGACACACCCTCTTCGCGAGCAAGCCCGCTCCCACAGGGTTCTGCGTCGTAACCGGATTCAAGGATTCACCATGATCCCCAATGACGACCAACAACAGATCCGCGACATGGCCCGGGACTTTGCCCAGGAACGGCTGAAGCCGTTTGCGGCCGAGTGGGACCGTGAGCACCGCTTTCCCAAGGAAGCCATCGGCGAGATGGCCGGGCTGGGCTTTTTCGGCATGCTGGTGCCGGAGCAATGGGGCGGATGCGACACCGGTTACCTGGCCTACGCCATGGCGCTGGAAGAGATTGCCGCCGGCGATGGCGCCTGTTCGACCATCATGAGCGTGCACAACTCCGTGGGTTGTGTGCCGATCCTCAACTACGGCACCGATGAGCAGAAAGAGCGCTTCCTCAAACCGCTGGCCAGCGGCGCGATGCTCGGCGCTTTCGCCCTGACTGAACCCCAGGCCGGTTCCGACGCCAGCGGCCTGAAAACCCGTGCGCAACTGCAGGGCGATCATTACGTGCTCAATGGCTGCAAGCAGTTCATCACCTCCGGGCGCAATGCCGGGGTGGTGATCGTGTTTGCAGTGACCGATCCGAGTGCCGGCAAACGCGGCATCAGCGCGTTTATCGTGCCGACCGATTCGCCGGGCTACAGCGTGGCTCGGGTCGAAGACAAACTCGGCCAGCATGCGTCCGACACCTGCCAGATCCTCTTCGAAGACGTGAAGGTGCCGGTGGCCAATCGTTTGGGCGAGGAGGGCGAAGGCTACAGGATTGCCCTGGCCAACCTTGAAGGCGGCCGCGTCGGGATCGCTTCGCAATCGGTGGGCATGGCCCGCGCCGCGTTCGAAGCGGCTCGCGACTACGCCCGTGAGCGCGAGAGTTTCGGCAAACCCATCATCGAACACCAGGCCGTGGCGTTCCGCCTGGCGGACATGGCGACCCAGATCGCCGTGGCGCGGCAAATGGTGCACTACGCCGCTGCCCTGCGTGATAGCGGCAAGCCGGCGCTGGTCGAAGCGTCGATGGCCAAGTTGTTCGCTTCGGAAATGGCCGAGAAGGTATGCTCCTCGGCGCTGCAAACCCTGGGCGGTTACGGTTACCTCAACGACTTCCCGGTGGAGCGGATCTACCGCGACGTGCGGGTCTGTCAGATCTACGAAGGCACCAGCGATATTCAACGCATGGTCATTTCGCGCAATCTATAAGAAGGAGTGTATTTGTGAGCTACGAAACGATTTTGCTGGAAACCCATGGCCGTGTTGGCCTGATCACCCTCAACCGCCCACAAGCGCTGAACGCGTTGAACGCGCAGATCGTCAGCGAATTGAACCAGGCTCTCGACGGCTTCGAGGCTGACTCGAACATCGGCTGCATCGTGCTGACCGGTTCGAAAAAAGCTTTTGCCGCTGGTGCCGACATCAAGGAAATGGCTGAGCTGACCTATCCGCAGATCTACATCGACGACCTGTTCAGCGACAGCGACCGCGTGGCCAACCGCCGCAAGCCGATCATCGCGGCGGTCAACGGTTTCGCCCTGGGCGGCGGCTGTGAGCTGGCGTTGATGTGCGACTTCATCCTGGCAGGCGACAACGCCAGATTCGGTCAGCCGGAAATCAACCTCGGCGTGTTGCCGGGCATGGGCGGCACCCAGCGCCTGACCCGCGCCGTGGGCAAGGCCAAGGCCATGGAAATGTGCCTGAGCGGGCGTTTGATCGATGCCGTGGAAGCCGAGCGTTGCGGCATCGTCGCGCGTATCGTGCCGAGCGACGAGTTGCTGGATGAAGCGCTGAAAGTTGCTGCGTTGATCGCCAAGAAGTCGCTGCCAATTGCGATGATGGTCAAGGAAAGCGTCAACCGCGCCTTTGAAGTGAGCCTGGCCGAAGGCGTGCGCTTCGAGCGCCGGGTGTTCCATGCGGCGTTTGCGACGCAGGATCAGAAGGAAGGAATGGCAGCGTTCATTGCCAAGCGTGAGGCGGAGTTCGTCGGGAAGTGATGCGGCGGTTTCACTGACGTCATCGCGGGCAAGCCCGCTCCCACAGTGTTCTCGGTCGTTCACACATGTTGTGTACACCTCCGAAACCTGTGGGAGCGGGCTTGCCCGCGATGCATTTAGGGCTTCACACCAGATAGTTTTTCAGCTCGCGGGCAATCACCATCCGCTGTATCTCGCTCGACCCTTCGTAGATCTGCGTGATCCGCGCATCCCGGTAGTATTTTTCCACCGGATAGTCTTCCAGGTAGCCATAGCCGCCATGAATCTGAATGGCCGACGAGCAGACCTTTTCCGCCATTTCCGACGCAAACAGCTTGGCTTGTGACGCTTCCGACAGGCAGGGTTTGCCGGCCGTGCGCAGGCGTGCGGCGTGCAGGATCATCAGTCGTGCGGCGTTCAGTTGCATGTGCATGTCGGCCAGCAGGTTGGCGATGCTCTGGTGTTCATTGATCGTCTTGCCAAACTGCACGCGGTCGCGAGAGTAGGCCAGCGCCGCTTCGAATGCCGCGCGGGCAATGCCCAGCGCTTGTGCGGCGATGCCGATGCGTCCGCCTTCGAGGTTGGACAGGGCGATGGCCAGGCCCTTGCCGCGTTCGCCCAGCAGATTGGCCTCCGGGATGGTGCAATTGTCGAGGGTCACGGCGCAGGTGTCGGAGGCGCGAATGCCCATCTTGTGTTCGCTGCGGTCGACTTTGAAGCCAGGGGTGCTGGTGGGTACCAGGAATGCCGAGATGCCACGTTTGCCCAGGTCTGGATCGGTCACGGCAAATACAATCGCGAGCTTGGCGCGCTTGCCGTTGCTGACGAATTGCTTGGCGCCGTTGATCACCCACTGGCCGTCACGCAGTTCGGCGCGGGTGCGCAGGTTGTGCGCCTCGGATCCGGCCTGGGGTTCGGTCAGGCAGAAGCAACCGATGGCCTTGCCACTGGCCAGGTCCGCCAGCCAGGTCTGTTTCTGTTCTTCGCTGCCGTAGTTGAGTACCGGCCCGCAGCCCACGGAGTTGTGGATGCTCATGAAGGCGCCGGTCGCACCGTCGCCGGCGGAAATCTCTTCGACCGCCAGCGCGTAGGCCACGTAGTCGACATAGGTGCCGCCCCACTCCTCGGGGACCACCATGCCCAGCAAGCCCAGCTCGCCCATCTTCGCCACCAGACCGTCATCGATCCAGCCGGCCTTTTCCCAGGCCTGGGCATGGGGCGCGATTTCGCCACGGGCAAAATCCCGGGCCATGTCGCGGATCATGACTTGCTCTTCGCTCAATTCGATATCGTGCATGGCTCAGCTCTCGCTTTGGTCAAACCCGCTGAAGAAGCTCGCCACGTGCTCGGCGTCCAGCGCCTGGAGGGTGGGCGGGTTCCAGCGTGGTGTCTTGTCTTTATCGATCAGCAAGGCGCGCACGCCTTCGATCAGGTCGCCGCGCTCGAACCACTGGCGGTCCAGATGCAGCTCAAGGGCGAAACATTGCTCAAGCGGCAGTTCGCGTCCGCGACGGAGCATTTCCAGGGTCACGGCCATCGCCAGCGGCGAGCGGGTTTCCAGCAGGTCGGCGGTGGTGACGGCCCACGCATGGCTGTCGGCGACCGTGACCTGACGCAGTTGTTCCACAATACTCGGCAGGTCGGGCTGGGCGAAGAAGTGGTCGATGGCCGGGCGCAAGGTTGCCAGTGGCGCATCAGGCAGTTGCTGCACGGCGAGCCCGGCCAGCAGGCCTTGCAGGTCCTTGAGCGGCGTGTCGTGCCATTCGAGCTGGTCGAGATGTTCGTCCAGCGTGCCCAACCTGGCGCTTTCGAGGTACCAGTCCGCCAACCCGCAATACAGCGCATCGGCTGCGCGGATCTGTACGCCACTGACGCCGAGGTAAATCCCCAGTTCACCGGGAATGCGCGGCAGGAAGTAACTGCCGCCGACGTCGGGGAAATAGCCGATGCCGACTTCCGGCATCGCCAGGCGGCTTTTTTCGGTGACCACGCGCAAGTCTGCGCCTTGCACCAGGCCCATGCCGCCGCCGAGGACAAAGCCGTCCATCAGGGCCAGCACCGGTTTGCGGTAGTGGTGGATCGCGAGGTCGAGGGCGTATTCCTCGACGAAGAAATCTTCGTGCAGGGTGTCGCCACTTTTGAAACTGTCGTGCAGCGAGCGTATGTCGCCGCCGGCGCAGAAGGCTTTTTCACCGGCGCCGCGCAAGACCACGGCATGGACTTGCGAATCCTGGGCCCAGGCGTCGAGCTGGCGGTGCAGGTTGCGCACCATGTCCAGGGTCAGGGCATTGAGGCCGGCGGGTCGGTTGAGGGTCAGATGGCCAATGTGGTTGCGAACCTCGGCCAGCACTTCGTTCTGCATGGCATCCATGGACTGCGCCCCCTTCGATGAAACCTGAGCAGTCATCACTAACTCCCTGCTTTTATTGTTCTTTATCGAGATGCTCGCGCGCGAGCGATGGCGGATCGTAGCAGTGCAAATTTGCCTTGTACAACCCGGATAAGTGCAGGTTATCTGTGCATTTTTGCATGGTGATGACCGGCACTGCTTCAGCGTAGACCACCGCGTATTCAGGCAAACGCCGCGAGCAGGTCCTCTTCGAATGCCTTCTGCGCATCGCCGGCCACCTGCGCTCGGTGCCGGGCCAGATGAAACGCGACATCGAAACTCAGGTCGTGGCGCCGCACAGCCCTGAGCAAACCCTTGTCTTCCCAGCTGCGGGCAAAGTGGCTGGGCAGGTAACCGACATGCTTGCCGGAAAGAATGAAGGCGAGGGTGCCTTCGACCTGTTCCGAGCGTGCCGAACAGCGCTTGCCCTGGAAGGGCTCGTCACTGCGCAGGAAACGGTAGGGGTGATCGACCCGGTCGCAGGCCTGCAGATCCTCATCGTCCGGGGACGCATTAGTGAACAGCGGATGACCGGGGGCGCAATACAGGTGCTGGGTTTCAATGAACAATTGGCGGTAGTCGAACGCGCTTTGCACTTGCGAGAAATAGCCGATGGCCAGGTCCAGCCGCTGTTGCAGCAGCAAGCGCTCCATTTCGCCGGGCATGGCGCTGATCAGTTCGATGCGCACGGACTCGTCCCGCTCGCGAAAGCGCCGGATCGCCTCGGCCACCCGTTGCAGCACCGATTGATCCAGGGCTTCGGACAGACCCAGGCGCACTTCGCCGATCAAGCGGCCGGCCACGCCGTTGGATTGATGACGGAAGGCTTCGATGGACTCGAACAATCCACGGGTGGCGCTGAGGAGCTGTTCGCCCTTGGGCGTGATCCTGAACCCGCCCTTGCCGCGACTGCATAGCCGGTAACCAAGGCGGGTTTCCAGTTTGGCCATTTGCTGGCTGATGCTCGACTGGCTCAACCCCAGCTCGCCCTGGGCTGCGCTGAAGCCGCCGCATTCCACCACGCTGACAAACAGACGCAGCAATTGCAGATCCAGATCGTGGAGTTGGCCGAGCATCAAACATTACTCCGTTATAAAGTCAGGATAATTAACTTGGTATTTTACCAATGTATCCGACGACGCATCCTGCAACCACTTCCTCTGGTCAGGTGTTCGTCATGGCTCCCATGTTCAAGCTGTGTTTACCCGCGCTGTTGCTCGCTGTTGCTGTGTCGGCCCAGGCCGAGGACAAGGAGGTCAATTTGTACAGTTGGGCCGATTATGTCGCCCCCGAAACCCTGCAACGGTTCGAGCAGGAAACCGGCATCCATGTCCGTTACGACACCTTTGATTCATCGGAGGTGCTGGAGACCAAGCTGCTCACGGGCGGCAGCGGTTATGACGTGGTGGTGCCATCCTCCAGCGTGCTGGCCCGGGGGCTTGCGGCCGGGGCGTTGAAACCGATCCCCCACGAGGGACTCAAGGGCTACGCCAACCTCGATGCGGATTTGCTGGAAAAGCTCGCCGCTGTCGATCCGGGCAATCGCTACGGCGTGCCCTACACCTGGGGCACCCTGGGTTTGGGCATGAACGTCGAAGCGGTCCAGCAACGCTTGCCGCAGGTGCCGCTCAACAGCCTGGACCTGCTGTTCAAGCCCGAGTACGCGAGCAAGTTGAAGGATTGCGGCATCGCCATTCTCGACTCGCCCCAGGAGGTCATCGGACTGGCGCTGCATTACCTGGGTAAAGATCCCTACAGCACCGACAAGAACGATCTGACAGCCGCCGAGGCGTTGCTGCATCAGCTACAGCCGAACGTGCTGTACGTCGCCACCGGACGGCAGATCAGCGATCTGGCCAATGGCAGCGTGTGCCTGGCGCTGACCTACAACGGCGACGCGAGCATGGCCGCCGACCAGGCACGCAAGGCCAGCAAACCCTATGAAATCGCCTACCGGATTCCCCGGGAAGGCACCCTCGTGTGGCAGGACAACCTGGCGATTCCCAAGGACGCGCCGCACCCCGAAGCCGCCCGTGCTTTTATCGAATTCATGTTGCGCCCCGAGTCCGTTGCGGCACTGACCAACACCTTGTTCTTCGCCACGGCGAACCAGGCTGCCACGCCGCTGGTGGATGAAGCGGTACGCACCGATCCGGACATCTACCCGCTGGCCGACGTGCGCGAACGGCTGTACGCCGACCGCAGCATGAGCCTCAAGGACATGCGCCAGCGCACCCGCCTGTGGACCACTTTCCGTAGCCGCCAATAAGAAAAACACAAGGAGCCTTCAATGGACGTCCCGATGCAGAACGATCAAGCCCTTACCCGCGACAGCCTTTACGGCACGGCCGCCGAAAGTACCTACGCCGGTATTACCAGTTTCATGCGTCGCCGCTACAGCCGCGACTTGCGTGGAGTGGACGTGGCCGTCAGCGGTGTGCCGTTCGACACCGCCACCAGCAATCGCCCCGGCGCACGCTTCGGGCCACGGGGCATTCGCGCCGCCTCTGCCGGGATCGCCTGGGAGCGGCACTGGCCATGGACGTTTGACCCGTTCGACCACCTGGCGGTGATCGACTACGGCGATTGCGATTTCGATTACGGCTCGCCGCAGTCGACGCCCGAAACGATTGAGGCCCACGCCGAGCACATCCTCAATGCCGGCACGGCGATGCTGACGTTTGGCGGCGACCATTTCATTACCTATCCACTGCTCAAGGCCCATGCGCGCAAGCACGGGGCGCTGTCGCTGATCCACTTCGACGCCCACAGCGACACCTGGCCGGACGAGGAGGGCAAACGCATCGACCACGGCACCATGTTCTGGCACGCGGCCAGGGAAGGGCTGGTTGACCCGTCGCGCTCGGTACAAATCGGCTTGCGCACCACCAACGATGATCATCAGGGCTTTCAAGTGCTCGACGCGCGGCAGGTGCATCGCCGTGGCTGCGAGGCGATCGTCGAGGCGATTCGCGCGCGGGTCGGCGACAACCCGGTGTACCTGACCTTCGACATCGACTGCCTCGATCCGGCATTCGCGCCTGGTACGGGAACGCCGGTATGCGGCGGCTTGAGCACGGTGCAGGCGCTGGAGATTCTCGGCGGTCTGCGCGGCATCAACCTGGTGGGCATGGACGTGGTGGAAGTGGCGCCGGCCTATGACAGCGCGGAGATCACCTCACTGGCGGCGGCAACGCTGGCGATGGAGATGCTGTGCCTGTATGCGGCAAGACACAAGGTCGATCGGTAAAACGCAATCCCCCTGTGGGAGCGGGCTTGCTCGCGAAGACGTCGTGTCAGTCGACATTGTTGTTGAATGACACACCGCTTTCGCGAGCAAGCCCGCTCCCACATTTAATTGGTGTCAGGCCACTGGAACGACCGGCAGGTCGAGGATCCGGCCACCACTGAAGCGTGCGAAAGACCCGCTAATGGATTCGTGCGGCACGCCTTTGGCCACGTCACTGACGCCATCCAGCCTTGCCACTTGCTCGGTGCTCAACTGCACATTCAGCGCGCCCAACGTGGCATCCAGTTGCTCACGCGTGCGCGAGCCAAGGATCGGAATCAGTGCCGTGCTCGAGCGCCGGGCCTTTTCCCGCAGCCAGGCGATGGCCACGTGGGTCGGGCTGGCATCGAGTGCGGCGGCGATGTCGATCAAGGTATCGAGCAGGGCGGTTTCGCGGGCGCTTTTTTCAGCATGAATCAGCACGCCGAGCTTGTTCGCGCGGTTGTCGCCTTCACTGTTGCGATACTTGCCGGTAAGGAAACCGCCACCCAGCGGCGACCACAAGGTCGCGGCCAGGCCCAGGGCTTCGGCCATCGGCAGTTGTTCACGCTCAGCCGTGCGTTCGGCCAGGCTGTACTCGACCTGGATCGCGGCAATCGGCGCAAAACCACGCACCTCGGCCAGCAGGTCGGCGCGGGCGATGCGCCACGCGGGAAAGTTCGACAGCCCTGCATAATGAATCTTGCCGGCACTGACCAGGTCGTCGAAGCCGCGCAGGATCTCTTCCATGGGTGTGACGCCGTCGCTCATGTGGGCCCAGAACAGGTCGATATGCTCGGTCTTCATCCGTTTAAGGCTTTCCTCGACGGCGCGCACCATGTTCTTGCGGCTGTTGCCCGTGTGGGAAATGCCGGCCGCCGGTGTAGTCCCGAGGGTGTATTTGGTGGCGATGACCAGGCTATCGCGTTCCGCGGCGATGAATTCGCTGAGCATGGCCTCGGATTGCCCGCCCTGATAGCCATTGGCGGTATCGATGAAGTTGCCACCGGCTTGCAGGTAGCCATCAAAAATGCGTTTGGCTTCGTCACGCTCGGCGCCATGGCCCCAACCGGTACCGAAATTGCCGGCGCCCAGCGCCAGTTCGGACACACGCAAGCCGGTTTTACGACCGAAAACTTTGTAATGCATGGGGTGACTCCAGAGGGATGACGTCAGGGTTTATATATGTTGTACGACATTTATAAATATGATGCCTGTAATTTCAACCGTCAAGGTGCTTTTCCCTTTCGCACAAAAGCGCCGATAACCGGTCGCGTTATCAATGCGCAATGGCATACTGCCGCCCATGACTATCGATTCCCCCTTGAGCGCCTGGCAGCACGCCATCGAACAAAAGGGCTTCGTCCAGGACGAGGCCCAGGAGCATGCCGTGTGGGCGCTGCAAAAATGCCACGAAGCGCTGCACGAAGGCCGCTCGGCCATTTCCGGGGTGTACCTGTGGGGGCCGGTGGGGCGGGGGAAAACCTGGTTGATGGACCAGTTCTACCAAAGCCTGCGGGTACCGGCGCGGCGCCAGCACTTTCACCACTTCATGGGCTGGGTGCATCAGCGCTCGTTTCAACTGACCGGCACTGCCGATCCGCTCAAGGCATTGGCCCGTGAATTGGCCGAAGAGGTTCGCGTGCTGTGTTTCGACGAACTGTTCGTCAATGACATCGGCGACGCGATCATTCTCGGGCGCCTGTTCCAGGTGATGTTCGAACAGGGCGTGGTGGTGGTCTGCACTTCCAATCTGCCGCCGGACCAACTGTACGCCGACGGGTTCAATCGCGACCGTTTCATGCCCGCCATCGCGGCGATCAAGCAACACATGCAGGTGATTGCGGTGGATGGCGGGGAAGACCATCGCCTGCATCCGGGCGCCGGTTCACAACGTTATTGGGTGGCCGAGCCCGGGCAGCCAGATGCGCTCACCGAGGTTTTCTCGGGGTTGGCCGTGAATCAGCCGATATCGAACGAACCGGTCAAGGTCGGCTACCGCTCCCTCGAGGTGGTCAAAGTCAGCCCGACTGTACTCTGGACCCGTTACGCCGCGCTGTGCGAGCAACCCTTCGCCGCCATGGATTTCATCGCCCTGTGCGATACCTACAGCGCTATTCTGTTGAGTGACGTGCCCAGCCTCAGCGCGCAAAAACGCGCCGGGCGCATTGCCCGCGGCACCGAGGACGGTGTCGAGCGAGTGGCGGCGGGGGACCGCGAGTTGCCGCAGTTGTCGGTGCATGACGATGGTGTGCGACGGTTCATTGCCCTGGTGGACGAATGCTACGACCGCAAGGTACCGCTGTACCTCGAAGCGCAAGTGCCAATGGCGTCGCTTTACACCGAGGGTTATCTGGAATTCCCGTTCCGCCGCACCCTCAGTCGATTGCAGGAAATGCAACTGCAGCGGTTTGCCGAAGTTTGATCGGGATTTGATCGGGAGCAGCGAACATGAATCAGCCCCTGTCGCACCATCTGCTGACCATGGCCTATCAGAACGCCTGGGCCAATCACCGACTGGCCAAGGCCTGGCGTCAGTTGAGCCCGCAGGAACTGACGGCACCGCGGGTCAGCTTTTTCCCGACGATCCGCGCCACCCTCAACCATATCCTTACCTGTGACTGGTTTTATGTGGACGCCCTGGAGCGCGAACTGCGCGGCGACGATCCGCATCCCGATTGCCGGGTGTTTTTCAAGGAAGACGAGCCCTGTCTCGTGGCGACGGACCTCATTGGCGAGCAGGCCCACGTCGACCGCCGGCTGATCGCCTACTGCGAGCAAATGCGCGACGCCGATCTTGGCAAGATCGTGACCATCGCCCGCGACACCCCGCAACACGACAGTCGTTTGCGCCTGCTGTCGCATTTGTTCGAGCACCAGATCCATCATCGCGGCCAGGTTCACGCCATGCTCAGTGGCACCCCGGTCGAGCCACCGCAACTCGACGAGTTTTTCTGTGCCGGTGAGTCGCACTTGCGGGCCGAGGATTTTGCCGAGCTGGGATGGACGGAAGCCTTGATCTGGGGCGCTTGAGCGCCAAAAGATTTCCTCGGTTGCGATTGTCGTTGGCACGGTGCTCGCGCTATGGTCAGCGGGCACTTCAGCGTGAAATACATGCTGGGGGCTACTTCATGTGTGATCGAGGATGGAAATGGACTCCGCAGAAATTCTTGTGCTTCAGGCCAGTTACACCAATCCGGTGCATGCCGAGGCTATTTGTCTGGTGTTGAACCACTACGCCGAGGACCCGATGGGGGGTGGCCAGTCGTTGCCACCCCATGTACTGGAGCAACTTCCGGCAGAGCTTGCCAGGCGTCCCCACGCTTTCAGTGTGCTGGCCTTTGTCGGCGGCGAACCAGCCGGGCTGGTCAATTGCTTCGAGGGGTTCTCGACCTTTGCCTGCCGGCCGTTGGTCAATGTGCACGATGTGGCGGTGGTGAAAAAATTTCGCGGGCTGGGCTTGAGCCAGAAGATGCTGCAAAAGGTCGAGGATATCGCCCGCCAGCGCGGTTGCTGCAAGCTCACCCTGGAGGTGCTGGAAGGCAATGCCGTGGCGCAGGGCGCTTATGAAAAAGCCGGCTTCGCCGCCGGCATGTTCGATCCGGCCCATGGGCGCATGTTGTTCTGGACCAAGAGCCTCTGATTCAACCGTCAGGAAAAGGGCGTCCATCAGGACGCCCGAACGCTTTTCTCCAACTGTAGGCAGTCAGAAGTCCATGGATCATTTCGGTCTGTAGGTTTCAGTCATTTGTGCGGTTTGATCGTCGGGCACCCGCAACTCAGTGCTTTGGATCGGATGGCCCAGGGCTTGTTGCTGGGCCAGTCGCAGGCTTTCGTAGTAATAGCGCATGCGTTCGGCTCCACCTTCGGCAAATGCGCTGGCCGAGCCCAGTGCCATCAGGCCGGCGAGGATCACGGCGGTGCGTTTCATGGTATGCCTCCCACTAAAGTTGTCGGATGCCTTTCGTCCATGAATCAATGAATCAGTGTCGAAATGGCATTATCCGCCGATTCGGTTAAATGGGAATTAACTTCATCAACGGCTTGCATTTCTGCAGTGCGAGCATGAAAAAGGGGCCGGAACCGGCCCCTGAAAGGATTACTGCTGAACGACCGCGGGGGGCGTTTTCGGCTTCATCAGGCTGAAGTCGATCAACGCGCGTTGTTCACGCTCATACGGGTTGCCGATCATCAACGGCCGGGCCTTGAAGTTGTCGCTGACCACGCTTTTGCTACGATCGAGTTCGTCGAAGCTCAAGCCTGCCAGATCCGCCCAGGTGTGAATCAGGTGCGAGCTGCTGTAAGGCCGCGAAAGATCACCGGCAAGGTTCCAGTCATGGGTTGCACGCCATTTCGGCGAAGCCCAGGCCATGAACGGAATGGTGTACATCGGTGCCGTCGGCTTGTTCTCGTTGCGCCCCAGGGTACTGTGACCCACGGAGTCGAACACGTCTTCGCCATGGTCGGACAGATACAGCAGGAAACCGTTCGGATCACTCTTGGCGTAGTCCTTGATCAGGCTCGACACCACGAAGTCGTTGTACAGCACGGCATTGTCGTAGCTGTTGTACGTCGGCAACTGGTCATCGCGAATGCCGGCCGGCACGCCAGTGCGGTCCTGGAACTTGTCGAAGGTCGACGGGTAACGGTACTGGTAGCTCATGTGCGTGCCGAGCAAATGCACGACGATGAGTTTGCGCGGTGCCGCATCGGCCAGGGCCTTGTTGAACGGCTCGATCACGTCGCCATCGTACTGGGCGGCGTTCTGGTTGCGGTTGTTGTTCAGGTACACCTGCTCGTCGGCCTGTTCGGAAAAGGTCGTGAGCATGGTGTTGCGCTTGGTCATGGTCTGCTGGTTGGTGATCCAGAAGGTCTTGTAACCGGCCTGTTTCATCATGCTGACCAGCGACGGCGTCGACAGGTACAGGTCCGGGTTTTCTTCGTCGGCGAAGGTCAGGACCTGCTGCAGCGCCTCGATGGTGTAGGGGCGCGGGGTAATGACGTTGTCGAAAACGTCCAGCTGACCCTTGAGCTTGTCCAGTTCCGGCGTGGTTGGCCGTGGGTAACCGTACAGGCTCATGCGCTGGCGGTTGGTGGACTCGCCGATCACCAGCACCAGGGTCGCAGGCGTATTGGCCATGGCGTCCTTGAGGTTGTGCAGCGGTGGAATCTTGCTGGCGCTTTCCAGCATGTCCTGCATGCCGGCCAGGGTGTCCAGATAGCGGTGGTAGGCCACGGCCATCTGCCATGGCACCGCAGGTTCGATGCGGGTTTCGAACTTCTCGAAGCCGGCGGCGAAGCTGCCGGTACGCTGGGTCTGCTTGATCAGCGGATAAGCGACCACCGCGACCAGGATCGCCGTTGCTGCCACGATTGCCTTGCCACGGGGCAGGTAGACCGGGCGCAGGCGTGTCCACAGGAACCAGGAAAACGCGGTGTGGGCCAGGAACGCCGGCACCATCCACCAGGCAAAGTACTGGGTCATGTACTCGCCGGCTTCAGCCACGTTCGACTCGAACATGATGAAGATGACGCTCTGGGAAAACTCCTGCTGATAAATGAAGAAGTAACCCAGGCTCGCCATCGAGCACGCCCACAACACCACGCCGATCACCGCCGCCATGACGCGGGTTTGCCTCGGGAACAGCAACATCGGCGCCAGCCAGACGGCGCTCATGACGAAGGCCTGGCGGAATCCGGTGAAGCCGGAGGTGCCAGTCAGCTGGATCAGCAGTTGGGTAATGCCGGAAAAGTACCAGAAGAATACAAACAGCCAGACGAATCCGGCCCAATCAAAACCTGCCGCAGTCGTTTTGCTGCGTTCGAACAAAGACATTCAGCGCTCCAGCCGAGAATTCACTACCACCGCCGGGACTTGAATATCGCGGACGACGAACGAAGGCCGCTCCGAATCGGACGACCTTAAACGATTAAGTATCGTGAACCAATTGTGAAAATTTCGTGAGTTGTCGGGAGTGGCAGGGCGCGGGGCGGTGCGGAAGCAGTGCAGGCTGCTCCCGCTTGAAGCGAGGGAATCAGGCGAGTGGGGCGCGTTGCGTCACAGCCAGGGGCTGCACCTGATTGGCTTGCAGCAGCAGTCGCAACTGCGCCAGCTCCTGTTTCAACTGATCGCGTTCGTCCTTCAACTGACGCAATTCATCGCGACGGATAGTGACGTATAGGGTTTGTGCTGGCAGTGCGGTGTGTACTGTGCCCATTGCTCACCTCGCAAATGGCGTGTCTCAACTGTAGATCCGCCTCGAAATCAGCGGCTGACCTACTATCGGCGCCAATTTTGATTTCTTTTGCTCCCGAAGGGAACTTTTTTATTTTTCATGGTCGTTGTGTCTTCGGCTTGATTCCCGACGTTATCCATCAGGATCGGGCACAATGCCCGGAAACTTCGTGCCAACGCTCTGGACTAACCTCATGAGTCGCGTTGGGCTATAACCTTTGACACACATTTTATTTGTAGTAGGGAGCATCAGCACATGCAACTCGGGATTATTGGACTGGGCCGCATGGGCGGCAATATTGCACGGCGCCTGATGCTCAACGGGCACACCACCGTTGTTTATGACCGCAATACCGCCTTTGTCGAAGCCCTGGCCGCAGAGGGTTCCACCGGCGTCGCCGATCTGCCAGCCCTGGTCGCTGGCCTGGACAAGCCGCGCGCGGTATGGGTCATGCTGCCGGCCGGCGCACCGACCGAAGAGACCATCGACACCCTGAGCACCTTGCTCGAAGCCGGCGACACCATCATCGACGGCGGCAACACCTTCTATAAGGACGATATCCGCCGGGCGAAAACCCTCTCGGAAAAAGGCCTGCACTACATCGATGTCGGTACGTCCGGCGGCGTCTGGGGCCTGGAGCGTGGTTACTGCATGATGATCGGTGGCGATGCCGGGACCGTCACGCGCCTGGACCCGCTGTTCGCAACACTGGCCCCGGGCATGGGTGATATCCCGCGTACCAAGGACCGCAAGTCCGACGACGATCGTGCCGAGCGCGGTTACATTCACGCCGGTCCCGCCGGTGCCGGGCATTTCGTGAAGATGATCCACAACGGCATCGAATACGGAATGATGCAGGCCTTCGCCGAGGGCTTCGACATCCTCAAGACCAAAAACAGCGAGAGCCTGCCGGCGGACCAGCGCTTCGACCTGAACGTCGCCGACATCGCCGAAGTCTGGCGCCGTGGCAGCGTGGTGTCCTCGTGGTTGCTCGACCTGACCGCCGACGCCCTGGCCAGCGATCCGAAGCTCGACGGCTTTTCCGGGTCCGTGGCCGACAGCGGCGAAGGTCAATGGACCATCGAAGCGGCCATGGAGCAAGCGGTGCCGGTGCCGGTGCTGTCGAACTCGCTATTCTCCCGCTACCGTTCCCGTGGGCAAGGCACCTTTGGCGACAAGATTCTCTCGGCCCAGCGCTTCGGCTTCGGCGGCCATGTGGAGACCTCGAAAAAATGACCCATGCGATCCGCAGGAAATCCAAGGCCGAGCCCGCACCACCGACGACGCTGTTCCTGTTTGGCGCCCACGGTGACCTGGTCAAGCGTCTGTTGGTACCGGCGCTGTATAACCTCAAGCGCAACGGCTTGCTCGGGGATGGACTGCGGATCATCGGCGTTGACCACAACGCCATCAGCGATGAGGGCTTTGCGCAAAAGCTCGAAGACTTCATTCGCAACGAGATGGCTGGCAAGGGTGACCACACCCTTGATCCAGCGGTCTGGTCCAGACTCGCCAAAGGCATCAGCTACGTCCAGGGCGACTTCCTGGACGACAGCACTTATCAAGCGCTGGCGGCGAAAATCGCCGACAGCGGAACCGGCAATGCGGTGTTCTACCTGGCTACCGCGCCACGTTTCTTCAGTGAAGTGGCACGCCGTCTCGGTGCCGCCGGCTTGCTGGAGGAAACCCCCGAGGCTTTCAGAAGGGTGGTGATCGAAAAGCCCTTCGGCTCCGACCTGCAAACGGCCGAGGCCTTGAACGCCTGCCTGCTCAAGGTGATGTCCGAAAAGCAGATCTACAGGATTGACCATTACCTGGGCAAGGAGACCGTACAGAACATTCTGGTCAGCCGGTTCTCCAACAGCCTGTTCGAAGCGTTCTGGAACAATCACTACATCGATCACGTGCAGATTACCGCCGCCGAAACCGTCGGCGTGGAAACCCGTGGCAGTTTTTACGAGCACACCGGCGCGCTACGGGACATGGTGCCCAATCACCTGTTCCAGTTGCTCGCGATGGTGGCGATGGAACCTCCCGCCGCGTTTGGCGCCGATGCGGTCCGTGGCGAGAAAGCCAAGGTCGTTGGCGCGATCAGGCCATGGACGGTCGAGGAGGCTCGCGCCAACTCGGTGCGTGGCCAATACGCTGCCGGTGAGATCGGCGGCAAGGCACTGCCGGGCTATCGCCAGGAAGACAAGGTCGCGCCCGACAGCAACACCGAAACCTATGTCGCGCTCAAGGTCATGATCGACAACTGGCGTTGGGTCGGAGTGCCGTTCTACCTGCGAACCGGCAAGCGCATGAGCGTGCGCGACACCGAGATCGTGATCTGTTTCAAGCCGGCGCCCTATGCGCAGTTTCGCGATACCGAGGTCGATGAGCTGCAGCCGACCTATTTGCGCATTCAGATCCAGCCCAACGAAGGCATGTGGTTCGACCTGTTGGCCAAGCGGCCCGGTCAGGCCCTGAAGATGGACAACATCGAGCTGGGGTTTGCCTACAAGGACTTCTTCGAAATGCAGCCGTCCACTGGCTACGAAACCCTGATCTACGATTGCCTGACAGGCGATCAGACCTTGTTCCAGCGCGCCGACAACATCGAAAACGGCTGGCGCGCTGTGCAGCCGTTCCTCGATGCCTGGCAGCAGGATGCCAGCGTGCAGAGCTATGCCGCCGGGGAAAACGGTCCCAAGGCCGGCGAAGAATTGCTCACCCGTGACGGTCGCGTCTGGCACCGTCTCGGATAACACGTAACGCCTGCGGGAGCGAGCAGGCTCGCTCCCGCATGTTCTCCCGGCGTCAGAGCCAGTAACTCACCGCATACCACCCGAGCAAGCCCATCACCACGGTGTATGGCAGCGCCATCCAGACCATTCGCCCATAGGACAGGCGCACCAGCGGTGCGATCGCCGAGGTCAGCAAGAACAGAAACGCCGCCTGACCGTTGGGCGTCGCCACGCTCGGCAGGTTGGTGCCGGTATTGATCGCAATGGCCAGTGTCTCGAAATGCTCACGGGTCATTTCACCCGCCATGAATGCGCGCTTCACTTCGGTGATGTAAATGGTTGCCACGAACACGTTGTCGCTGATGGCGGACAACAGGCCGTTGGCAATGAACAGCATGCCCGGTTGCTGGTCCGCCGGCAGCGCCAGCACCCAGTGGATCAGTGGGGCGAACAGTTGCTGATCGTGGATCACCGCGACCACGGCGAAAAATACTACCAACAAGGCGGTGAACGGCATGGCGTCCTTGAACGCGGTGCCGAGGCGGTGTTCGTCGGTGATGCCGGTAAAGGCGGTAATCAACACAATCACCATCAGGCCGATCAAGCCCACTTCGGCAATGTGGAACGCCAGCCCGACAATCAGGATCAATGCGGCGATGCCTTGCACCAGGAGTGCCGCACGTTGGCGCGTGGTGCGCTCGGCATCGTCTTCGGCGGCGTAGTTGGCCAGCACCGCACGAACGTTATCCGGCAGCAGCGTGCCGTAACCGAACCAGCGCAGCTTTTCCAGCAGGACGCAGGTCACCAGCCCGGCAACCAGTACCGGCAGGGATACCGGCGCAACCCGGGTAAAGAACTCGGAGAAGTGCCAACCCATTTCATGGCCGATCAACAGGTTCTGCGGTTCACCGACCAGCGTGCAGACACCGCCCAATGCGGTGCCCACGGCACCGTGCATCAGCAGGCTGCGCAGGAAGGCGCGGAACTGTTCGAGATCACCCTGGTGCAGGGTGGGCAGGTGTTGGTCATCGCTGAACTCGCTGTCCTGACGCGGATCGTTACCCGAGGCGACGCGGTGATACACCGAATAAAAGCCGACGGCGGCACTGATGATCACGGCGGTCACGGTCAAGGCATCGAGAAACGCCGACAGAAAGGCTGACAGAAAGCAGAACATCAGGGCCAGCAGGGCCTTGGAGCGAACCCCCAACAGCAGGCGCGAGAACAGGTACAGCAACAGGTCCTTCATGAAGTAGATACCGGCCACCATGAACATCAGCAGCAGGATCACCGGGAAGTTGTGCAGCAACTCGTCGTACAGTGCCTGGGGCGTAGTCATCTTCAGCAGCAGGGCTTCAATCAACAACAGGCCGCCGGGCATCAGCGGATAACACTTGAGCGCCATGGCCAGGGTAAAGATGAACTCCAGCACCAGCAGCCAGCCGGCGGCCACCGGGCCTGCTGTCCATAGCACCAGGGCATTGAGAATCAGAAAGCCGACGATGCAGGCCTTGTACCAACGGGGCGAATTGCCGAGAAAATTGTGCGCGAACGCCTGGGCCATTGAGGCGGACATCGGTTGCTCCTTGTTTTAAGAAGCGCGCAAGTTGCCGCAAGCAGACGAGAAGATCAAGCGCAGGGAAAGTGCGTCGGTTCAGCCCAGAAATCGCGCGACGACGGCCTTGTAATTGCCATGCAACGAATAACCGCCAGCCACGATGTTGCCATCGGCCTGAACCGCGACACAGGTGGCGGTATCCAGGCTGGGGCCGAGGCGGGTCCGCGTATGGCCGTAACCTGCGCCAAAACGGCGGTCTGGCCGGCCATCAGGCAGGTATCGTCCGAGAATGAAGTCCGCTTCTATGCCGCCAATGGTCGCGCCCGCCGTGAGCAGGCTGCCATCGGGCTGCAGTTGCGCGGCGTTCCACTGGCAGCCGCTGCGGCCAATTTCCAGGCATTGCGGGTGGCCGCCGTTGCAGTGGTTGTCGGGGCGGCCGTTGCTGTGCATTTTAAAGGTCAGGCAATGCATCGGTTCATGACTGCAGCCCACGCACAGGATATCGCCAGTGTCTTGCTGGACCACCTGACTGACCTGGGCGCCATGCCCGTGTGCCTTGAACGTCATGAATCCATCCACGGCAAAGCAGTCGTCGAGGCGACCATCGGGGTGATAACGGGCCAGTAAGCCTTCTTCAGGGAAGTTGATCGATCCACCCACCAGAATCCGGCCGTCGCGTTGCATCGTCAGGCTGCTGAGCCAGGTATTGAGCAGCAGGTGCCGGACCACGACAAAGCCGCGGCCATTGAACGAGCAGTCCAGCGAGCCTTCGACATCCAGCCGTATCAGCAGGCCCACGTGATCGGCCAGTTCGAATTGATGGTTGGCCAGGATCAGGATCCGGCCGTCTGGCTGTACGTCCACAGCACAGGCTTCTGCGCCGGGCACGCCGGGTGGCAGCCAGACATCACGCATGCCCAGGGACAGACCGCCAGGCAATCGCACCACGCGGCGGCCATTATCGCCAAAACCTTGAACCAGGCGGCCGTGCTCATCCAGCAAAGCGAGGGCCGGGAGCGTGCGGTGGGCGTTTTCGTAGTGCAACCCGGCCAACAGGATATTGCCGTCGGGCATGACCAGAACCTTGGCGCCCATGGCTTCGAACCCCGCTTCGAATTGCCCGATGACGCTGCCGTGCTTGCCGAACGTGAGGTCGGCCGAACCGTCCTCCAGCAAACGGGCCAGGCCAAAGCGGTTGCCATCGGCCATGGCGACTTTTGCAGCCACCAGCAATCGACCCTGGGCATCGATTGCAACGTCATTGGCCATGCTGGAAAGGCTGTCGGCGAAATACACCTGGGTTTTGCCATGGGCGGCAAACGTCGTGTCGAGGGTGCCGGCGCTCTTTCGGGTGGTGGAGTAGGCAATGGCGGACTGGATTGACATGAACCGCATCTCCTTGCGAGTCGTCCTGATCCAGAAGTTTGGGTGGCGACTATATAAGGAGAATATTCAATCCCTGAATGGGCAGATGCACAACACTAAGAACTAACAGACGGAGAGTCGCTGTGTGCCACAACAGTGTCTTTTCGAACCAATGGCGAGCCTGCAAAGTACCGGATGCGCAAAAGTTCGAACTTACGGGGGCAATTAGTGCGCATGAACGCCAACAATCAGCCCAACTAATGACAGCCAGAGGGCGCGGATTACCCCGGAGTAATCCGCAAAACGATCAGTGCGGCATCGACCACGACTGCAGTGTGTAACCTTCCTGGCTCAGCTCGGCACGGGCCTGTTCCAGCAACAGTTCCAGCTGTGCGGGGTCGGAATAAGCGCTGCTTGGGATCTGTTTGCGGCCAATGCTGGTGCTGGTGCGGTCGACAACGGTCAGGCTGAGTTCGCCATTACCGTCTTGTGGGGCCCAGGCCACGCATTTGAATGGTTTGAATGCGCGGTCGGCAATCAGCAGTGCTTCGTTGATACGGAGCGGGGCGTTCATAGGGTCTTCTCTCTGTATGCCCAATCAAGTGATGTACCGACGGTTGGGCTTACCGTTCGGCTGGTTACTTGTACTGATGCCCTCAACCGGGGGTTGGGTCACACCCGATCGAAAGAATTTTCCACTTTATTTCATATACTCAAGTATGAGGCTGGCATTGAAAGCTGAATGAAAGGAAAGAGTCGTTAGGCAACTAACAAAGGTGCTTCTTATAACTGTTTTTATGACAACGCTATAGTCAAACAGTTCAAGGACCTGTCAAATTCTTGCTAATGTTACAGCCAGGTCCGCCAAATGACTGTTTTTAATAATTTTTCTTAAATTTGGCGCCAAGGAACAGTCATGAGCGATGCGCCTGCTTTACGACGTTTACTAGTGGTGGACCCCTGCGACGATTGCCATCGTCTGATCCCGGGATTGCGCGCTATCGGTTGGGACGTTGACAGCTGCACGCTGGAGAGCGCCGCTGATCGAACCTGCGACGTGGGCTTGTTACGCTTGCAGCCCTTTCACCTTGAGCACCCGGAAGCTGTCAAAGAGTTGATCAGCCGCAGCGGCACCGAGTGGATCGCCGTACTCAATCAGGAAGTACTGCGCCTGCAAAATGTCGGCGACTTTGTCTGTGAATGGTTTTTTGACTTTCATACCTTGCCATTCGATGTGTCCCGGGTCCAGGTAACACTGGGGCGGGCGTTTGGCATGGCGCGCTTGCGCGGGCAGGGCACGGTCTATGTCGACCAGCCCGAGCACGAATTTTTGGGCGACAGCAAACCTGTTCGCGAGCTGCGCAAGCTGCTGAGCAAACTGGCTCCGACCGAATCTCCCGTATTGATTCGGGGTGAAAGCGGAACGGGCAAGGAACTGGTCGCACGAACCCTGCATCGTCAGTCCCAGCGTCACAACAAGCCCTTCATCGCGATCAATTGTGGTGCGATTCCCGAACATTTGATCCAGTCAGAGCTGTTTGGCCATGAGAAAGGCGCATTTACCGGGGCGCACCAGCGCAAGGTCGGACGGATAGAAGCCGCCAACGGTGGCACCCTGTTTCTCGACGAAATCGGTGACCTGCCACTGGAGTTGCAGGCCAACCTGTTGCGGTTCCTCCAGGAAAAACACATCGAACGGGTGGGTGGCAGTCAGCCGATTCCGGTGGATGTGCGGGTTCTGGCGGCAACGCATACCGATCTTGAAGCCGCCATCGAGAAGAAGCGCTTTCGCGAAGACTTGTATTACCGCTTGAACGTACTGCAAGTGGCGACCGTACCGCTGCGCGAGCGCCATGGCGACCTGGCGATGCTGGCCAACCACTTCTCCCATTTCTACAGCCATGAAACCGGACGCCGCCCACGCAGTTTCAGCGAAGACGCGTTGATTGCCATGGGCAAACACGACTGGCCAGGCAATGTTCGCGAGCTGGCCAACCGCGTTCGTCGCGGGCTGGTGTTGGCCGAAGGCCGGCAGATCGAGGCCCGTGATCTGGGGTTGATCAGCCAGCATGCAATCACAGCCCCGATGGGCACCCTTGAAGAATACAAGTCCCGGGCCGAGCGCCAGGCGTTGTGCGATGTATTGAATCGTCACAGCGATAACCTGAGTGTTGCCGCCAAAGTATTGGGTGTATCGCGACCGACCTTCTACCGTTTGTTGCACAAGCACCAGATTCGCTGAACCGCAGCCGGAAACAAAAAAACGTTGCGCCTGCAATTGCAGCGTTTTCTGTTCGGGTCAGAAGTAGTAAGGAAGTTTCAGACTGAACTGGAAATCCGGGGCATCGTCCGTCATGCCGATGGACAGGTTGGGGACGATAGTCAGGTTGTCGGTGGCCGCAATGGTCATGCCGATGTTGAAGTAGCCGGCGTTGGCGTCGCTGGCGACCACCGATTGCCAATCCCCGCCATCTTCCTTGAGCTTGCTTTTGCGTTGCACCAGGTCAGAGACCGAGAACGACATGCTCATCTTTTCGTTCAAGGCGAACGCAATGCCGGCGCCAATCTGGAAACTGTCGCCAATGCGGACTTTGCCGGGTGTCTTGAGCGCCGGATTGGAGCTGATGTCGTCGAAAGACTCTTCCAGGTTGTGGGTGTAGGACAAACTGCCGAACAGCACTGCCGGATCGAACGTCTTGACCAGGGAGATCCCCGGCGTAACCGACCACACGCCATTACCGGTAGGCAAGGATTCAGGCACGGCCAGGTTGGAGTTATCGTCCACCCGAACCAGCTTGATGCCGAACGGGTCTTTGCCGGTCGGTGCCTTGACACGCAAGGTCACCACGGCATCCGGCGTATTGGCCGACTCGTCGAGGAATTTGTAGGCGATACCGAAGTTGACGTCACCAATGGTCGGGTCTTCTTTGACGGTAGCCTCGGTCGTGACGTTGGCGGCGCCGTTATTGCCGCCCCCGGACTGGTACGTGGATTGGCGATAGACCACCGGCACGTTCAGGTCGAACTGCCAGCGATTGTTGAAGTTGTAGCGACCGGTGAGGTCAAGCGTCCAGGTGTCGGCCTTGATCCGGTCCAGGTTGATGGCCCCCAGAAAAATCGAGTCCAGAGCCAGAAAACCGTTGAGGATCAGTTGGCGGGTATCGTATCGGGAGTAGGTTATCCCGGTTTCGAAGCTGAACTTGCCACCACCGAAGAATCCGCTGGCCTCGTCATACAGGTTTGAAACGCTTTGCGCTGGTTGCGAGTCGTCCGCCAGCGATTGTCCATAAGAACTGCCGCTACCCCCCGCGGCGCCGCCTGAAGCCGCCGCGGCACCGGTGCCGCTGGCGACTTTGGGATTGCCTTTGAGGTCTGCTGGCGATTTGGCCAGGCGTTTAGGGGGCGGCGGAGCGGGTTGGTCTTCGACCTGGCGGACCCGCTGTTCGAGAACCGCCAGGGCTTTTTGCTGTACTTCGTATCGCTGCTTCAACTCTTGAAGTTGTTGTTTGAGAGCCTCTACGTCCGCGTCAGTTGCTGCCTGTAACATCGTCGCCGGGAGTAGAGTGCTCAAGCATATGACTGCACGCAGTGAAACTGATCGGTACATGGGTAAAGCCGTCCATTTGTGCTCAATGCTCGAGACTCAGCGTAGTTCAATACCCCAAGGTCCGTAATGCAGCGAGTTGGTTCAGGTTGCAGTCCAATACACTGGCACTCGGGCTATTGTTTTTGAGTACTACGTTGAGTTGAGTCATGTTGTTGACCACATTGCTGCTGCCCAGCAACCGGGTGTTTTGCAACAACCCGCCCTGGGCGACTTGTTGCAGGCTTGAGCCCTGATTGTTGTTGGCGGTAATGGCCATCTGAACACCGCCGCTCGTCGCGGCAACCGCGACACTGCCTGCAGCATTGCTGCCGGTAATGGTTTGACCGGCTACCAGTGCCTGGCCCTGGCTCGGCACGATGGCAGGGGCCGTTCCGGACTCCTTGACGTTGATGGCGATGTTGTTGTTTGAGCTGTTGCCATCGCCGGCGGCCCGTGTCACCTGGGTTATGCCGCGAGAGGTGCTCATGGCGGCACCCCCCATCACGTTACCGGTACCCTCGTTGTGCGAACTGCCTTTACCGTCTTGTTTGATGGTCGAAACATAAAACTCGGGCTTGACCGTTGCGGCTTGAAGTTGCATCGAACTGGATGCCCCTATCAGATCACCACTGGCATTGCGCCAGGTACTGCTCATGACCACACCGAAGCTGATGATCCGTCCCGGCATCACGTAACGGCCACGCAACTCGGCCAGTTCCTGGTCCTTGAGTTCAATGGGTCTGAATTCATCAGCAAAACCTGATGTGGTCGCTGCCAGACAGGCAGCGGCCACCCAATGCGAGGTTTTCATTTGCTGCTCCCGGAGCATCCTGCTCCCTCTCATCTTGTTGGCGATTAAAAGAAGTCGCTCTGTATGAAACCAAAATCCATCAATTCAGCGTCTTTGACCGGGTTGAAAGTATCCATCTTGTTCTTCGCTGTCAGCGGTTCCGGCGGGCTGCGTAACGCATTGGACTTGTCGTAACCGGGGCCGACAATGGCGAAGACAATGCCATTCCAGCCTTTGACAAAGTCATCATGGGAGTAGCGTTTGTGACCGAGCACCGGGTCGCCGATGTAGACCCAGTTCTTGTCCGCCCGCTGCAACACCACGAAGTGCTTGTAGCCACGAATTTCCATCAGTACCACCACCGGAATCGTCACGGCGTCGAGTCGTTCAGGCGGGATCTTGTAGCCCCGGGCGCGCATGCCGATACTTTCTACGTAGCGCTTCATGTCCAGCATGGAAAAACCCTGGGTACGCACAAGGTCCTGGTCTGCGGTGACCAGCATGCCCTTGATGATGTGTTCTTCATCGACGTCGAGCCAATAGGCCTGGCGCAGTATCGTTGCCAGCGCGGCGGCGCCGCAGCTGAAATCGGTTTTCTGTTCGACGATGTCGCTGAACTTGCGCTCGCGCAAACTCTGTACGTGCTTGTACACCAGCACGCCACCTGGCAGGGCGGCAACCGGCATCTGCGCGGCCTGGGTCAGGCCAGGCAGGCAGAGCAGGGCGAAAAGGGCCGTCTTACGCATGGACGATACGCCTCCAGACCGAGGAAAAGCGTCGTCGCCGAGGCTTTCATGACGGTCGCGATTATGGGCATGTTTTGCAGCCTGCGGCGATGGACAGCGAGTTGCTTTGCTGGTTGCCGACGCCGGACGATACGTTGGCTCCGCCGTTGCCGGAGAAGCTGTTCATCGAGCCCGTGATCGTTGCATTGTTGGTTACAGGAGGTCTCCAGCCTTCTGGCGTCATCACTTGTTGTGTGGTTATGCCGGACAGACCGAGTACACCTACGGGTACGAAATCAGTCCTGGCGTTGTTGGTGACTTTCAGCCCGGACGTACTTTGGTTCGCCGCCGCCGCGGCTACTGCTACACGGCCGCCGGAAACGGCAATCGCCAGGTTGTTTTTCTGTTGGTTGAAGTCGCCGGTGGTCACGTTGATGCCGATGTTGCCGGAACCGCTGTTGCCAGCGTTATTGAGTGTTGTGTTGTTGGTGTTGGAGTGGTTCCTGGCGGTGTTGCCGGTGCTCTTCTGAGTCGCGCTGGAGACGGTGACGGCGGAGCCGAAGATGAAGGCTTCGTCAGCCGTGGCAAGGGCGGCGGCGTTGTCTTGCTGGTTACCGTTACCGGCTGCAACGTTGGCGCCCATGTTGCCGTTGGAGTTGTTCAGGGAGTTATCGATTTTGGCGTCGTTTTTGGTGCCCCGGTTCACTACCCCGCTGTCACTGCTTTCCTGCGAGTCCAGCACGGCGGCCCCGGCGCCTGCGGTAATCTGCAAAATCTGATCCAGCGATGGGCCATTAGGCGATTGGTTGCTGCCCTGTCCATTGCCCTGCACGGGATCAGCCTGGGCTGCGAATGCCATCACTGCTGCCAGGGCGAAAGCCAGTGGTTTGAGAGCAGTTATCGGGTTCATGGTGATTCTCCGTGCTCATTAGTTGGTCAAGTGTTGGTACTTCCCCATTCGCACTGTATCGCGGTCAGTCAGAGACCCGGATACTCAGGGTGTTAGCCATTCGGTTCCCCACCCCGGCACTCTGGTTCACCTGGATCACTCCCCGGCTGCCGGTGAAGGCCTGGTCGCTTGTCGCGACCTGGCGACTGCCGTTTGGGGTGCCAGTTGCTCCCGAGTTCGGTAACAACGCCACGTTCTGTTGAGAAAGGGCGCTATCGTCAACGGCTTGCGGTGCAGCGCTGATGCTGATGCGCATGACGTTGGCCATCTGGTTGTTCGCCCCGGCGCTCTGGTTGACACCCAGTACGCCGTTGCCATTACTGAAAGAGGTGCCGCCGATATTGGCCGTCGCATCCAGCGACGGATTGGCAGGCGTGGTGATTTTCTGCTGGACGCTGGTGGTTGCGCCGGCTTCGGTACCAATGGCGATCGCGCGCACGTTGGCCTGCTGCTGTTGATCGCCGGCGGCCTGGTTGACGTTGAAGTTGCCTCGATATTGAGTACCGGAACCCAGGAGGGTGGCGCTGTTCACCGAGCTGACGCCCGGGTCGGCCATCACGCTGGTGCAGCCGAGCAGCGCAAGTAACAGGAAGGAGCGACTCATCTCATTGGCCTCCCGCCATTCTGCCCAGTGAGCCGAGGCCGGTGCTCATGGCGCGATTGATGGTTCCGGAAATTGCGCCGCCACTGCCACCGCCGTGGCCGACGGACATGCCAGGCAAACCGTTGGGGTTGGTGATGACATTCAGGCCTTGTATGGCATCCGGGCCTTGCCCGTTGCCGTTGCGAAGAGCCGTTCCTGTGGTTACCCCGGCAATGTCGGCGTCGCTGAGTTCGCCGGTGACGCGGGTCGAAGGATTGGCATTGATGGTGGCCGGGTTCGGATCCCTGCCGCCGCTGCGACCGATAAGCGTTGGGTGAACGGTACGATCAAGCACGATGACACCGTTGCCTTCGGCTTGAATGTTGAAACTGAGAACAGTGCCGGTTGTGCTCGCGATCAGCAGCAGGCACATCAAGCCTTTTTTTTTGAATATCCCCACGACGCTCATTCCTTCATTCCTGGCTGGCCCTGGTCAGCCATGAAAGGGAAAGAGCGAAAGCTGTGCCGGGTTTTGAATATGGATTCGATTCAATGGCTTATGGAGTTTTTTGGTAAACACATTGCGGGGGATGTTTCATCCGTGAGACAGCGCTCGTCGCGAACGGCCCGCAAATACCGATGCCCCCCTCTAATGTCCTCCCTGTAGGAGCGAGCTTGCTCGCGATGGTCGTTAACGATGCCGCGTGTTAACTGACTAAACGCAGCGCGCTTGGGTCCATCGCGAGCCGGCTCGCTCCTACAGAGGCCTGACTGAACAGCATTACCCTCTGGAATGGGGGTTCCAGTGATCCTGTATCAATCCCTTTACAAATCCGCCGGCCAAAAGAAGAAGGGCGTTGAAATGGGCTGTTTGAGACAGGGAGAGTGTTTCAGGATCGGACATTTCCCCCCCCAAGGTAGAGGAGGGACTGGGAAAGTCCCCCCGAACGCCGGTCAGGCTTCGAGCAACAGGGCCACCGCGTCCAGTGCCTGGAGCCGGCGTTCTGCCCAGTCTCCGCGCAGTACCTGAACCGGTTGTGCGTGGCGCTCAAGCCAGGCGAGGGTCTGGTCGAAAAAGGCCTGGCGCTCACTCAACCGGGGCTGGCAACGCTGGCCGTCGTCAGTCCATTGTACCTGCTCCGGCGACAGTAGCAGGTGCAGGTCGTAATGCCGGGCCAGCAGCGCTTGTTCAATCCAGGCGGGGCAATCGCCAAACAGGGTCTGGCTCCAGAGGATATTGCTCAGCAGGTGCGTGTCGAGGATGAGCAAAGGCGGTTGTTGCGCTCGCGCTGCGTCCTCCCATGCCAACTGACCGCGGGCGATGTGAGGGATGTCCGCCAATGTGGTGTCCCGCGGATTCTGCTCGATGAACCAGCGCACATACTCGTCAACCAGAATGCCACCGAAATGCGCTTGCAGTTCGCCCGCCAGCCAGCTTTTACCACTGGATTCAGGGCCTGTGAGGACCAGGACTTTCATGCGCGCAATGCCGGATCGGCGCGCCATTCGCGCCAGCCGAGTACGGCAATGACGGTGAACAACCCGTACAGGATGGCGGTCAGGTAAAGGCCTTTATAAATGAACAAGCCGACGAAAATGACATCCAGGGCGATCCACAACGGCCAGCACTGGACGCGTTTTTGCGCCATCCAGACCTGCGCCACCAGGCTGAATCCGGTCAGCGCCGCATCGAGCCAGGGTTGCGCGGCGTCGGTCCAGCGGACCATGGCGGCACCCAGCAACAGGCTGCCGAGTGCGCCAATGGCAAGGCTCAACGCCAGGGACCTGCCATCGAGCCGACTGACTTCACGGCCATGCATGGTTTCGCCCGTTCGTGTCCACTGCCACCAGCCGTAAAGCTGCAAGGCGGCATAGACGACTTGCAGCAACATGTCCGAATACAGCTTCACTTCAAAAAAGATCCAGCTGTATAGCAGCACCATGACCAGGCCGATGGGCCAGCACCAGGGGTTCTGTTTGACCGTCAGCCAGACGGCAATGACACCGAGGGCGGCGGCAAACAGTTCAAGCCCGGACATGGAAGATCCTTGAGAAATCGAGAGGGGGCGGATTGTAACCGTATTGGCGCGCGGAGTCCTTTGGGGAAGGGCGTGCCCCCACTGAAGTACGAAACGGTCCTGAAAAATGCCGTGGCCTGCCGGGTCCAATCACGGCGGATTCTTGTTCCTGTCATGAAGCATTGCCAGCATCCAGCCTCGCCCTGCCGAACGAGCCTGTGCGAGCGGTGCCAGGTAACGCGGCAGCGCCAATCGGACTTGTCTGATAGGATTTGCGCCCCACACGGGTAATCCTGATTCAGGGTGGTTTTTTCACAGGATTTTTACGGTGCTGTGGTGATCCTTGATGCGTGGGGCTTCAGCTACGCTGATCGCAATGAAAGCTTTTGAAAAATACTAACGGGGCATGCCGGTGCGCATAGCCTTTTGGGGGATTGATGGATCTTTGGACCGCCTTTCAGGCATTGATTCTTGGGGTTGTAGAAGGGCTGACCGAGTTCCTGCCCATTTCCAGTACCGGCCACCAGATCATCGTGGCCGACTTGCTCGGCTTCGGGGGCGAGCGGGCAATGGCGTTCAACATCATCATTCAGCTGGGTGCCATCCTGGCGGTGGTGTGGGAGTTTCGGCGCAAGATCTTCGACGTGGTAATCGGCCTGCCGACCCAGCCGGGTGCCCGGCGCTTTACCGCGAACCTGTTGATCGCGTTCTTGCCGGCCGTGGTGTTGGGCGTCATCTTTGCCGACCTGATCCACAAGTATCTGTTCAATCCGGTCACCGTGGCAACGGCGCTGGTCGTGGGCGGGTTCATCATGTTGTGGGCCGAGCGTCGCCAGCATGAGGTACACGCCGAGACGGTGGATGACATCACCTGGAAAGACGCCCTGAAAGTCGGCTTCGCCCAATGCCTGGCGATGATCCCGGGCACATCGCGTTCGGGCTCGACCATCATCGGCGGGCTGCTGTTCGGCCTGTCGCGCAAGACCGCTACCGAGTTCTCGTTTTTCCTGGCGATGCCAACCATGGTCGGCGCAGCGGTGTATTCGGGCTACAAGTACCGTCACCTGTTTGTCCCGGCGGATTTCCCGGTGTTCGCGGTCGGTTTCGTCACGGCGTTCGTCTTCGCGATGATTGCGGTTCGCGGACTGCTCAAGTTCATCGCCAGCCACAGCTATGCGGCGTTTGCCTGGTATCGCATCGTTTTTGGCCTGTTGATTCTGGCGACCTGGCAATTCGGCTGGGTTGACTGGAGCGCGGCCAAGCCGTGAGTGACTCACGCTCGCGTTCGCACAATAACCCCGGACGTCAGTCCGGGGGACAGATCCGTCATTCACGGCTCAAATGGCTGGTGTTTGCACTCCTGTGCGCGTTGCCGTTGTCGGGTTCGCTGTCGTCGTGGCTGCATGGGGCGTCGCTGATTCCCCTGGCGGCCTACGGCATCGTCAGCGTCGTGACGTTTTTCCTGTACTGGAGCGACAAGCGCAAGGCTCGCGCCGAGCAATGGCGCACGCCGGAGAATGTCCTGCATGCGCTGGAGTTTGCCGGAGGCTGGCCCGGTGCCTTGCTGGCCCAGCAGATGTTTCGGCACAAAACGCGCAAAGTCTCGTTCCAGTTGGTGTTCTGGATCATCGTGCTAATGCACCAGGTGTTCTGGATCGATCATCTGTTTCTTGGCGCACACCTGTTCGCCTTGTTTTGATAAACAAGGCGCTACAGCAAGAGTCCGACTTGAGTGCGCTTTGGCAGCCTGCTCACCACCAATTGGTGGGAACGCTGCAGCAATCCCTGTAGTTCTTCGCCACTGAGCGGGTAGGGCGTTTCCATGATGATCCACTGGGCGCGCGCCAGATAAGGTGCCGGGTGAATCCCCGGGCGGTCGCAGTGACCGAGAAACACATCCTTGTCGACCTTGAAGGCCAGGGAATCACCCCGCAGGCCCTGCAAGGCGAACATCTTGTTCCCGGCAATCGAAAACACCCGTACGCCTCCCCATTTGTAGTCTTCCCGCGCTCCGGGCAGGGCGAGGCAAAATTGCGCGACATCCTCTTCGCTCATCCGTCCAGCCTTCATAACAATCGTTCCCCACAGGCATTGAAGGATTCGACCAGATGGTCAATCCAGGCGCGTACCGCCGGCATCACCCCGCGTCGATGAGGATAGACCGCCTGCAGCCAGCCACCGGGCAAGGACCAGTCGGGCAACAACTGCACCAGTGAACCGTTTTCCAGTTCCTGTTCGCAATACATCATGGGCAGCATGGTAAAGCCCAGGCCGGAGAGGGTGCTGGCCTTGCGCACGATAAAGTCATCGATGCCCAGCCGGGCCTCGAGCGCGAGCTCACAGCTTTTGCCTTTTTGATCGAGCATGCGGATGTGCACCATGCGGTCGGCTTCCAGTGCACCGAGCACCGGCAGGTTTTTCAGGTCCTCGGGATGATTGATCTTGCGGCCAACGAGAAAGCCGGGACTGGCGACCATCAGCATCTGCGCCTGGCGCAGCCTGCGGGTGACCAGCAGCGGGTCTTCGTCGCCCAGTTCCCGCACACGCAGGGCAACGTCGATGCCTTCGTTCACCAGGTCGACCCGTCGGTTGAGCAGCATGACCTCCAGCTGGACTTGTGGAAAACGCTCCAGAAAGTCGCTGATCACCCCCGGCAATATCTCGTGGGCCAGCCCGACCGGGCACGACACCCGCAAACGCCCACGGGGCTCGCTGGACATGCTGGCCACGGCCTCGTCGGCCATTTCCGCCTCCAGCAGCATTGCCTGGCAGTGCCTGAGGTAGCGTTCACCCACGGCGGTCAGTTTCAGTTGTCGGGTGGTGCGTTGCAGCAGGCGCGCGCCCAGGCGTTCTTCCAGTTCGGCAATGCGGCGTGACAGTCGCGACTTGGGGATGCCCAGCAATCGGCCGGCTGCCGCGAATCCACCGGCTTCGACGACTTTGGCGAAGTAATACAGGTCGTTGAGGTCTTGCATGATCTGAGCCTGATTGTTCTATCTGTGAGACGAACTATCGCATTATTGCCGGCTAATCAGCTATTGGTTTCGTCTGTAGGATTAGTCCCATCAGATCGCCCTTGTGGGCGATCCTCACTTGGAGATCCCACATGAAGTTGCTGCATATCGATTCGAGCATTCTTGGCGACAACTCGGCCTCCCGTCAGCTGAGCGGTGAAGTCGTCAAAGCCTGGCAAGCTGCCGAGCCAACCGCCGTGGTGACTTACCGCGACCTGGCCGCCGACGCGATCAGCCACTTTTCCGCCACCACCCTGGTTGCCGCCGGCACCACCGCTGAACTGCGCAACGCCGCACAGCAGCACGAAGCCGAACTGAGCGCCTCGACCCTGGCCGAATTCCTCGCCGCCGATGCCGTGGTGATTGCCGCACCGATGTACAACTTCACCATCCCGACTCAACTGAAGGCCTGGATTGACCGCATCGCCGTTGCCGGTCAGACCTTCCGCTACACCGAAGCCGGCCCTGAAGGCCTGTGCGGTGGCAAGAAAGTCGTGATCGTCTCGACTTCCGGCGGCATTCACGCCGGTCAGGCGACCGGTGTTGCCCACGAAGAATATTTGAAGGTGCTGTTCGGTTTCATCGGCATCACCGACATCGAAATCGTCCGCGCCGAAGGCCTGGCTTACGGTGACGACGTTCGCAACAAAGCCATGAGCGCTGCTCACACGCAAATCAGCGAGCAACTGTTCGCCGCTGCGTAAGGCCTGCGTAAAGAACGCAAGCGTTCAGGTAATACCCCAAAAAACTCTGTATTCTGGTTACGCAAGTACCAGCTACGGAGTTTTTTGTTTCTGGTCGTTTCAGATTGTGGCCTGACTTATGCAGTCAAGGGTTCACGTCTCAAGTCCGGTAACAAGGTGGGGCATCCCATGATGCGTCTTTGTGCAACTTTACTGATTTGCCTGCTCAGCAGCCTGAATACAGTGCACGCCGCGCCTGCACCGCATCCTCACTGGAGCGTCGGCTTCCATGAGATGACTTTTCTCGACCCGCTGGACCTGCAGCCGATGCGTGCCATCGCCTTCTATCCTTCCAGTGACTGGGAGCACACCAGCAAGCTGGAGGGTTACACCGTCGAAGCCGGGGAGGACACCAAAGTCGCCATTGGCCGGTTCCCGATGCTGATGCTGTCCCACGGTAACACCGGCACCCCGCTGGCCCTGCACGATCTCGCCACGTCACTGGCGCGTAAAGGCTTTGTCGTGGTGGCGGTGATTCACCCCGGTGACAACTCCAGGGACCACAGCCGCCTCGGTACTTTGAGTAACCTGTATGGCCGGCCGATCCAGATTTCCGAAGCCATTACCGCGACCTTGGGCGACCGTATGCTGTCGCCGTTCGTCAACGCCGATCAGGTGGGCGTCATTGGCTATTCGGCCGGTGGCGAGACCGCATTGATCCTGTCCGGCGCGACCCCGGACCTCGATCGCCTGCGCCGTTACTGCCAGGAGCGTCCGGATGACCGCGACGCCTGCAACACCCGTGGCGAACTGATTGTCGATCGTGACGACCTGCAACCGGTGGCTGACCCTCGCGTCCACGCCTTGATGCTGATGGCGCCGCTGAGCCTGAAGTTCGGCCGCCACACCCTGGCCGACGTGCATGTGCCGGTGCTGCTTTACAGTGGCGACGGCGACAAACTGGTGGCTGTCGACAAGAACGCCGCGGCACTGGCGCGCAAACTGCCGACGGCACCTGACTTCAAGTTGCTGGCGGGCGCAGGGCACTTCGTCTTCATGGCGCCCTGCAACGACGAGCAGATCGTGATCATGCCGGCGCTGTGTACCGATGCCGATGGCGTCGATCGGCAAGACATTCACCGTAACCTGATCTCTGAAGCCGGAAGCTTCTTCTCGCGGACCCTGGGCAGGGCGACCCGGGCCGGGATGCAAACGGCTGATCAGTAATTTTTGCGCGACCCTGCGCGGTGCTTGAGCAGCAGGGTCAGCCCCAAACCCGCCACCGACAACAACGCCGCACTGAAGAAAATCCACGCATAACCCAGGTTCAGTGCCACTGCGCCCATCAACGGGCCGGCGATGGCCAGCGCCAGGTCGAAAAACACCGCGTAGGCACTCAAACCTGCGCCCCGACTGGAGTCAGGCACCTGTTTAATGGCCTCGACACCCAGGGCCGGGTACACCAGGGACAGGCCAAACCCGGTCAGGCCGGCGCCAATCAGCGCATAGCCGGTCGAAGGCGCCAGCCACAGCAGTACCAGGCCAACCGTCTCGATGCACATGCAGGCAATGGCCGATGTAAACCCGCCGAAGCGGCTGATGGCGGATATGAACAGTAGCCGCGACAGAATGAAACAGACCCCGAACACGGTCAGGCAGTAGGCCGCGCCGGTCCAGCCGCGATTGACGTAATACAAGGTGATAAAGGTCGTCAGGGTGCCGTAGCCAATGGACGCCAGGCTCAGGCTCGCACCAAACGGCGCAATGCGCCCGAACACAGACCAAAACGGCAGGCGCTCACCGCGCACCACGGGCACCGAGGGCTTGTTGCGAATCAGCAGCAGCGCGGCCAGTGCCAGCAGCGACAGGACGATGCCAAGGCTGGCGAAACCGAGCTGTTGCACCATGACCACGCCCAGCGGCGCCCCGATGGCAATCGCACCATAGGAGGCGATGCCGTTCCAGGAGATCGACCGCGCGGTGTGCTCGGCGCCCACCTGGCCCATGCACCAACTGATGGTGCCGACGCCAATCAGCCCTTGGGCAATTCCCAGCAACAGGCGCCCGGCGATCAGGATCAGCAGGCTGAGCAAGGGAAAGCCTTGCAGCAGGGTCGACAGCAGTGTCAACACGCCACTGAGCACGATGCCCGTCAAGCCATAGATGATTGCGCGCTTGGTGCCAACGCTGTCGGACATCCGCCCGGCCATGGGCCGGCTGAGGAGGGTGGCGAGGTATTGCGAGCCGATGGTCAACCCGGCCACGATGGCGCTGAACCCGAGCTGCTCGTGGACATACCCCGGCAATACCGCAATCGGCAAACCGATGCAGAGGAAGGCAACGAAGGTATAGAAAACGATGGAGACGATCTGCAGGGTGATCGCCATGGAGCTTTGCGGAGCAACTTGCTGCACAGACATGAGGGCTCGTTCGCGGGCGGCGGTGGGAGAACTGCATGATGGCGCGGCGTTGCGATAAAAGAAAGCAGGCTAACTAATTTTTGCAGTCATTGATGGCCTCTTCGCGAGCAAGTCGAATCGTCGCACCGCCGCTCCCACATTTGGAATGCGTTCCCCTGTGGGAGCGGGCTTGCTCGCGAAGGATTCGGCACCCAACAAAATCCCACCCATGAAATGCAAAAAGCCCTGTCACATGGACAGGGCTCTTAACTTGTAGCTTGCAGCTTGAAACTAATCGCTGCCTTTAGAACACCACANATTCGGCACCCAACAAAATCCCACCCATGAAATGCAAAAAGCCCTGTCACATGGACAGGGCTCTTAACTTGTAGCTTGCAGCTTGAAACTAATCGCTGCCTTTAGAACACCACACCCTGGCTGCGCAGGTAGTCGTCGTAGGTGCCGCTGAAATCGGTCACGCCGTTAGGGCTCAACTCGATGATGCGGGTGGCCAGGGACGATACGAACTCACGGTCGTGGCTGACGAAGATCAGCGTGCCCGGGTAGTTTTCCAGCGCCAGGTTCAGCGCCTCGATCGATTCCATGTCCAGGTGGTTGGTCGGTTCGTCCATCACCAGTACGTTCGGCTTTTGCAGGATCAGCTTGCCGAACAGCATACGGCCTTGCTCACCACCGGAGATGACCTTGACCGACTTGAGGATCTCGTCGTTGGAGAACAGCATGCGGCCCAGAGTGCCGCGAATGATCTGTTCGCCCTGAGTCCACTGGCCCATCCAGTCGAACAGGCTGACGTCGTCTTCGAAGTCATGGGCGTGGTCCTGGGCGTAGTAGCCCAGCTCCGCGCTTTCGGTCCATTTCACCGAGCCGGCGTCCGGGGTCAGCTCGCCCATCAGGGTGCGCAGCAGGGTGGTCTTGCCGATACCGTTCGGGCCGATGATCGCCACGCGCTCGCCGGCTTCGACGGTGAAGCTGAAGTTCTTGAACAGGGTCTTGCCGTCGAAGCCCTTGGACATCTGCTCGATGGTCACGGCCTGGCGGTGCAGTTTCTTGGTCTGTTCGAAGCGGATGAACGGGCTCACGCGGCTCGAAGGCTTGACTTCGGCCAGCTGGATCTTGTCGATCTGCTTGGCGCGGGAAGTGGCCTGCTTGGCTTTCGAGGCGTTGGCCGAGAAGCGGCTGACGAACGTTTGCAGTTCGGCAATCTGCGCTTTCTTCTTGGCGTTGTCCGACAGCAGTTGCTCGCGGGACTGGGTCGCCGCGGTCATGTACTCGTCGTAGTTGCCCGGGAACAGGCGCAGCTCGCCGTAGTCCAGGTCGGCCATGTGGGTGCAGACGCTGTTGAGGAAGTGACGGTCGTGGGAAATGATGATCATGGTGCTGTTACGCACGGTGAGAATCGATTCCAGCCAGCGAATGGTGTTGATGTCCAGGTGGTTGGTCGGTTCGTCGAGCAACAGCACTTCCGGATCGGAGAACAGTGCCTGAGCCAGCAACACCCGCAGTTTCCAGCCCGGAGCCACTTCGGACATCGGGCCGAAATGCTGTTCCAGTGGAATACCCAGGCCCAGCAGCAGCTCACCGGCGCGGGATTCTGCGGTGTAGCCGTCCATTTCGGCGAACTCGGTTTCCAGCTCGGCCACGGCCATGCCGTCTGCTTCGCTCATTTCCGGCAGCGAATAGATGCGGTCGCGCTCGGCCTTGACCTTCCACAGCTCTTCGTGACCCATGATCACGGTGTCGATCACGGTGAATTCTTCGTAGGCGAACTGGTCCTGGCGCAATTTACCCAGGCGCACGTTCGGCTCCAGCATGACCTGGCCGCCGGACGGCTCGAGGTCGCCGCCGAGAATCTTCATGAAGGTCGACTTGCCGCAACCGTTGGCGCCGATCAGACCGTAACGGTTGCCACCGTTGAACTTGACCGAAACGTTTTCGAAGAGCGGCTTGGCGCCGAACTGCATCGTGATGTTAGCTGTAGAAATCAAAGGTTTTTCCTGCGAAGCATTCAGAGTAGCTAGGGTTGCGGCAGTACCGGTTCAGTACCCGTTCCACTGTTCGGACCCCGGGACATTCATCCCGATCAACAGTGGAAGATCCATCTGGCATTAAGTGGACAGCAGCATGTGGCGCGCCTGGCCCGAGTCAACGTGCGCTGAAAGGGGTGGTTTCCCGCTCTCAACCTGGGGCGCGTAAAGTTTGGCGGCGATTGTACTGGTCTGGCTCTTTAAACGATAGGGCGTTGAGGTCCGTGCAACGCTTTGGCGGATTTTGCGGTGACATTTTCGCCGTTGTAGGTTAATTATTGGTTACAAACTGTGGCCAAAATGCCATCCATCAGCCGGATACCGACCATCGGTGTGGCTCGATGACACCACAGCGCCGCTGTTTCGTATTCAACCGCTGCACAAGCCCCGGGGACCGGCATGCCGGTAAAGGGCGCAGTTTGTTTACTTCTGACGTGTGACGATTTTCGTGAAACTGATCATTGCCGTTATCTACGTTGTCTCTGTTGCGTATGTCCATCTGCGTGGCCAAGTGCGCCATAGGCTGGGTCGCCAGTTGAGTGATCACTCGACGTTTCTGGCGCCGATCAATTGCTTTCTCTACCTGTTTTCGAAAATTCCCAACAAGCCGTATCTCGACCCGGCCGACTTCCCGGATCTGCGTCTGCTGCAGGCGCACTGGGAAGAAATTCGTGCCGAAGGCCGGAACTTGCTTCACGCCGGCGAGATCAAGCGTTCGAACCAATACGACGACGTCGGCTTCAACTCGTTTTTCAAGACCGGCTGGAAGCGCTTCTATCTCAAGTGGTACGGCGATAGTCACCCGTCAGCCATGAAACTCTGCCCGCGCACCACCGAGCTGGTGCAGGGCATTGGCTCGATCAAGGCGGCGATGTTCGCCGAGTTGCCACCGGGTTCCAGACTGGTGCGCCATCGCGACCCTTATGCCGGTTCGTACCGTTACCACTTGGGCCTGGAAACACCCAACGCCGACGGTTGCTATATCAATGTCGATGGCCAGGACTATCACTGGCGCGATGGCGAAGCGGTGATGTTCGATGAGACCTACATTCATTACGCAGAAAACACCACGCCGCACAATCGCATCATTTTGTTCTGCGACGTCGAGCGGCCGATGAAGTATCGGTGGGCAGCGGCATTCAATCGCTGGTTCAGTCGCCATGTCATGTCGGCGGCCGGTGCACCGAACGAGGCGGGTGACAGGACCGGCGGGCTCAATCGACTGTTCAGCAGGATCTACAGGATTCGCCTGCGCGGCAAGCAACTGAAAAAGCGTAACCGCACGCGTTACTACCTCGAAAAATGGTCGATTTTTGCCGGGTTGCTGGTGGTCTTCATTCTGATCTGAGAGGTGTTCTGTTACATCTTCCCGGGGAGGTTTTTGTTAACAAATCCGAACCCCGGGCGTAGCGTGGTATCGAAGTCCTTATCCACGCGATGTAGAGAGGCACCCCATGAACCGAAACGTGTTTGGCGCCGTTGCGCTAGCCCTGAGTGCCATTCTGGGCCCCCAGGCACAGGCCGATGCCTCTGCTTCGTTGCAACTGGCCCAGAACCTGCCAGGCCGCACCAGCAACCCTTACAACAGTCCGATTCAACGGGCCAACCCCAACAGCATGCAAGGCACTCAACCCAGTGCCCCGGTCATACGCGGGCCCAATACCGTTCCGGTCCCGCGCCCGCCGACGCTGGACAACGGCGGCATCGGTAATCGCTATCCCGACCGGAGCGTTCCCGCCAGCCCGCCGAAATTCATTGCCAATCCACCCCCACGAGACGTCGGTAACAACATCCCTTGAGGGGCAGGCAGGTCGTCTGCCCGCTGTTTTTCAGCAGAACTCATGTTGATCGGAAAAGGAATCGTGCATGTTGCGCAAAACCCTGTTGGCAACCCTCTGTGCCGGCGCGTTGATCACCGCCACTGCCGCTGTGTTTGCTGCGCCCGTCCAGGCGATGAAAAGCGAAGAAGGCACCCTTGAGGTCACCCCGGTCGTGACGGGGCTGGAGCACCCCTGGGCGCTGGCGTTCTTGCCGGATGGTAAAAGCATGCTGGTAACCGAACGTCCGGGCAACCTGCGGCTGGTCACTGCCGACGGCAAGCTGTCGGCACCGCTCAACGGCGTGCCAACGGTCTGGGCCAAAGGGCAGGGCGGCTTGCTGGACGTGGCGTTGTCACCGGATTTCAAGCAGGACCGGATGGTCTATCTGTCCTATGCCGAAGGGGGCGGTGAGGATAACAAGGCCGGTACTGCGGTGGGCCGCGGCCGGCTCAGCGAAGACATGACGGCGCTCAAGGATTTCCAGGTGATCCTGCGTCAGCAACCGAAACTCTCGGTCGGCAACCATTTTGGTTCGCGGCTGGTGTTTGATCGCGACGGTTACCTGTTCGTCACCCTGGGGGAAAACAACGACCGCCCGACCGCCCAGGACCTCGACAAGCTGCAGGGCAAGGTGGTGCGAATCTACCCGGACGGCACGGTGCCCAAGGACAACCCCTTTGTCGGCCAGGCCAACGTGCGCCCGGAAATCTGGTCCTACGGGCAGCGTAACCCGCAAGGCGCAGCGTTCAACCCGTGGAACGGCACGCTGTGGGAGAACGAACACGGCCCTCGGGGCGGTGATGAAATCAACATCATCGAGCGCGGCAAGAATTACGGCTGGCCGCTGGCGACCCATGGCATCAATTACTCGGGCCTGCCGATTCCCGAAGCCAGGGGCGAGCTAGTCGAAGGCACTGTTGCGCCGAACCATGTCTGGGAAAAGTCCCCGGGGCTGAGTGGCATGGCGTTCTACGATGCCGATCGTTTCAAGGCCTGGCAGGGCAACGTGTTTATCGGCGCGTTAGTCAGCCAGGAACTGATTCGCCTGGAGTTCCAGGGCGACAAGGTGGTGCACGAGGAGCGGTTGCTCGGGGAGTTGAAACAGCGCATTCGCGATGTGCGACAGGGGCCGGATGGGTATCTGTATGTGTTGACCGATGAAGAGGATGGTGCCTTGTATAAAGTCGGATTGAAGTGAAATTCATCCGCTGCCTTCGCGAGCAAGCCCGCTCCCACAAAGGTTCCTACAGGTCCTGTAGATCCGATAGTCCA